>WQTW01000007.1 GCA_009786085.1 Pseudomonadota bacterium | reverse complement strand
GCGCCTCCGCACAAAAACAAAAAGGGCGGGTTTGAAACCCGCCCCTACAAACGGTGGATTGCGCTTCGCTTATCCACCCTACGCCCCTTCACGCGCAGAATGACGATTTTCTTTGCGCTCTATGCGTTCTTTGCGGTCAGATAATATTTTTTGATCCCCGGATGGCGCTTCGCTTATCCGGGCTACGCGCTGCGACTTCGCGCAGAATGACGAGTTCTTCTTCGCGCCTTCGCGCCTTCGCACAAAAACAAAAAGGGCGGGTTTGAAACCCGCCCCTACAAACGGTGGATTGCGCTTCGCTTATCCACCCAACGCCCCTTCACGCGCAGAATGACGATTTTTTTGCGCTCTATGCGTTCTTTGCGGTCAGATAATATTTTTTGATCCCCGGATGGCGCTTCGCTTATCCGGGCTACGCGCTACGCCCCTACACGCGCAGAATGACGATTTTTTTTGCGCTCTATGCGTTCTTTGCGGTCAGATAATATTTTTTGGTTCCCGGATGGCGCTTCGCTTATCCGGGCTACGCCCCTACACGCGCAGAATGACGATTTTTTTTGCGCTCTTTGCGTTCTTTGTGGTCAGATAATATTTTTTGATTCCCGGATGGCGCTTCGCTTATCCGGGCTACGCGCTGCGAATGGTGGATTGCGCTTCGCTTATCCGGGCTACGCGCTGGATTGCTTCGTCACTTCGTTCCTCGCAATGACGCTTTTCTGATCCCTGACCTCTGACATCTGACATCTGATATCTGACATCTGACATCTGTTAAGCCCCCAACAACCGCAAACCCAATCCGATGAAAACCACGCCGGCGAGGCGGTCGAGCCAGAGCGCGATGCGCGGGTCGCGCGCCAGACGCTGGCCGAGGCTGCCGGCGAGGAATCCGATGGTCGAGAAAATCAGCACGGCCTGCATCGTGAACAACAACCCCAGCAACGCCAGTTGCAAGCCGACACCGCCGCGCGCCGGTTCGACGAATTGCGGCAGGAAGGCCAGAAAGAAAAGGATGACTTTCGGGTTCACCGCGTTGGCGATCAGTCCGCGCGTGAACAGTGTCAATGCGCCTGCCTGCTGGAATGTCGGCGTCAATGAAACGGAGGACGTTTCGGCGGAGACCACGATGGGTGCGACGGGACGCCGCCAGGTGCTTTTCAGCGCGTTGACGCCAAGCCAGATCAGGTAAACGCCGCCGATGATCCGCAGCGCCATGAACGCCTGGGGCGAGGCGGCAATGACAGCGGAGACGCCGAGCACGGCCAGCAAGGTGTGGCTCAGGCAGCCGAGGGCGCAGCCCAGCCCAAAGGCGACACCGGCGCGGCGACCGCGCGCCATGCCGAGGCTGACGACCATCAGGTTGTCGGGACCGGGCGCGAGCGTCAGCAGCACGGCGGCGGCGAGAAACAGCAACGATTGTTCGAGTCCGAGCATGGACGGGGTGGCGGAAACGGAGTTGCCATTATAGCGCCGGGTGATCAGGGATTAGGGATCAGAGGTCAGGGATCAGAGAAGCATCATCTCACGCGAAGCCGCGAAGGCGCGAAGAAGAACTCCGTCATTCCCGCGAAAGCGGGAATCCAGCCCTTCCAAACCTCACGTTTTCCAACGTTTTTATCGCCAAAAAAGCGAGGTTTTCGTCTTTGTGAGAACATGTTCCTGGATTCCCGCTTTCGCGGGAATGACTGGACGAAGGGACTTTTTTCTTTCGTGTTTTTTTGCGCTTTTCGTGGTTAAACGGTTTTTTCTCCGCGCGCTTCGCGTCTCCGCGTGAAAAACTTTTTGCGTTCTTTGCGGTTAAAATGCGCTTTTGGTTTTGCATTTTTTCCGATGATGAAAAAACTGTACCTGCGCACGTTTGGGTGCCAGATGAATGAATACGATTCGGCGCGTATCGCCGATCTTCTCGCCGACTCGGAAGGCGTGGCGTTGACGGAGCGACCCGAAGAGGCCGACATCATTTTGTTCAACACCTGTTCGGTGCGCGAGAAGGCGCAGGAACGGGTGTTTCACGATCTGGGGCGTGTGCGTTTGTTGAAGAAAGACAAGCCGGAGTTGATTATCGGTGTCGGCGGTTGTGTGGCGTCGCAGGAAGGCGAGGCGATTGTGCGACGGGCGCCGTTCGTCGATGTGGTGTTCGGCCCGCAGACTTTGCACCGTTTGCCGGCATTGATCGCCGCCAAACGGGTGAGTGGCCGGTCGCAGGTGGACATTCGTTTTCCTGAGATCGAGAAGTTCGATCATTTGCCGCCGCCGCGCGTCGAGGGTGTGTCGGCGTTCGTGTCGATCATGGAAGGGTGCGGCAAATACTGCACGTATTGCGTGGTGCCTTACACGCGCGGCGAAGAAATCTCGCGGCCTTTCGAGGACGTGCTGGTGGAGGTTGCCGATCTGGCCGATCAGGGCGTGCAGGAGATCACGCTGCTGGGACAGAATGTCAACGCTTATCGTGGTAAAAAGGGGGATACGGCGGAAACAGCCGACTTGGCGGAATTGCTCGAATATCTGGCAGAGGTGCCGGGAATCGAGCGGTTGCGCTACACGACATCGCATCCGTGCGAGATGTCGGCGCGTTTGATCGACGTTTACGGCAAAGTGCCGAAATTGGTGTCGCAGTTACATTTGCCTGTGCAATCGGGTTCCGACCGCATTCTGGCGGCGATGAAGCGCGGCTACACGGCGCTTGAATACAAGTCGATTGTGCGCAAGCTGCGGGCGGTGCGACCGCAGTTGTCGTTGACCTCCGATTTCATCGTCGGCTTTCCCGGCGAGACCGACGCCGATTTCGAGGCGACGTTGAAGCTGGTGCGTGATGTGCAGTTTGATGGCGCGTTCAATTTTATTTACAGTTCGCGTCCCGGAACACCGGCGGCGGAGCTTGACGAGCAGGTGCCGCGCGCGGTTCAGCAGCAGCGTTTTGAAGCGTTGCAAACCTTGCTCGATGCGCAATACCGCGCCTACAGCGAAACGATGGTGGGATCGACGCAGCGCGTTCTGGTCACCGGCCCGGCGGTGAAAGACCCGCAGGAATTGCAGGCGCGCACCGACAACAACCGCGTGGTGAATTTTGCCGGTGATGCGGCGTTGATCGGTCGCTACATCGATGTGACCATCACGGCGGCGCTGCCGCATTCGCTGCGCGGCGAGCAGGTGGCGGCATGAAAACGGATATGAGCGATTCAAGAGAGAACGAAAGCGTGCGAATGAAAATGCGGTGGAGTGTGTTGGTGTGTGTGTTCTGGCTGACGGCGTGTGCGAGCACCGGCCCGTTGCCTGAAGATGAAAAGAGCGCGAAGGACGAAACGCCGGCGGCGGCTCAGAACGGCGGTGACGCCAAAAACACCAGCGACAGCAATGATGCCGCCAAAAAGGCCGAGGCCAAGCCCTCCGGCAAAGAGCCGCTGTTTGCGAAAGTGATCGAGGATGCGGAAGCGCTTGACGGTTTTTTGAAGCTCTACCGGAAAGACGACAAGGTGTGGATCGAATTGATGCCGGAAGATTTCGACCGGCTGTTTTATCTCAAATCGAATCTTGATCGCGGCATCGGCGAAAAGCGTTTTTTCGGCGGCATGATGACGTATCCGGCGGGGCTGTACGGTGTCGTTCAGTTTCGCAAAGTCGGGCGAACGGTGCAGATGCTCAAAAGAAACATGCTCTATACCGCTGCGCCGGAAACGCCGGAAGCACGCGCCGTCGCACGTTCGTTTTCCGACAGCTTGCTGGCGAGCGCGCCGTTCGCATCGCAGCCGCATCCTGAACGCGGCGCGATCCTGGTGGAAGCGAATGCGTTGTTCGTCAACGATATGCCTGCGGCGGCGCACGCGCTTGAGCAGGGTTACCGGCAAAGTTACGCCTTTGATGCGCGTCATTCGTATCTCGCCGACGCGAAAGCGACGGACGAACTGTTGACCTTCGATGTCAACGCGCATTACACGCTGTCGCGGATTGCGATGCCGCCGATGGGGCACCCCGGCGCAGAACCGACACCGCCGTCGCCGGGCGGCGCGCCGACATTGCCGTCGGTGTTGCCGGATGTGCGCAGTCTTTTTCTCGGTTTCCATTATTCGCTGGCGCCGTTGCCGGAAACGCCGATGAAGCCGCGTCTGGCGGATGAGCGTGTCGGTTTCTTCCTGACCGAAAAATTGGATTTCACCGACAACGATGCACGCTTGCCGATTGTTCGCGTGATTCATCGCTGGCGGCTTGAGAAGAAAGACCCCGACGCGGCGCTTTCCGAGCCGGTGACGCCGATCACGTTTTGGCTGGATCGGACGATTCCGCTGCGTTACCGCCAACCGATTCAGGAAGGCGTGCTGGAATGGAACAAGGCGTTTGAGCGCATCGGTTTCAAGGACGCGATTCGTGTCGAGATCGAACCGGAGGACGCGACGTTTTCGACCAGCGATTTGCGGCGACCGTCGATCCGCTGGCTGACGACGGCGAAAACAGCGTTCGGCGGCATCGGTCCTTCCGTCGTCGATCCGCGCACCGGCGAAATTCTCGATGCCGACATTGGACTCGACGCCAGTCAGGTGCGGGCGGTCGCGTCGATTTTCAGCGAAGCGATTGACGGCGGTCATGCGAGTGAAGCGAGCGCCGAAATTCTTTCAGGAAGAATGGGCGGCGCGTCGTCGGGGCATGCGTGCATGGTCGGCACGACGGCGATGCAGGAAGCGCAGTTCGGGATGTCGTTGCTGGCGTTGCGCGGCGATGTGGTGCCGGATGACGACGCAACGCAACGCTTCGTTTTCGATTTTCTGAAAAGCATCACGATGCACGAAGTCGGCCACACGCTCGGCTTGCGTCACAATTTTCAGGCATCCACGGTGTACAACGAAACGCAACTGGGCGACAAGGCGTTCACGGAGGAACACGGACTGGGCGGTTCGATCATGGAGTATCTGCCCTGGAATCTGGCGCTGTCCGATCAGCCGCAGGGCGCTTATCAGATGACGACGCTCGGTCCTTACGATTATTGGGCGATCGAATACGCTTACAGCACATGGTCGGAAGACGAGGAAGCGGAAGCGTTGGCGCGGATTGCGCAACGCGGGATCGACGATCCGCAACTGGTTTATGCGACCGATGAAGATGCGTTTCCGTCTGCGCTCGATCCCGATGTGAACCAGAGCGATCTGGGGAACGATCCGCTGGCGTATGCGCAAAAACGGATGACGCTTTCCAAAGAATTGTGGGCGCGCAGCGAAGCGATGACCTTGCCCGAGGGCACACGCTACGCTTTGTTGCGGCGCAATTTCACTCGCGGGATGAGGGGTGCGGAGCAGGCGGTGACCTTCGCGTCGCGCTATGTCGGCGGTGCGCGTTTGCGAGCGGCGCGTGCCGGTGATGCGGTGGACCCGTTGACGCCGGTGACGGCGGCGCAGCAGCGGCAGGCGTTGCACTTCCTGGCGCATGAGGTGTTGTCGGCGGACAGCATCGCGTTCTCGCCGATGTTTCTGCGGCAACTGGCGGCGAGCGCGTTTGACAGACACAACGCGAAAATATTGGGCGCGCCGATGGTGACGACCGATGTGGCGGTCGATCAAATGGTGTTGTCGCTGCACAAAAGGGCGCTCGATCCGTTGATGAGCGAGCGGACGGCGCAACGTTTGCTGAACAATCTGGCGAAGAGCGCGGCAAGCGATGATGTGTTGACGCTCGGCGAACTGCACGCAACCTTGCGGCAGGCGATCTGGAGCGAGCTGAAAGACAACGGCGACATTCTGCTGGTGCGCCGCAATCTGCAACGCGAACACGCCCGTCGCATTGCGGCGCCGTTGCTGGCCGTGTCGCCGACGTATCCGGCGGATGCCCGCGCTTTGCTTCGTCTGGAAGCGGGGCAACTCAAAGCGGCGATTGAAAAACGGCAGACTCAAATGCGAGCGGCGAAAAAAGTAACGCCGGAAACCATCGCGCATCTGGAGGAGGTTCGGGTATTATTGACGCAGGCGCTGCAAGCGGCGATGGTGCGGACGACACCTTGAGCCGTTGCGCTGCACGGAAGGAAGTTGAAAGGAAACCATGAACCAGAAAAGGAAAGCGATGACCTCTGAGCTTTGTCTCGAACTGCCGACGACGGGAAAACGGCTGCAATATTTGTGCGGGCCGATGGAGTCGTATCTGCGGGAAATCGAAACGGCGCTGCGGGTGACGCTTCAACATCGGCACGGAACGTTTCACATTCAGGGCGCGGCGGCGGACACCGAACGGGCGGCGGCGGTTTTGCAAACCTTGTATGCGCAGGCCAAACGATCGTTGAGTTTGGAGGAAGTGCAGTTAGCGTTGGTAGAAAGTGCGATGGAGAGAGCGGTGGAAAGCGCAAACGACGCAGAGGCATTGACACCGGCAACGGTGACACATTTGCACACGCGCAAAACGGCGTTGAAAGCGCGCACGCCGAATCAGCAAGCCTATCTCGACGCGATTGCCGCGCACGACATCACCTTCGGCATCGGCCCCGCCGGCACCGGTAAAACTTATCTGGCGGTGGCGATGGCGGTCGATGCGCTCGAACGCGACGCGGTGCAACGCATCGTGTTGGTGCGACCTGCCGTAGAAGCGGGCGAGCGGTTGGGTTTTTTGCCGGGCGATCTGGCGCAGAAAGTCGATCCGTATCTGCGACCGTTGTACGATGCGCTTTACGATTTGCTCGGCTTCGATAAAACGCTGCGTTTGCTCGAACGGCAAACGATAGAGATTGCGCCGCTGGCGTACATGCGCGGGCGCACCTTGAACGGCGCATTCATCATTCTCGACGAAGCGCAGAACACCACGCCGGAACAAATGAAAATGTTTTTGACGCGCGTCGGTTTTGGCGCGAAAGTGGTGGTGACCGGCGACATCACGCAGATCGACTTGCCGGGTGCCCAGCGGTCGGGCTTGATCGAAGCCGAAATCATTTTGCGCAACGTTTCCGGCATCGCGTTCTCGACCTTCACCAGCGTTGACGTGGTGCGCCATCCGGTCGTGCAGCGCATCGTTGAAGCATACGCAAAATACGAAAAGGGCGATAGCACAACACGCCAGCAATCGCGCCGTTTACCAACGAAAGCGTCACGCTCATGAAACCATCGCCTAAAGCGCCGACATTGACGTTGTGCATTCAACAAGCGTCCAGACATCCCATTCCGGTGCGCGCGACGTTGCGGCGCTGGGCGCTGGCGGCGCTGAAAGGCAGCGCCGACGTGACCCTGCGTTTTGTCGATACGCGGGAAGGACGCGAATTGAACCGCCATTTTCGCGGCAAGGATTATGCGACCAATGTGCTGACGTTTTCTTATGGGCAGAATGCGCTTGACTACGCAGGCGACATCGTGTTGTGCATGCCCGTCCTGTTGCGCGAAGCCGGGGCGCAGCGCAAGCCCTGGCGCGCCCATTGTGCGCATCTGGTGGTGCACAGTTTGTTGCATTTACAGGGGTATGACCACAAAAATGACCGCGAAGCCCAAAAAATGGAAGCCCGCGAGACTGCAATTCTCGCTCATTTAGGGTATCCTGACCCCTATTCTGACACTTTCCGGGATTGATCCCGGCGTATTCCATGGACCCAGAGCCTAAACGTCATTCGTCTCTCTCACACAAACCGACTCTGAAGGAACGCATCTCCGCGTTTCTTTTTCACGAACCCGAAAACCGCGAGGAATTGCAGGAGGACTTGCAGGAATTGCTGCGCGGCGCATTTGAGCGAAAACTGCTCGATGCCGACGCGCTGTCGATGATCGAAGGCGTGCTCGATGTTTCCGAACGCACCGTGCGCGACATCATGATTCCGCGCGCGCAAATGGATTGCCTCGATATCGAAGACGATCCCGAATCCTTCATCCCGTTCGTGATCGAAACGCGGCACTCGCGTTTTCCGGTCATCGGCGAGAGCAAGGACGACGTGATCGGCATTTTGCTCGCAAAGGAATTGCTCAATTATTACGCCAATCCCGAAACCTTCGATCTGCGTGACACGTTGCGACCGGTCGTGTTCGTGCCGGAAAGCAAGCCGCTCAACGTGTTGTTGCGCGAATTTCGCGCCAACCGCAACCACATCGCCATCGTCGTCGATGAGTATGGCGGCGTGTCGGGGCTGGTGACCATCGAAGACGTGCTCGAACAAATCGTCGGCGACATCGAGGACGAATACGATTTCGACGATGCCGAAACCAACATCATCGCGCAGGAAGACGGCAGCTACCGCGTCAAAGCGCACACCGAAATCGCCGATTTCAACGAACAGTTCGGCACGACGTTTTCCGACGAAGAAGTCGATACCGTCGGCGGCCTGGTGCTGCACGCGCTGGGTCGTTTGCCGAAACGCGGCGAAGCCATCACGCTCGACGGCTTCCGCTTTCGCGTGACGCGCGTGGACAGCCGCCGACTGCACACATTGCAAGTAAACAAAGTCGGCGCGGAAAAAGTGAAAAGAGCCAGGGAGTGATTTCTGGAAGTCTTTTGTTTTTTTTTTAACTATGGAAACGTTATGCCTAGAAGAATTCTTATTGTTGCCCTCTTGCCTGTAATTTCCGCGTGTACCTCTATCCAGGTTACACAAGTTGATCCTGATCTGGGAATGAAGCATGTGTGCATACGCGAAAACCCTGATGTAAAGGTTTCTGACTTTATTCAGGTTTTACAAGAAGGTTTTGCTCGCCACGGGGTAACGACGGAAGTTTTTTCAAAAGAAACCGGCGCTAACTGCGAATTTATATTGACATACACGGCATTGCGTTCTTGGGATTTTAAGCCTTATTTAAGCCATGCTGAGATAAGGATAGAAAAAGGCGGAAAGAAAATTGCCGAAGCTGAATATCATCTTGCAGGTGGAGGTGGTCTTGCATTGACGAAATGGGCTGGGACGAAAGAAAAAATCGACCCCGTTATTGATGAGCTGTTTAAAAAGCCGGAAAGTCGGAAAAAGAGAGCCGATGCTTTTTAGGGCGAACAGGTCAAATCGTAATGCGCTTTAGTCAACCGTCTTTTTTATAACATCGCCGATGAAAAAATATTATAACTGTGGCACCGCGCTGCTCCTCGGCGCTTTGACGGTTCCGGCGTTTCTCCCTGCCGAAGTATTGCCCGGAGGGTTCGCCTATCTGACGCCGTTGTTGCCGATCCTCTCGCTGGCCGGACTGATCGCGTTGTGGCAGCGCGTTGACGCACCGCGCACCGCGTTCGCATTGGGGTTTGCTTACGGCCTCGGATTGTTCGGCGGCGGTATTCACTGGATTTACATTGCACTGACAACTTTCGGTGGCATGGCGACATGGGTCGCCGTGTTGTTCATGGTGTTGTTGATTGCTTACATGGCGCTTTATCCGGCGCTGGTCGGCTATCTTGCCGTGCGGTTTTTCACCGGCGGCGCGCGCTTGCTGACCATTCCGGCGCTGTGGGGATTGTCCGAGTTGTTGCGCGCTCATCTTTTTTCGGGATTGCCCTGGTTGTCGATGGGCTACACACAGGCGTTACCCAGCCCGTTGGCGGGAATGATTCCGGTCGGCGGCGTGTATCTGGCGAGCGTCGTGTGTGTGGCATTGAGTGCAGCGTTTGTACAGATGGTGTGGGTCTGGCGTGCACATTCTCGAAAAAAATACATTGGCGCAATCGCAGCGTTGCTGTTGCTGATGACTGGACACGTTTTGAACAACGTTGAATGGAGCGAACCGGCGGGAGAACCGCTGCCGGTATCCCTGATTCAGGGCAACATCGCGCAGGACATCAAATTCGATCCGGCGTTCATCGAAGAAACGTACGCGCGTTATCGCCGTTTGGCCGAGACGAGCCGGGGGCGGTTGGTGGTTTTGCCGGAGAGCGCGTTTCCCGATTTCGCCGATCAGGTGCCGGAAGAAGAAGTCATCGCGTTCACACAGTTGGGGATTGAGCGACAAGCTGATTTTCTTGTCGGCATGTTCACACGCCGCGTCAACATCAGTGGCCGCGACGAATACTTCAACAGCGTTCTCAGTCTGGGGCAATCGCCGCTCAACCTGTACCGCAAACGCCACCTCGTCCCGTTCGGCGAAAAAATTCCCTTTGAAAGCATCGTCGCGCCGTTGATGAATGCGCTGATCGCCATTCCGCTGGCAGGGCAAAGCGAAGGCGCTGCCGATCAACCGCCGTTTTCAGTGGCGGGAGAAAAAGTCGCCATCACGATTTGCTTTGAAGATGTTTTCGGCGCGGAACAAATCCGCAGCGCACGGCAGGCGACATTGCTGGCGAACTTCACCAACGACGCCTGGTATGGCCGTTCCATGGCGGCCTGGCAACATCATCGAATCGCCACGATGCGCGCGCTCGAAACCGCCCGCCCAATGTTGCGCGCCACCAACACCGGCATCACGGCGGTGATCGACCATCGCGGTCGCGTCGTCAACCATTTGCCCTGGTTTACCACCGACATCCTCGAAGCCGAGATCGCCGGTCGAAAAGGCGACACGCCTTATCTGCGCTGGGGCGACTGGTTCGGGTTTGGCGTGATGCTGGTGTTGATCGGTGCGGCGATGGGGGTTTCGCGGTTCGGGCGACGCGATCAAATTTGATGGTGGCTTCGATAGGCCACGATGGCTTTCTCGCCGGCAAGGTGTAATTCGGGAAAGGTAATGGTCATCGAGCTTATGCGACATCACTAAATCAGAAGGTGGTAACATAACGCGTTTGGTATGTAGTAACGCTAGGGTTGTTGCTGAGTTGCCGAGAGGTGAGGCCATAATGAAGCTCAATGACGAGGGGTGCGCTGTTAAAGGAGTATGCTCTGGACGCGCGATGACGATGTGTTGCTCGGCTCGATCAACAAACGGGTATCACAAGATCGCCCTCCAAAGCTGTTCCTATGCATCACGTTGCCGTGTTTCTTCCATGCGGAGCGGCACTTTTCCATAAAAAATAGGAGACGTTGTGTCATTCACGGTATTAGCAGGAGACTTCAAAAAAGGCGCTGGTCACGCTTTCAGCGACGGGAAACTTGTGCTCATCAAGCAAGGCGACGACGACCTGAAAGAAGGAATCAGCGGCAAGGCTATCGTCAGCATCGCTGTCAAGAAAACCGAAGGCGCAACGCGCGGTCTTGTGCCGTTTGAGTGCGCTCTGAAAGACGGGCGCTCTTTCGTCGCTGAAACGGATATCAACACTTACAAAAATCTGACGTTGCAAGCGCAGGATAACAAAAAAAGCGAAGAACAAGCCGCACCAGTTGCTGCGCCTTCAACAACAGCCGCAAAACCAGATAACAAAACAGCCGAAGCTATTCCGGTTGGAACGTTTGGTCAAATGAACATCGTTTTTAAGGTGTTGGGCGCTCTCATCGTGGCGGGCTTTGTGTTATCGCAGTTATCAAAATGCGGCGATGCTGGAGGCGGGGGCGAAAAAAAAGCTCGTGAAACGTGTATTAAGGCAATAAGAACAGTTCTGTTTGACCCGACTGGAAAAAGCACTATCCTACCTTACACCAGGGCAATAAAAAGAAGTGATGCCATCATTTTTAATTGGGGGGGAAACGATTACATTAGCGTTATGGACAGCTACGGTTATAAAAAAAGAGCTATCGCATCTTGCAAAACAACCGTAGATGGTGAGCAGGTCACGCGCCTGACGATTAACGGAAAAACAATTATAGGAAATTAAGATCGTGAATAGCTTAATGAAAAAAACGCTCATGAAACACGCCCTTTTCATCTTCTTCGCGCTTTTCGCCATCAATGCAAGCGCAACCGTTTATAAATGCCCGACACCGGACGGGAAAATAGAGTACAGAAGCAAGCCGTGCGCAGAGGGCGAAAGGCTGGAAATCCGTGAAAGCGCTGTTGTCCGAAGCGAAGAATCCGTGCGTCTGCAACCGGGTGGCGGGCAAATTCAGGTTGGAATGACAACGCGACAGGTGCGTTCCATATGGGGAGAGCCGGAGACCATCACGACGCGCACGATCTCTGACAAAATAACCGAAAGCTGGTGGTACACGAAGAATGAACGCCGCCACCTTCTCACCATTGTTGATGGCGCCGTGTCGTCAATGTCCAACCATGAACCGTTTGGAAGTCGATCAGCGTCTGCGTCGGAACAAGAGACGCCGGTTTATAAGCGTGAGCCAACAATCCGTGAACGTGAAGCACAAGAGCGCGTCAACCGGCAGAATGCCCCGTAAACGTGCTGGATGCAAGCGGACGAATGCGGACAAACGTGGACAAATAAAAGAAATAAGCCGCTGATTTACAGCGGCTTATTGGATAAACCCGGACAACCTGTCGGTGGCGTCTTTCACATTCAGCGCGTAACTTATTGAGTTACATAAAAATTTATGCTGGCAAAAAACGGGCATACCCCCAAATGTACCCCCAAACTTTTTCGCTGCCTTGTTCCAAACGCCTCCTGCAAGGACAATGTTAACACCAGACCGACAAGCAAAAGCTGAAGCTTTTTTAAGGGCTGGATGCAACGCACTCCTTCTGGTTTTTGCTTTCCTATACCCCCGGTACTTCTGAACTGGCCGTCCACGGGGAGGGGCGCATCTTATACATACCCCTGCCTCTAAAAGAGGCACTATTTTTTGCTTTTAGCTTCGTTTTTGGCGCTTTCTGTCGGTGGTTCCATTAGCGTAGCCGGGGAGACATCAAGCGTCTGAGCCAATTTATAGATATTCACCAAGGCAATGTTGCGTTGCCCGCGCTCGACCCCACCCAAATAGCTTCGGGCAATCCCGCTCTCCAGGGCAAGCCGCTCCTGCGACCAGCCCTTGATTTTTCTCAACTCAATGAGCTTTTGTCCAAAGATGCTTTTGGGATTGTCAGGGTCTTTCATCCTTTTCATCAAAGGATGCTATGAGTACCCGCTATTAGAGACCACGTCCTATGAGTGACAAAATCGAAAAACAAGCATAATATGTCACCCATAGTGGCCGTAAATGGGTTTTCAGAAGCCTATCAGCTCGTCAATGAAATGCTGACGCTATTCGGGCATTTCTTGCTCAAGTGTTGATTTTTAGTGAAAACATTTTGGAGGAAATAAACATGAAAAAGTTCTTTGCAACCCTTCTTGTTCTTTCGGCTTCTGCTGTTTTGCTCAACGGTTGTGCTCACCGTGATGCCAGGATCAAAGGGGTACGTGACATTACCTTGGCGGATGGGAGCCCCGCAAAACTTGTGGAATGCGTGTCGCCTGGAGTTTGTTACATGAACGCAGGAAAAGCCTGCCCATCAGGATACGAATTTCTTGATTCTGATATGGCGGACAGGAACAACAAACCTTTTACCAAAGAGGTGAGAAACTCTTGGATCATCCTGTGTAAGTAAATATCACTAAAGGAGGGTGAATATGAAACCAATTATTACATTCCTTACCTTTCTTACTTCCTCGTTAGCAATCGTTTTTTTCGCGCAAGCAAGAGTAAATGTCTTGTGTAGAATGCCGATGGGGGGGGCGTGCTTTCCCTATATATCTGTCTATCTGATCATATAAGTTTTCGAAAATGCGATTTTTAAAAATCTCGCTGCTCTTGGGCATGTGTCTGATTTCTTCCCCAGCTTTTTGCGGCTCTGGAACGGGGTTTTATGTTTCGCATGATGGTTATTTGACAACTAATTTTCATGTCATCGAGGGGGGGAAAAGTTTTGCTGTCTATGATCGGATGGGGCAATTCAAAGCAGCTCGGGTTGTTCAGGTCGATAACAATAACGATCTTGCTATATTAAAAGTCGAAGGAGATGGATTTACGTTTTTACCCGTCATGGGGTCAGACAATGTTAAGAAGGGAGAAAAAGTCTTTACCATTGGGTTTCCTAATCCGGAGTTACAAGGCTTAGAGGCAAAAGTTACGGAAGGGATCATCAGTAGCTTATCCGGTATTCAGGGACAGCCTAGCCGGTTTCAAATAACGGTTCCTGTCCAACCGGGAAATTCTGGTGGCCCGTTGATTGATGAAAGGGGAAACGTAGTAGGCGTAATCGTAGCTAAGTTGGGAGCAAGAGCAGCTTTGCAAACAAGCGGCATGCTCCCAGAAAATGTTAATTATGCGATTAAAAGCAATTATTTACTTGAGCTGATGGCGACCGTTCCAGCCATCAAGCGCCCACAAGTTGCAACACAAGGGAAATTGACGTTGCCTGAACTAAGCGCAAAAGCTGAGTCTGCGGTAGTTTTAGTGGCCGTTTTTACAGATGTATTTGTTGCCGATCCGCCACCAAAAAACCCTCAGAAAACGCCTCTTCCGATGACTAAGCCACAGCCAGTGCCGCCTCTTTCATCAGAAGCACCGGGAAGCACCGCGAACTGGGTTGCCGTTGGTGTGGATTCCCAAGAAAATATTTGGCAAATTGACGTGGGGTCAATTAGTAGCGTTTCGCCTGTGGAGTTTTGGGTAAATATTGAGTACAAAAAACCTCAATACATCTCTGCGAACCCGCGTACCCGTTCGGGATTGCGCCCCCCAGCGGAGTCGCGCCTCAACCCTGTGGGGGTACGGTACGTTTTTGCAAAAAATAAACTCTCGATTAACTGCTCAAGCAAAACATTACTAAAAGTTTATTATGTTTACTACAATTCTGATAAAGCGGTTGTAGCTTCAGGCAACTCGTATTCCTCAGAGCCGATCATTCCGGGCTCTATAGGAGAAGTGCTGTTTAGCTTCGTCTGCAAAGGGAAATAGAGATCATGGATGGTTTTGATTCCTTAACGAACAATCAGATCACGGCGATTCGCAAGGCGGCAAAGCGAGGAGATGCGCGGGCGCAATGTTCCCTTGGAATGATGTATGCCGATGGTCGGGGCGTTGTTCAGAACGACGCTGAGGCCATGAAATGGATTTGCGAGGCTGTGAAACAAGGTTATGCGACTGCCTATTTTGGCCTTGGGCGAATGTATGAATTAGGCCGAGGTATATCCAAGAACTATGCCGAGGCTGCGAAATGGTTTCATAGGGCGGCGGAACAAGGACATGCTAAATCCCAGTTTTTTCTTGGGTCAATGTGTTTCCGTGGGCGTGGCGTTGCCCGTAATGACGCGGAAGCTGCGAAGTGGTACGGCAAGGCAGCAGAACAAGGATACAAAGATGCTCAAAACAATCTTGGAGTAATGTATTACGAAGGGCGGGGTGTCGCCCGGAATGATACCGAAGCTGTAAGATGGTTTCGTATGGCAGCGGAACAAGGACATGCGGTAGCTCAAAGCAATCTTGGCATAATGTGCTTCTACGGTTTAGGTGTGTTTCTGAGCTATTTTGAAGCTATGCAGTGGCTTCGCAAAGCAGCAGAGCAAGGAAATGAAAAAGCCCGCCGTTTCCTTGGAGCCATAAACTGGCATCAAGCAATAGCGGAACAGGGAAATACGGTAGCTCAGTTTATTTTCGGAGATGTGCGTGAATCAGGCTATAACGTAGCAAAGAACGAAACCTCAAAGCAGCATTGTGTTGTAATGGAAGTTGGAGAGGCTGAGCTTCACTATAATCTTGGGCTGATGTACTGCGAGGGTCGAGGCGAATTTAAAGGAGAGGCTAAAAACAAAGCCATAAGACGGTTTCGCAAAGCAGCGGAACTGGGGCATGCAGGAGCTAAAAATAATCTTAAGCGAATGAGCGAAACGCTCCGTTAAGGAGCCATCCAATACCTCCGATTACTCGCGGTCGTCCATTCACGTTTCCGCGTCCAGCCTACGCATTGGACGGCTCTGGATGACGTGTTGGTGGAGGTGGCGGGAGTCGAACCCGCGTCCGAAAGCTCTCTACAGTCGGGACTACATGCTTAGTGTCGTCGTTGTGTCTCGTTCATTCGCCGCCGACGCACAGGCTACGGACAAACCAGTCACCTATTTTTAACGCCATCTTCAAGTGACCCGAAGGGGCGCGATCGCTTTAATTGTCCTTGCCGCCTCTTGCGAGGCCCGGGTCAAGCGCTACCCGGTGCAAGGTCCGGCGGTCAAGCCGCCAGAGCGTAAGTTTCTTCGTTCGCAGTTATTTTGCGATTGCTCGTGTTTTACGAGGTGCAAGCGCCTCGGCATGCCCCGCGCTGTGTCAATACCCCCGTCGAAACCGGTACACCCCCGTATTCGATGAGCCTGCCCTGGTGTTTCGGGCAGGTAGTGCGCGTGAGTGTCTATTCTACCATCTGTGGTTGTTTTCAGAAATACTTGCTTCTTTATGGAGCGCGGGCGTCTCGCCCGCAACAAACCTCCGTCGGCTTTCGCGTGAGAATGCTTTTTTGATACCTGAGCCCCGAAGGGGCGTAACGTGAGTAACCGTCGGTGAAGCGAGCACCGCGAGCGGAACCGGCGGAAAGCGAATACTTCACACGCATCCAGCCCTGCAAGGGCTGAACAAATAAACATTATTCAGCCCTTGCAGGGCTGGGGAATGGTATTGTCCGTCCCGCCGGTTTCGCGTTCGCTACGCTCACGCTCCACCGACGGTTACTCACGTTGCGCGCCTGCGGCGCTGCGCTGATCCCGGATGGCGCTTCGCGGCACTTCGCCTTTGCTTGTCCAGGCTACGAGCTTCTGAATGAAGCGCGGGCGGGGCACCCCATTTCGTATCTTTGCGGGCGAGACGCCCGCGCTCCATTTTTCTCAGCGTCTCCGCGCGAGACCCAAAAGGGCAGGTTTGAAACCTGCCCCTACACGCGCAGAATGACGCTTTGTGCTCTTTGCGTTCTTTGCGGCTAAATCATGTTTTTTGGTTCCCGGATGACGCTTCGCTTATCCGGGCTACGCCTGCCGCCCGAACAGTCTCGATGCCCTGATTGGCGAGGGCGTCGGCGCGTTCGTTGCCGGGATGGCCTGCGTGGCCTTTGACCCAATGCCATTCGATCTGGTGGCGGGCGGCTTCGCGGTCAAGGGTTTGCCAGAGGTCGTCGTTTTTGACGGGTTTTTTGTTGGCGGTTTTCCAGCCGTTTTTTTTCCAGTTGTGAATCCATTGTTCGATACCGCTTTTGACATAAACGGAATCGGTGTAAAGCCGCACATCGCAGGGGCGAGTCAGCGCGGCGAGGGCTTCGATGACGGCGGTCAGTTCCATGCGGTTGTTGGTGGTGTGCGCTTCGCCGCCGAAGAGTTCGCGGCGGGCGTCGCCGAAGATGAGCAACGCACCCCAGCCGCCGGGGCCGGGGTTGCCGCTGCAAGCGCCATCGGTATAGATTTCAACGATTCGGGTCATGATGATTTTATTTTAACCGCAAAGAACGCATAGAACACAAAGAGAATCTTGAAGGGAAGGGCTTTTATTTCCCGCTTTCATTTCCCCTCTCCCGACCCTTCGGGTCACTCTCCCGCAAGCAGGAGAGGGAAAAAAGTGTATGCCTTCGAACCGAAAACGCGCTAACCGCTTTCGCTGTTCATCAGAAGCGTTTTTCTTGTCCTTGCGGTGTTTTGTGCGCTGCCGCCCAGTTTTTGCGGCGGGCGTTGCGTTGCCACACCGGGGTGATCACGCGCATGCCGACTACTTTTTTGACGGCGTGCAGGAAGTAGATACCACCCGCAATCGGCCACCAGCGATCCCCCGCTTTTTCGAGGCGGTTGCAACGGGCGAGCCAGTTGGCGCGCGCAAACGGCGGCGCGTAAGCATCGAAACCGCCGCCGACAATATCGAATCCGAGCAGTGTCAGCCAGTCTTTGACGCGGTAGGCGCTCAGGAAGCGGCCATTCCAGGGCGGTTGCCGGTCTTTGTTGAAGCGTTGGCATAGGCCGAACAGTGAATAAGGGTTGATGCCGACGATCAACAAGCGTCCTTCGGGGCGCAGCACGCGGTGCGCTTCGCGCAGCAATTGATGTGGATCATCGGTAAACTCAAGGGCGTGCGGCATCGCGATCAGGTCGATCACGTCATCGGGCAGCGGCAATGCGTGCGGATCGGCGCGAACTTTGGCGGGCGAATCAAAGGCGAGCGTCCAGCGGTGCGGGATGCGCGATTGTGTCAGCAGCGGTTGTTGCGGCAATCCGATTTGCAGCGCGTAAAAACCGAAGAGGTCGGGAACGGTGCGATCGAACCAGGCTTGTTCGCGGGTCAGCAGGTATTGTCCGAGCGGCGTCTGCCAGCCGTGCGGTTCTTCCGGCGAAGTTGCGGTTGGCGGTGCGGTTGACATGTCCGGCGGTAAGTCCGATGATGCGCTCATGGTGGTGATTATCCTAAAAACCTCAGTTGGACGTGTTCGCCAGTGCTGCGATCGCTGTGCCAGACAAGGCGCGACGCCGCCGCGGGCTACTACCCCGCGAGGAGGAGCAACGCAGCATGGTGCGGCGAACGCGGCGCTGGCGAGCGCGTAGCGCATTCGCCCTGAAAAAGGTCTCAAAGCAAGCTACCATGCACTTTTCCATGATTGATAAGCGGTCAACTGGGGTTTTTAGGATTATCCCTGTCTGCGCTTTTGCCGACAACTTTATTTGGCTGATTCACGATGGCCGTCATGCCGTAGCGGTAGATGTCGGCGACGCGACGCCGCTTCTGGAGCGGCTCGATGCGCTGAACCTGACCTTGTCCGCGGTGTTGTGTACGCACCACCACGCCGATCATGTCGGCGGCAATGCGGCGCTGGTGGCGCGTTGCCCGGCGCCGGTTTATGGCCCAGAGAATGAGCGAATTCCGGCGCGCACAGTGCCATTGCGCGGCGGCGAAACGCTGGTATTGCCCGGCCTTGAGATCCCGTGCCGTGTGCTGGCGGTGCCGGGGCATACGCTGGGACATCTGGCCTACGCGATAGAAACGCCGGAGGGAACCGCGCTTTTTTGCGGCGATGCGTTGTTTTCCGCCGGTTGCGGACGTATTTTCGAGGGGACGGCGGCGATGATGTGGCAGTCGTTGTCGGCGCTGGCGACATTACCGGAGACGACGCGCATCTATTGCGGGCACGAATACACCTTGTCGAACCTGCGGTTTGCGCGCGCGGTGGAGCCGGACAATGCGGCGCTGATCGCGCGTGAAGCGGCAGTGCGGGCGTTGCGCGAGGCCGGCAAGCCGAGTGTGCCATCGACGCTGGCGGAAGAACGGGCGACCAATCCGTTTTTGCGCGTTGACGTTCCGGCGGTGCAAGCGGCGGTGCGCGCCTACAGCGGGTTACCGTGCGTGACAGCGCCGGAAACATTCGCGGTGCTGCGAACTTGGAGGGATGATTTCATTGATACCGTAATGTATTGACGCATGGCGATACTGCGCCTACTATCCGTTATATTTCGTCGTCAGCATGGCGACGCAAATGAGAAATCTTTCCAAAAGGGCGGTCGTTGTTTTCGGGGTGTGTTTTGCATTATTTATCTATTATTTACCGTTATTGTGTTGTCGCGCTGATTGCGGTCGCGCTTTCTTCATGCGCTTCTCTCCAGAATAAGGAATCCGCCGAAACCGCCCAAGTCATCAAAGGCGCGGAACGGATCGATATACCGTCCGGCGACGCTTCGACAGAAGCGCCTGTCAGCGATGCACCGACCGCTCTCTTGCCGGTGTTGTCCGGCGAACCCGTGGGGCCGCCGGTGTTCACGCCGGAGCAACAAGCCGAGTTGGAGCAGTTGCCGCCGCCGGAAACCGATTTGTGGGAAGTGATTGTCGAAGGGTACGGCATCCCCGATTTGCAAGGGCCGCTGGTCGAAAAATGGGAACACTGGTACAGCAGTCGCCCCGATTACATTGCGCGAATGATCGATCGCAGCCGTTTGTATTTGTACCACATCGTTCACGAAGTTCAGGCGCGCAACATGCCGATGGAGATCGCGCTGTTGCCGATGATCGAAAGTGCGTTCAACCCGAACGCGCTTTCGACTGCTCACGCTTCCGGTATCTGGCAATTCATTCCTTCCACCGGCAAACACTACGGGTTGAAACAAAACTGGTGGGTCGATGAGCGCCGCGATGTGTTGTCGGCGACCGATTCGGCGCTCGATTATCTGCAAAAATTGTACGGCGATTTCAACGATTGGCATCTGGCGCTGGCCGCTTACAACTGGGGCGAGGGCAGCGTCTCACGTGCCTTGCTGAAGAATCGCGCGCAAGGTTTGCCGGGGACGTATGAAGCGTTAAAGATGCCGAAAGAAACGGCGAATTATGTGCCGAAATTGCAGGCGGTCAAAAACATCATCCGCGATCCCGAAAAATACAACATCGAGCTGGCCGACATGCCCGATGCGCCATACTTTACCGTGGTCAAGACGACGAAGCGAATGGATGTCGATAAGGCAGCGGCGCTTGCCGAAATGTCGAAAGAGGAATTTAGAGCGTTGAATCCGCAGCACAACCGGCCAGTGATCGCGGGTGCCGACGAATTCACCTTGCTGCTGCCGATCGACAAAGCTGAACTGTTCGCGTCGAAACTGGAATTGGCTGATCAGCCGTTGGTGACCTGGCAGGCGTATCGCTTGCACAAAAACGAAACGCTCGCGCAAGTGGCGAACAAATTCGGCATGTCGCTTGAAGCCCTGCAAGCGGTCAACGGATTGGGCAGTCGCGCCCAGGCGCGTGAAGGATTGACCTTGCTGGTGCCGGCGGAACAGCCGTCGTGGACAGCCGAAGCCTCGCTCACCAAAGCGGTATTCACCACCGTGCCGACCGGACGCATGTCACACTACAAAGTCAAACGCGGCGACACCTTGACGCAGATCGCCAGCCGTTACGGAACGACAGCGGAAGAACTGATGCGGCTCAACGGCTTGAAGAGCGCCAAAAGCTTGCGCGCCGGAAAAAACATTCGCGTTTACAGCGATGTTGCGCGTGCGGCCTCATCACCAGCGAAGTCATCGGCAACGGCAAGCGCACGCGCCGCAGCAACATCACAAGCAGCGCCGGGAACGTATCACAAAGTGCAGAAGGGTGATACGCTGGGGCACATTGCTTCGCACTATCGGGTCAGCGTCCAGGACTTGATGCGCTGGAATGGTTTGGCGAGCCCCAAGTCGTTGCGGGCGGGACAGAATTTGCGCGTGTCCAGTGATGCACCGATTCAAGTCGCAGCAAAACGACCGACAGAAAAACCGCCAGCGGCAAAGCAAACGGTGGCGAAGCAAACAACGACGAAGCAAGCGGCGACGAAAGCGAGCACTGGCGAACGCTCCGGCTATTACAAAGTTCAAAAAGGCGATACGCTGTTCAGCATAGCGCCTCGCTATAACGCCAGCGTTGACGATTTGATGCGCTGGAACGATTTGAAAAAAGCCACCGCGTTGCGTGCCGGACAAACGATTCGGGTTACCGGAAGCTTGGGTACCAATGTGGCAAAGTCCGACAAGAACTAAGCGATGTCAAATACCGCTTCTGAAGAATCGCTGCTGCAATTCCCCTGCGATTTTCCGATCAAAGTGATGGGAAAAAACGCGGAGGGCTTTGCGCAGGCCATTGCCGATATCGTCGTCGCGCACGCGCCGGACTTTGATCCGGCCACCATGGAAATGCGCCCCTCCAAAGAAAACCGCTACCTGTCACTGACCGTGACCGTGCGCGCAACGAACAAAGAACAACTCGATGCGCTGTACCGCGCGTTAACGGCGCACCCGATGGTGAGCATGGTGCTTTGAGGCATCATTCATTCAAACGCTGCTTGAAATAGTCGTCGGCTTCTTTGATGTTCAGAACGTACTGGCCGAACAAGCCGCGCCGCACAGACAGTTCAATTCGGTCGCCCGGTTGATATGGCTGGCGCGATAGGCCAGAGAAAATTTCCAGTTTGAGCGCAGATCGTTCTGCACTATTTTCCTTCTCGCCGGATTGCCAAAGTTGTTCCGAAAGGCGAGATGAGCGTTTGCCATCCTGTGGATTGAATGGCAATGGCGCTTGCAACACAAAGGTATGGGTTTCCTGCTGCCCCCAAAGGCTGGCGCCTAATTGGGCGCTGCTGAACAAAGCTAACGTGAAAGTCCCGCCGAGTACCGAAGCAACGGCCAAGCTGGTCAGCCAGGCATTTTTGTAGCGGCGAAGCGGCCACAGGCTAATCGCTGCAACAGGAAGAGCTACAAAAATATAAGGCATCCACGACGGATTGAGCAAATAAGTGTCAAGAATCCAACGAAAATAAGCAGCCACGCCGAGCATGAAAAAGAAAAAAGCGCCGACACACATGCTTCGCGCTACCACAGGGTCGGGGTCGTAGGGAGATGGTTGCATCTTTCTTTTTTTGCGTAGTGTTTCTCTGGCTTGTTCAGCCAGAGTATGCAAGGCAAAACCTATTTTCTTAATTGCGCCCTGACCCAAGTGACGCTCAATCTCGCGAACAACAATGGGGCGTTTATCCTTTTCGGTATTCGCCGCTTTGCCATTGACTTCGTTGTCGGTTTCCCATGCGCTGACCTTGTCGAGAATAAACACAGGATTGCTTGGTATTCGACCGCCTAACCGAATAAAAAGAAAGTCGAACCATCCTCTTTTTTCTTTCGGTTGATCATCGTCGAGCCGATTCAGTTGGATATAAAGAATACCGTTTCTGGTGTTTCGGGGAAACAGATGATCAGGAGACGGGCGGTAAGTGATGGGCAACTGAATATCCTCCCAAGCGACATGCCATGACCAGAGCGGTCGGAAACGGCAATCTAGGTGAATGCCACGACCATCAATCAACAAACGATCATTCCGGCGAAAATAGGGGAACAAGAAAAAGGCAAAAGGCACGAATAAAAATATCAAAAACGGCAAAGGCTTTTCAAAAGGGATCAAAAACATCCCCTCAGCGAATGCCCACAGAAATTTCGGTAACGCGGACAGCTCCGCGTTTACTGATATGAAAGCTGTAGCAACAAACAGGGTAGTACAGCTGACGAATACAATCAATACAGTAATGACTGTAAACAAAAACGATTTAACAATAGTGCGCGGCAGACTATCGCATTTGATACGGAATTCCATATGTGCCGTAGAGAGCTTTAGCGAAGAGTTCAAGGCAACTTCTTAGTGAACAACAACCCGATAGTAAACTCTTTTCGAGGCTTCCTGGCTGCTTTCCCAGGAGCGCCGATACTCAAACACTAACACCTGCACACCCGGTCGGGCGGCGACGAACGAGAAAATTTCCGTGCCGCCGACACCGACGCGCGGTTCCGCGCCTTCCGGCGTCGGCGGGAGTTCGTAGCGCGGACTGGCGTCGCGCAACATGCCGCGCATCGGTTCAGTCTGCACCCATTGGTGGCCGGTGGAGCGGTTGCCCTGCAAACGCACTTCCAGTTGCTGACCGACTTCAAGCGGGATGTCGGCGCCGTTAAGCGCCTCGGTGGCGACGGTGCCGTAAATCAGGGACAGCGTTTTTTCAGGTTCGGCAGGTTTAGAGGCGCAACCGGCCAAGACCATCGTGGTCAGCGCGGCGATGCAAAGGGTAGAGAATGAAAATTTCATAGGGCGTTCCGAAAAGCGAAGGGATGTCCAAGCGCCAAGTTTACTCCAATGTTGCGCAAGACGACGCCTTGAATAAATCCATGAAGGGTGTTTTTCATCCCGCAGCAGGAAAAAACAACTCCTCGTCATCCGGGTCGTCAGCGAAGCGGCTTCATCTTCCGAATTCTTTTTTTTGCTTGCACACATGTTCCCGAAGTTCTTTGAGGTACACCTCACCCATTGGCTTGAGGAGTTCGGATGCTGCGTCGACGAGCAAAGTCTCTCTTAGCTTGGCGCGGTTCAAACCCCTTCGGATCAGCTCGTGGACATATTCGCTGCTCGTGCTGTACCCGCCCAGAACAATCTGTTGATCGACGTGCTCGCCAACACGACTCCGTTGCAGGCTGCCATTCCGCGAGGAGGTGCAACGCAGCATGGCGTAGTGGGCGCTGTACTGTAGAGCGCGCAACGCCCTCGCCCAATGGGTGAGGGCTGGGAAAAGGCTTCGAGGAAAGTCAGCATGCGGTTTTCCATAGGTTTATAAACGGCCAATTGAGTCAATCCACGCGCCTCGTGCGAGGCGCGACGTCAAGGCGCGTGAATCCGCCTCGCACTTTAACGCCGTTTCAATCCACGCGCCCGTGAAGGGCGCGACTGCCATAGCGGCTTTGCGCCGTCCTACCTTTTCCGGTTTCAATCCACGCGCCCGTGAAGGGCGCGACGGGCGAAAGCGCGATGTGGTCGATCACGCCGGAAGTTTCAATCCACGCGCCCGTGAAGGGCGCGACTTGTCAGCGCCTTGTACTCGCTGAATTCGTCGGAAGTTTCAATCCACGCGCCCGTGAAGGGCGCGACCGCCACGTACTCGGAGCATCGTGAGCTCACGAGAGGGTTTCAATCCACGCGCCCGTGAAGGGCGCGACTACGCGGCGATATCCGCCGCGAACAACATAACAGGGGTTTCAATCCACGCGCCCGTGAAGGGCGCGACGACCGGCAGCTAGAGCAGGACGCCGAGTACAACGGTTTCAATCCACGCGCCCGTGAAGGGCGCGACCAAACCGATCTTTTTGAGGGGTGAAAAATGGACATGTTTCAATCCACGCGCCCGTGAAGGGCGCGACAATCCGCTAGCCACGCATCCAGATCGTCGGCATAGTTTCAATCCACGCGCCCGTGAAGGGCGCGACGTATGCGTTAGGCAAGTTACGGCAAGCCAACGAGGTTTCAATCCACGCGCCCGTGAAGGGCGCGACACCGCCCGAATACTGTATTCGGGCTTTCCGCGAAGTTTCAATCCACGCGCCCGTGAAGGGCGCGACACGCGGCGATATCCGCCGCGAACACCATAACTGAGGTTTCAATCCACGCGCCCGTGAAGGGCGCGACTAATTACATAATTACATAATTAAAAACAGCGCAGGTTTCAATCCACGCGCCCGTGAAGGGCGCGACCTGGATAAACCGCGATGGCCGACCTCCAGCAGAGGTTTCAATCCACGCGCCCGTGAAGGGCGCGACGTCGATGGCGACACAAGTCGGCATCATCATGGCGCGTTTCAATCCACGCGCCCGTGAAGGGCGCGACATCAACGGGTTCACAAAATCCTCTCTCAACGGGAAGTTTCAATCCACGCGCCCGTGAAGGGCGCGACGCTACGTTAACAGAGTTATCGTTTCCTACGTTAGGTTTCAATCCACGCGCCCGTGAAGGGCGCGACCTTGACAACCGGCGGCGAACCGCCGGACAATGGAGGTTTCAATCCACGCGCCCGTGAAGGGCGCGACCTGGGTTCGGATTCCGAACTCAGCAAAATCGAGCAGTTTCAATCCACGCGCCCGCGAGGGGCGCGACAAGGGCGGCAAGACTTGGCACATTGTCCTACCGGTTTCAATCCACGCGCCCGCGAGGGGCGCGACTTACTACTTCTAACCTACTGATCTGACAAAGAAAATCAGAGGGTTTCCGCGAACATACCGGAAAAAGAGAAACTAGCGCAATAAAAATTGCAGGTTTCAGAAAAAACAAAGAAAAATCAAATTGTTAAAGAGCTTGCGAACCCTCTCTGGTTTTGGCGGGCGCTTCACGTTCGCATTCTGCCTTCAAAATACCAAAGGGCCATTGAGATCAAGCGCCGCTTTTGCACCCACATGTTCTACCCGGCGCTGCCAGTTGTTCCCTAAAAAATAAAATCGCAGACTGTCACGTTCCGGGTCAATTTCTTTCAACAAACGCTCCTTCAACTGTGTCCACTGCGCTGGATCGACTTCTATCTCGAATACGGAATATTGCACACGCTGACCATAATCCTGACAGGCGCGCGCTACCCTGCGCAGGCGACGAGCGCCGTCGGTTTCACCGGTAGCAACATCGTAGCTGACCAATACCATCATGAGTATTTGTCCTATTTCCACAAAAATGGCGGATACGCATCAAGATCACCACGTAGATGCCTTGCCAGCAATTGCGATTGCAAATAAGGCAACAAGCCAATGGGTACCTTTTCCCCAAGAAACGCGTGTGTCAGCTCTTCCTGCTTGCGCTCTTGATAGGCTATCAAAACTGTTTTTCGTGCATCATCATTCAGCAACACAGCGCCGTTGTCGAGGCGACGAAAACTGCGCTCGTTTACCTGCTTCCTGTTGATCATAGACAAGGCCAATCTATCACCCAACAACGGCCTTAACTCTTCGGCCAAATCAAGCGCAAGACTCGGACGCCCCGGCCTGTCGCGGTGCAAAAATCCGACTGCGGGATCAAGTCCCACGGTTTCGAGCGCCGAGCGGCAATCGTGCGTCAGCAGCGTATAGAGAAGCGAGAGCAGCGCATTGACGGCATCGCGCGGTGGGCGGCGGTTACGACCACTGAAGCGCATCAGCGGATGTTCGTTGCGAATAAAATGGTCAAATATATCGAAGTAACGCTGCGCTGCTTCCCCTTCGATTCCGCGCAAACCATCGAGACGTGGTTCGTGCGGCAGCTTGTCTATAGAACGCATGAGCAATTTTTGCGTCTGTGTCAGAGCGGTGCGCACGGGTTCATCAAATTCATAATCACGCAACACCCGATTGACCACGGCACGCTGATTGTGGATTTTTCCTGCCAGCAAGTTGCGTACGATAGCGCAGCAGCGCGCTTCGTCATCACTTACACGGTATTGCTCACGCCGTAACAACACATTGCCAGAAACTGGACCTTCCACACGGGCGAGGAATTTGCCGTTTGGCGTAAGAAAGCTGACGCGAATCCCCTGTTCGGCGCAGTAGCCGAGCAAGGGCGGCGAGACGAGCACACGCCCGAAGCAAACCAGTCCTTCCAGCATGTGTACGGGTAGCCGTGCTTTGACTTCCTTATCGACTTCCATCACCAAATTGGCACCATCCTTGTGCAGCCAGGCGCCCTCAGTGGTGACATAGATGGTATTTAACTGGCGGCGCATGTTTATTCCTTGAGAGCTTTTTGCAGCCACGCATTGACGTTGCGTCCATGCGTCAGCAGCTTCGGTTGGCAGTCGTCAATGAGGGAGCAGGCATCGCAGCGTTTGGCTTCATATTGGGCAGGAGGTGTTTTGCCGCTGTCAATCAAAGCGCGCGAGTCGGCAATGACTTGGCGAGTCAATGCACAGAGCACATCGTCAAAGAACACGACTTGCCGCCGCCGCGTTTTTCCGTAATAGAGCGCACCTTCTGGACAAGGCTTGCCCAACATTTCTTCCAGGCACAATGCCTGCGCACAAAGCTGCACTTCGTCGGCGCGGTGTGTTTTTGCTTTGCCACGCTTGTATTCGACGGGATATGGCTGTTCGCCCTGCTCCGTGGCATGAAACTCGACGACATCGGCCACACCGACAATGCCCAGTGCTTCGTTTTCCAGCGGCATTGCGGTGACAGTCCGCACGCCCTTGCGTTTTTCCACCATCGGCTGGTTGGCGTTGTCATGCAACAGGCGGCCTTCGGCGGTGAAGCGATTTTCGCTCCACATGCGTTCGATATGGATCAACGCGCATTGGCGCGGACAATAGAGGTAATGCTGAAGAGCGGAGAGGGGAATGGGCGATTCATTCATTATCGAATCATCCTTCGTAACGGCATAGTACTGGAGTACGGCATGGTTTACTCAATCCGTTTTTTTCTTGAGTTGCTTCTTTCTGATTGATTCAAGCTGCTGGATGCTGGCATCTGGCACAGGCAGGTTTTCGGGCATGGCTCCTCCCAGTTCCTTGATGGTTTGCCGTACCTTGCGGCCCACATCGAAATGCGTCTGGTTGGCCTCTACCTTACCGCGCACGCTGTCGCGGCGCAATTTTTCTTCGGTCTGCGTGGCGCGAAACAGGTTGGCTGCCAATTCTGTGCTGCCCATGTGGTCGAGGATTTTCTGACTCTTCTTCAAGCCTTTGCAGGCATGAATATCCTTCGCGCCCAAGCCGCCGTACAACCCCTTGTAGCCGTGATCCTGGAAAATGGCGTAATCCAGCGTGGTCTCTACTCCGGCATCCTTGGCTGTGGCAGCAAGCTGCTTGTTGTGAGCAGCCAGTTCACTGCGGATGGCAAGACGTTTTTCGTCTTCGGAGAGCTGTGCAAACTTGTTATTGTCAGTCAGTTCCTGCCGACGAGTTTGAATGGCAAAGTAGGTCTGACCGTTGGCGATGACCGGCTTGGCAGGATCGCCATTCTGCACGATGAGGTAGCAGGCATAGCGGGAAAGACGCATGTCCTCCACTTCACGCTGTGCGCCAGAGCCGATGTTGACCATTGTGAGGATGTCCTCAATATGGTCTTCCACCCGTTGCCCGCTGTTGCGGCAGGCTTCGCGCGCGCGCTCCAGTACCGGCAAGAAGTGGCGGTACTGAGAATAATCCAGCACTCGGGCGAGTTCACGCGCCAACCAGAATTCGTTGCTCTCCGTGTCCAGATGCCGAATGCTCTCAAAGGTGGTGTGATGTTGCTTGGCAATGCTTTTTTCGGTCATGGCAAGGCTTCTCCTTGTTCTTTTATCCAATGTGAATCAGCAAACATCATGGTGCAGGTAGTAAAGAGTATGCTGGATGGCGGAGAGTAGAATGTGACTACTCTCTCCGCCATGACCTGCATAGCCTTCAAAAACCAGAAATGAATTCAGGTTTTAAGCCAAGCAGAGCGTTTTCCAGATCATCTTCTTTAAAACTGCCATCTTCGCTGTTCTCTAATTTGTCCCGTAGTGTTCTGTGCACTTTTGCGGAAGAGTACTGGCCAGCCTTACTATTGTGTTGCCACCAGACAACCTTCAATACCTCTATGCTGCCTTCAGGGCGGGCTGACGATGCGTCGTTCTCGAACAAACGTGGCAGGGCAGCCTTGATTTTTTCGGCGTCAGCATCGCTGAAGCCGGTGCGCTCTGCCAATTGCGGATTCATGCTGCCGTAGAAAACATAGACACCCTGATCAACGCGGTGTTTCATGCCCATAGTGTCAGAAGCGCGGCTTTTGCCTTCTTTGGGGTCTTCGCCACTGACGCTCTTGGTAATCTGAGTGCTGGTGATTTCAACAGACTGAAGACTGAAGGCCGACTGTATAGTCACCGGACCACGAATGGCGATAGAGATACCGCTATCACCTTCGCTGCTTTCTTCTCCTTCCGCTTTTTTACCCGTTTTCTTTTTCGGATTTTTGTAAGCGAAGAGTTGCCCGAATGCACGAACGTCGAACCAAGTATCACAGGCAATACGGCGGGTTCCATCAGAAGAGCCAAGTTTGTCACCCAGTTTGGCGCTGGCACGGGATTGCAGGCTTTTTGCGTCGTCGTTCTTGCGATCATCGGATTGAACGAAAATGGCTTCGCCCATTTCCTGCAAACGGTCACGCAGTTTACGTTTCAGGCAGACATCAGTAATTTCGCCGATGCCGTCGTAACCAGCACGAGGGCGATTGCCGTTGAGAGGATCACCGTTTGGGTTAGCGTTGGTAACGCGCAGAATGACGGCAAAGTCAATTTTTTTGCTCAGTAGGGTACTCATGGGTGGTCTCCTCTCACTGTTTGTTGAAGGTTGATGATGTTGTTTCGGTTTCGGCGCTTGAATCATTTCCGGTAGCGTCGTCTTCTTTTTTCCAACTATCCCACAGCACCTTATTCTGGCAATGATAGGCAAGCAGGAATTCACCACTGAGCTTGCTATCATTGCGAAAATCGTCGCCTTCGAATAGATCATGCATGATGTGCCGCATAAGTTTTTCCAATTCAATTAACACACTTGGGCGTTTGGCACGCAAGCGTGATTGGTAGGGATTCAGAGCGATCTCAAGTTGCAACCAAGTGCTGTAGGGATGTACGGCAAAACGCGGTAACAATTTGGCAGCGTTGGTGTCACGCGTTTCTCCGGCAACGTACAGAGCCAAGCCTTCCAATCGGTCGGCGACTGCCAGCAGTCGACCGTACAAGTAGTCGCGCGTGATGCGTTCGGTTTCAAGACTCATTTGATAGTTCTCCTTTGGATGTGTACCTTTGTAAAGAGCACAGGCGATGCCTAAAACTTTGCGCCATTCCCAGTTCGGCATCGATTGTGGGTGGCAAGCGCGGTTGAACGTACATTGCAAGAGATCGCTTGGTAGCGATACGCCATCAATGATGCAGGGTAACAGTCGCTCGACAGTAGCCTTGAGCAGTTTGCGGCTTTTGTCTTGCCCTACCACATTATGACCAAATGCTGCTTCGGCAATATCACGAGGGGCTGGCGCGCCAACGAAGTTGCGTTCTTTGCTGTAACGCTGCGCCCAGGCAAAGTTGGTGTGCCAGGCGTCAAGACGGGTCAAAAACTCGCTGCCAGTCAGTTCGCGGTAATAGGCAATGGCCATGCGACCAGGCGTTGCAGCATCAAGCACCATGACGATGATACGGGAAGCATCGCCAAGAGTGCTCTGGTAGCCAGCAATTTTGCGCTTCAGCCGCTGAGCAAAAAACAACCCCGCATCTTGACAATCGGCATCCGGACCTTCCGGCAATTCATCTTCGCCGTCGATGATTTCATCGCTGCTACGTAACAGGGCGGGAATCTCATGACCAGCGGTTTCCCAGGCGACAATGGCTTGCTCGCCGTTACGAAAGGTTCGCTTCTGATCGGAGAGTAACCAACGCAAAGCGTTATGGGCTTTTTGCGTGATGTCGAAACCAACGGTACAGGCTTGATCGGCTTCTTCAAATCGACCACGGAAGGTATAGCCACTGGTATCATTAGAAGAAATCAACTTGGCTTTGTCACCACCGTGACGCAATTTGGCCGGATGTATGCTGGCTAGACGGACTTGGTTGCCATTTACAAGGCAAATATCCTGTCGTGCAGGGGACAGTAGATAATATTGAATCCACGACTCAATAAGTGAAATGTCCTCCCATGTGCCCGAGGCATTCTTTCCTGGAGTTTCAACACGCCATCGAACCACAGCATCCTCTGGCAATGAATTGTTGCTAATAGCCTTCCAAATTGGCCACTTCTCTTTTTCCTCTTTACTCGCTGCCTTAACAAACTTTCCGCTACCGTCAGTGGGCAAAATACATTGCTTTACAAGGTCAGAAACGACCTGTTTTTTGTCTATGTATTTTAGGATAGCAGTCAATACAGGGTGCAAACTGCTTTCGTGCCATGCGCTCAAATCAACCTTATATTTTCGAAATGGCTCTGGTTCTTCAGGTACGATTTTTGATGTATTAACAAATCCGCTTGTTACATCCCCTCCATGCGCTACGTAATCCCCTGCAACATACTGTAGTTTGTCACAGAGAGGATGGTTCGCGGGTTTTTTTCCGGAACGCCCGGCAGAATCCTCTGTACATGGAATCAGCGTCGTTGAATCTGCTTTGCCAAGCACTCTTGCCCTAGAAAAATTACCCATTTCATCCAGGACGATTTCTATATGAGCTTCTACTGTCGTATGCGCGACGGGGGATAAGAGGTTGCATGTTGCTGCTTCCCTCCCGGCGCACTGCTTATAGGTCTCATAAAGCCGCTGTACCCAACTCATGCTTTTACCTCCCATTGGTGGCAGGAGTTCTCCACGTCCAGCAGATTTTTACCGAGGGCAAAGGTCTTTGCCTGCATCGGGCGCACGACTTTGCGAATGCTGCATGCTTCCGGTTGAGGAAACTCAAGGCAGCCGTTACGTAACGTCGGATACCAGAAACGACTGATAAGATCGCTGCCGCCTGTTTCGTCTGGGTAGTCGAAACCGTGAAACATCAAGCCGTAAGCCAATTCTCCGGCATTGTCGTAATGCCCTGTGCCGTTGTCGAAGGCGCATGGCTCAACGTAGCCTTGGCAGTCACGTGTGCCGAGGAAAATGTCTTGTCGGCCACCTTTTTCTAGACTGCGCTGTGCAATAGCGAAGTGTTTTCCGTCGATACGATCATGTGCCAACTCGGGACGGGCTTCGTTCCAGATGAAATGGGCACGCACCTGATATTCGACATCAGTAAGGAAGGTATAAATGGAGAGCGTATTAAAAGGCTCTTCTTTCGTTTTCTCCGGATTTCGCTCGCTAGGATAAATGCCGTGAAATTGAAGCGGTTTCGTCCCTTTAGTCTGAGTGCGAATCGGCTTTATGATACGCACGGCGTCAATCACCCAGATCAATGTTGGCTTCCAGTAAATCGACTTTGCGATACCCTTCAACGCCTCGTAGGTCGGTAGATGGTAAGAGCACTTTTCGCCGCCGATACGTGTAAGAGGGTCCGTGAACAGGGCAAACTTGGCGTACACTTTGAATTCTAAAGTGTTCTTCGGGGTGTCGTGCATAACGTCTCCTTTCTTCATTGAAAGAACTCTCCTTTTTCTTCTTCGGTCAGTTCTCGTGGTTCATGACTGACGCCGATATCTGGCCAATAATGCTCTGAGCGGAGACACCATACACCAAGTGGTGTTTGGTATAGCGCTCTTTTTTCATGCAATTTCTCAATATCATGCTCAAACAAATTCACGCTGAATTGCTGTGCTTGGCGTAACACCTTATTTAGCTGATTGGGGTACAGCTCGCTGTTTAGATCGGCAATGATATTTTTCCCTGCCTCTCCATGGGGAACAACGATGCTTTGTGTTGGCGAATCTATCGCTTTAAAGGCTTTGGTGACCATATGGAATGACTGATGCAGCGGATAGATAGGCGCTTGCGAATGATTATTCTTGTACTCGTTCACAGCTTGATGGTTGCCGCTCAACAGTGATAGTAGCGTCGCATCAGCATTCTTTTCTGCATAACTCATTCGATCAAAGCGAACTGGATAGCCCATGAATTTTTCGCGACTATGAAAATAGTAATTGAAATAGCGGCACATGGCCTGATAAGCAAAAACGTCGTTCTGAAAAGCTGTCGGATCTTTGGAAAACGCGCAGAACAACCGTTTGCTCGCCTCTTGCCCGGCTACAATTTCTCGCAGCAAATCTATTTTTTCCTCTACTAGATTAATCACAAACACTGGCGCTGGCGTTGCTTGTTCGCCATGGCGATTGCAACGACCAGCGGCCTGTGCGATGGAATCCATCCCCGCCAGCGAACGGATGACCGAGCCGAAGCTGACATTGACGCCAGCTTCGATGAGTTGAGTGCTGATGCAGATTACCGGCTCAGGCTTACCCGGTTGCCCAGGTTTGCCCAACTTGATTTTGATTTTTTCCAGAACGTCACGCCGATGTGCTGGACACATGCCTGTGCTCAAGTGATATACAGGAGCATCGGTACGGTCACAGCAACGCATGAATAGTTCACGTGCTGCCTGCTTCGTATTGACAATTACAAGCGTGCTGCGGAATTCACGCTGTGTATCGATGGTCAGTTCGGCAGCAGCTTCATATAACCAACCGCCCGGCCGACAATGGTTGATGATGTTGGTACGTTTGAGATCAGCAAACAGCTTGCCGACATCCGGCATCAGTTCAGGTTTTGGAGCCAATCGTACTGCACCTCGCTGAGGATCGATCTCATGCAGCAGAGGTTGCGTTGCCGTGCACAGTACGACACTGCTCTTTGCGTGTTCAGCCAGGAAATTCAGCGCATTGGCGAACAGATGCGCGCACCTGAGTGGTAACGCTTGTATCTCATCGAAAATCAGTACCGATCGTGCCAATGCATGCATCCGGCGGGCATTGCGTGTCCCTCCGCCGAACAATGCTTCCAGTAGTTGCACGCTGGTGGTGTAAATAATGGGTACATTCCAGTTTTCCGACAACAATTTGTGCTGCCAATTAAATTTTTCCGGTAACAAGTTGGAATGGTGTTCCAACAGTACGCTCCCCAGTGCAGTACCCTCCGGCTCTAGAATCTCGCGCACTTCTTTGGCGTTTTGGTCGATGATCGAAGTAAAAGGAATCACATAAATGATGCGATCTAGCTGGTGTTTTTGTGCATGATGCAGTGCGAAACGCAGGCTGGCCAACGTTTTGCCTCCACCAGTTGGCACCGTCAGTGTATAGATACCCTGATCACGCGTTGCAGCAGCCAGACAATGCGCGGAAATATCGGCTCGGATTGCATCAATCTCCAATGGGTTCGGTTCATTGGTAAAACTCTTGAGCTTTTCTTCCAGCAAATGGATCAATACCGCCCAGTCTGGTTTTTTCTCTTTGTGCACCTGCGTAGTTTCCGGGTGCTCGAATTCGCCGCTGTTTCTATGATCCCCTTCAACTAAACAACTCAGTAGAAAACGTGCTGTCATTCCAAGTTTGAATTGCTGGATATCCTTATTGCCTTGGTGCTGTTTTTCAGTCTGTACTATGCGCTGTCTCAGCAAACGAACCGATGTAATCAACTCCTCAGAATCCAGCAGCTCTTGCAACAGCCGTCGGACATCATCGTCCAGGCGCGTGCGCACTTCCGCCAAGTGTGTTTTTTTATCGTCCTTTTTGATACGACGCATGAAACGGTCTTGGCCTGCCTGCTGGATGTCAGCAGCTACACAGTCGATCAGCCCGCCATGATGCGAGGCCACTGCCAGCGCCAGCATCTGTGCCGTCAACTGCCGAGCCTTTTCTTCGCTGGTCTTGGGTTCATTCGGAAGACTGAGTGCCTGCCATATCCACTGTGCACCAGCACTGGAATGATCGATTTTGCCCTTCAGATGATCAGCATCAACCCACTCTTCATCCTGGTCTGGATCAAGCAAGCCTTCCACTGATTGAATGTACGTCTGGAACGCTTCGCTGTATTTGCCAAAATCGTGCGCTAATCCAATGAGTTGCCCAGCGAGCTTCAGGTCGACCTTTTCGGCCGTGTCTCCAGCAATACTGGAAGCAGCAAGCAAATGAGCCGCTAACGATTGCGGGCTTTTGTCAGTTTTACGGATGTGGGCGATGGGAGGCGCTTTTCCTCTCTCTCGGCTCTTCATTGCGCACCAAGGACACATACACACCACATTGCAGACCCGGCCTTTCGGTAGTTAGAACAGCTCCGGCATGATGAAGCCATTGTAGGCTAAAAAGCTTCTATATGCCACAGGATTTTTCATTTCGAGAATTCGGCTTCGACCAGTAGTGTCCGGTTAAAAGTCGAGTAGAAACAATTGGTTGCTGTCCTTTTTTTGTTTTTTTGAAGTATTTGGTAGAGTAAGTGCTTGTTGCAAGGGCATTTTCTCAAAAAGAGTCAGTGAGAGAA
>WQTW01000006.1 GCA_009786085.1 Pseudomonadota bacterium | reverse complement strand
GGGGGGGGGGGGGGGGGGGGGGGGGGGGGGTAAAACGGCGCTTTTTCCCCCTCTCCCGCCCCTTCGGGGCACCCTCTCCCGCGAGGGGAGAGGGTGGGAAGCGTATGCGCCTGAAGCAAAGAGGCACCAGCGCCATCAGGAGCGGCGTTGGAAGATAAGGGCGGCAAAGGCCGGATATCGAGTTCGGCGATGGGGCGGGGCAACGCCAGCGTTTTGAGGAACGCGCGCGCCGGTTTCGGCGTTTCGACCGCCCAATGGGTGAGGCGGCGGGCGACATCGAGGGTTTGGGTCGGCAGCACGGTTTCCGGCGCGATGGCGCCCAGCAGATTGGGAACGAGGTACAGCGTGCCGGTTGTCATGGCGCGGGATGAGAAACAAGCGGCTGATGCAACAGCGGATTGACGCCTTCGGCGCGGAGCAGCCGCGCCAGCGCGATCAGCGGCAGGCCGATCAGGGCGGTCGGATCGTCGTTGTCGATGCGCTCGAACAACGCGATCCCGAGGTCTTCGGAGCGAACGGAACCGGCGCAGTTGTAAGGTTGCGCGGCATGAAGGTAAGCCTCGATCTCGGCATCGGTCAACGTTCGGTACGTCGTGGCGATATCGACGCGCACACTGCGGCAGCGCCGCGCCTGCGGATTGAACAGCGCCAGACCGGTTCGGAAGAGGACGGTTTTTCCCGACAAGCTCCGCAACTGCCTGCGGGCGTTGTCGAAATCGCCGGGTTTTCCGATGGCGACGCCATCGCAATCGGCCACCTGATCGCCGCCAATAATCAATGAGCGAGAAGGACAATCACTTTGCCGCGCGACCGCTCTCGCTTTGGCCTCGGACAACCGCAAAACCAGTTGCGATGGCGTTTCTCCCGGCAGCGGCGTTTCGTCGATTTCCGGCGCGCAAACGCTGAACGGCAGATTGAAACGTTTCAGCAACTCCTGCCGATACGGCGAAGTCGAAGCGAGAACCAGATGGGTGGCGGGCGGGGTGTTCATGTTTTCAGGTTTACATTTCCGTCAGAAAGAACGATACCAGATTTTCAGACGCTATCAGAAGGCGCGCGGATTTTTCTGCGTTCTGCTCCTGTCGGCATAGACGGTAAGCGCCGTTGGCGGGATAATGTTTCCATACATTCGATTTGAAGCGTTTTATCGTTATTTCACACACCATGCGAAAACTGTCTGTTCCGCCGCTCATCATGGATCGGCTCGCCCGCTGGATGCCCGGGCTGCCGGAATTGTTGAGCTACAACCGCAAACCGCTCAAGCGCGACCTCATCGCCGGATTGTCGGTGGCGGCGGTGTGTTTGCCGGTCAGTATCGCGTATGCGCAGTTGGCGGGATTCAGTCCGGTGGTGGGGCTTTACAGCACGATTCTTCCGATGATCGTTTACGCGTTCTTCGGTTCATCGCGGCAACTGATCGTCGGCCCCGATGCGGCCACTTGCGCGATGATCATGGCGACGCTGACGCCGTTGATGGTGGCGGGCGACAATCCGGAGTATTACCATGCGCTGGCCGTGTCACTGACTTTGTTCACCGGCGTTTTCTGCATTCTGGCCGGACGTTTTCGTTTGGGGTTTCTGGCCGATTTGCTGTCGCGCTCCATTCTGGTGGGACTGTTGAACGGCGTCGCGATCATCATCATCGTCGGGCAATTGGGAAAAGTTTTCGGTATTGGCGTTGAAGGAAAAAATGTCGTCAGACAACTGATTTCATTCTTCGAGCAAGCGCAAGGGCCGCATTGGCCGACATTGCTGCTTTCGTTCGGACTGGCGCTTCTTTATCTGGTGTTGATGCGCTTCTGGCGCAAAGGGCCGTCGGCGTTGATCGTGGCGGTGGTCGCAGTGGCCGTCAGTTTCGCGCTCGATTTGGCGGGGATGGGCGTGGCGGTGATCGGCGACATACCGTCGGCGCTGCCGAGCTTACGTTGGCCGGCGCTGCCGCCCGAGTCCTGGGGAACCTTGTTACCGGCGGCGGCGGCGTTGGCGTTCATCAGCTTCAGCAGCGCCACCTTGACCGCGCGCAGTTTCGCCGCCAAAAACGGTTACGACATCGACAGCAACAAAGAACTCTATGCGCTCGGCGCTTCAAACATCGCATCGGCGCTGTCGCAGGGATTTGCGATCAGCGGGGCAGATTCGAGAACCGCAGTCAACGACGCGGCGGGCGGCAAAACGCGGATGGTGCAAATATTCGCGGCGTTGGCGATTTTGCTGGTGTTGCTGGTGTTGACCTCGCCGTTGGCACACCTGCCGAAAGCGGCGCTCGGCATCATCCTGATCTTCAGCGCCATCAAGCTGACCGATTTCAGGATATACACCAAACTGCGTGAAGCCAGCGTTTCGGAATTCCGAATCGCGCTGGCGACATTGCTGGCGGTCGTGCTCATCGGCGTGATGCAGGGAATTCTGTTGGCGGTGTTGCTGGCGTTGTTGCGTTTTTTGATGCGGACAGCGCGACCGGTGGATTTTCGTCTCGGCTTGATCGAATCGCAGGGCGATTTTTATGAACTTGAACATTATCCGGACGCGAAAGAAATTCCCGGTTTGCTGTTTTACCGTTTTGAAGCATCGCTGATTTTCTTCAACGCCAATTACTTCAAGCAGCGCGTGACCGACCTGATCGAAACCTCGGAAACGCCCGTTCGCTGGGTCGTGATTGATGGGCGCTCGATCAATAACATCGACCTGACGGGCGCGTTGATGCTGTACGACCTGAGCAAAACGCTGGCGGCACGCGGCGTTGTTCTGGCGTTGACCGGACGCTCCGAAAAAATCATGAAATGGATGCGGATGCAGCGAGGCGACAACACCTCATTGCCCGTGCGGCTGTTCCAGAACCGGCGACTGGCGCTCGAAGCGTATCGCGACATGATCGCGGCGGAAGAAAAGAAACTTCCTTTATAACCACGAAAGGCACGAAGATTACGAAAAACACGAAAGCGTGCGTAGGGTGGGCAAAGCGTAGCGTGCCCACCATCAACGAAACGGTGGGCACGGCCTAATGGCCTTTGCCCACCCTACACGCTTTTTACGGTTAAAAATTTTCGTGAATTTCGTGTTTTTCGTGGTTAAAACGATTTTAAGCCGACTCACGAATCAGCGTTTGCAGCAGTTCGAGGCGCTTGGGGTGAATGCCGCCTTCGTGCAACGCTTTCTGCACGGCGCAGCCGGGTTCTTTGTCGTGTCGGCAATCACGGAAGCGGCAATGCGCGACGAGCGGCGCGATGTCTTTGAAGGCGGCGGTCAGTTCATCCGGCGTCAGGTGCGCCAGTCCAAAAACTTTCATGCCCGGAATGTCGATGATCCAGCCGGAGCGGGATGATGGCAACGGCAGCGGTAACGGGTACAGTGTTGCGGAGGTCGTCGTGTGTTTGCCGCTGCCGAGTGCTTTCGACACCGCTGCGGTTTCGCTGCGTGCGTCGGGAAAAAGCGCGTTGATCAATGTTGACTTCCCCATGCCCGATTGACCGATCAGAACGCTTTGTTGTTGTTCCAGCCAGGGACAAAGCGCGGTCACATCGTTTTTGGCGCAGGTTTCGACGACCGGATAGCCGAGTGCTTCGTACGGTTTGAGGCGTTCGCGCAGAGAGGAAAAGCCGGAAAGATCGCGCTTGTTGGCGATCAGCACGAAGCGGCAACGCGCAGCTTCGGCGGCGACGATCCAGCGGTTGAGCAGCATTTCGTCGAGCGCGATATCGGGTGCGACAACACCGAGAATCTGGGTCGCGTTGGCGGCGATCAGTTTTTGACGAATGGCGTCGGAGCGGTAAAAAAGATTTTGCCGAGGCTTTAACGCCGTGATGACGCCGCCGCCGCGGATGTGTTCGACTTCCACTTCATCACCGCAGGCCAGTGTCGTGTTTCGTCCTTTCAAAACGCAGTCGAGACGGTCGCCGCTGTCGAGCATCACTGTGTAATGGCGTCGAAAGGTTTCGACGACCAAGCCGTGCAATGTCTTGGGAGCGGTCACGTCAGCGCGGTTTGGACTAAGATGTATAAGGCAAGCAACCCCATCCCCACCCTGACCCTCCCCTTGAAGGGGAGGGAACAAGGCGGCGTCGCACGGGAGCGTGCAAAACCCAACCGAGAATGCGCTAAGGTCTGTTGACACATTTTTGCGTTCTTTGCGATTGATTGTTTTTGGTGGGTACGCTTCGCTTTGCCCACCCTACAGGGCGCGCAGGCGCGCAATCCGGATCGCCGCCGGCGGATGCGAATCGTAAAACGCCGAATGAATCGGGTCGGGCGTCAATGTTGCGGCGTTGTCCTCGTACAAACGCACCAGCGCCTGTTCCAGCGCGGCGGCGGAAGCATGGGTGGCGGCATAGGCGTCGGCCTCAAATTCGTGACGACGTGAGTAAACCGCGCCCAGCGGTGTCAGCAAAAAGATGAATACCGGCAACACCAGCATGAACAACGCCAACGCGACGCCCGGGCGCAACATGGCCGCGCTCACTTGATCGGCGGGAATGCCGAGGCCGTTGTAAAACCAGGGCTGTTGCATCAGCCAGGCCAGCAACGCCAGAAACGTCAGCGACAACAGGGCCGAAAAAACGATGCGTTTTTTAATGTGGTGGCGTTTGAAATGTCCCAATTCATGCGCCAGCACGGCTTCGATTTCATCTTCGTCCAGTCGATTGAACAGCGTGTCGAAAAACACGACGCGCTTGGCGCGGCCGAGGCCGGTGAAGTACGCATTGCCGTGGCTGCTCCGGCGGCTGCCGTCCATCACGAACAAACCGCTGGCGGTGAAACCGCAACGGGCAAGCAGCGCCTCGATGCGGGTGCGCGTCGCGCCTTCGGGAAGCGGCTCAAATTTGTTGAACAGCGGCGCAATCAGCGTCGGATAGATGACCAGCATCAACAACTGAAATCCCATGAAAACGAACCAGGCCCACAGCCACCACAACGACCCCGACACGCGCATCAGCCACAGCAGCAATGCGATCAGCGGGACGCCGATGAGCAGCGACAACAGCGTGCTTTTGAGGAGATCAACAAACCACAGGGCGCGGCTGGTGCGATTGAAACCGAAACGCGCTTCGATCCCGAAAGTGCTGTAATAAGAAAACGGCAATCCGAGAATACCGCCGATCAGTGTGACCGCGAGAAGAAGCGTGACATCCTGCCACAGTGCGCCGATGGGCAATTCGCCTGTGACGGTCATCAACAAAGCCAGGCCGCCTCCCAGCGTCCAGACAAGCAGGATCACCGCATCGACAAAAACCTCGATACGCCCCAAAGCGTGTTTGGCGAGCGTGTAATCGGCGGCTTTCTGGTGGGCGGGCAGGGCGATGCGCTCGGCAAACGCGGCGGGGACAGCACCGCGGTGCGCGGCGACATGGCGGCACTGGCGCAGCGACAGCCAATGACGCAGCACCAGCATCAGCAACAACGCAGCAAGAAAAACAACGGTAAACCACAACATGACGTAACGACCGGAAGAATATGCGACAATGAAAACATTCATTGTACTTGAAGAGGCGGCGCGATGTGGGTATGGGGGACGAAAAGAGGCGGCAAAAAGCGAGCGGGAGGCAAACATGGCGGCTGCCGATGACCGTTTGATCTGGCTGGATCTCGAAATGACCGGTTTGCAACCTGATTCCGACCGGATTCTGGAAGTGGCGATGGTGGTGACCGATGCTGCATTGAACGTCGTGGCGGAAGCGCCGGTATGGGCGGTGTATCAGGACGATGCCGTGCTGGCGGCGATGGATGCCTGGAACCAGAGCATGCACGGGCGTTCGGGGTTGATCGATCGCGTCAAAGCATCCACGCTGTCGGAAACCGATATCGAAGCGCAGGCGCTGGCGTTTTTGAACGAACACGTCACCGCGCAAACCTCGCCGATGTGCGGCAACAGCATTTGTCAGGATCGCCGTTTTCTCGCGCGCTGGATGCCGCAACTGGAAGCGTTCTTTCATTACCGCAATTTGGATGTTTCAACGCTGAAAGAACTGTGCCGCCGTTGGCAGCCGGAGATTGCGCGCGGCTTTAATAAGGATTCCAAACACGAAGCGCTGGCCGATGTGTATGAATCCATTGATGAGTTGAAATATTATCGGGAGCATTTTATCAGGTAGGGGTGTCAAGTATCAGAGGTCAGATATCAGGTATCAGAAAAACCTCTTCACGCGAAGCCATGGTTTTGTAGGGGCGGGTTTCAAACCCGCCCTTCTTACGTTCACGCGGAGAAAAATGTTCCCCTCTCCCGCAAGGGGAGAGGGTTTGGATTCTGCGACGCCGCTTCGCGTCGCGCGGGATGGTGGCTTTTTTCTTTGCGCTCTATGCGTTTCTTTGCGTTCTTTGTTGCAAATTTTTTCTGATCCCTGACCTCTGATTCCTGATACCCCCATCCCAATCCCCGCTTTCGCGAGGACAGGCTCTTCCCCCGCAAGCGGGGGAAGGGGTTTCAAACCCCCGCCCGCCTTCGGTGGGCACCCCCTTTGGAAAGCGGGCTTGCCGTTTCTTCGCGGCTTTGCGGCTTCGCGTGAGGCCAAAAAAAAGGGCAGGTTTGAAACCTGCCCCTACACGCGCAGAATGATGATTTTTTTCTTTGCGTTCTTTGCGGTTAAGAACCGTCGCGGTTCGCTGCACTCACCACGACCTATAAATCCCACATCAACACGCTGCCGCGCGGCCACGATCGAACGCCTGTGCGTTCAGTTCGGCGAGCGCCGGTTTTTTGGCGCGGAACCGTTCGACGATGCGTTCTTTGAGGACTTCCGGCGCGAACGGCAGGTTTTCGGAGATGGCGCCCATCATCACGGTGTTGACGAGTCGCTTGTCGCCCAGTTCAAGGGCGATGGCGGTGCCGTCGAAGTCGTAAACGCGCACGTTGTTTTTGCGGATGTCTTCGACGGGGTGGTGCGGGTAGGGGTAAAGCCCGAGCGAGACGATCGGCGGTTCCAGCCGGAGGCGGTTGACCATGGCGACGCCGTTCGGGCGCAGGTAATGGCACCAGCGCATGGCTTCGGCGGCCTCAAAGGCGACGAGGACATCGGCTTCGCCACGGGCGATTTCCGGCGAGTAAATTTTGGGGCCGAAACGCACATGGGAAGACACGACGCCGCCGCGCTGCGACATGCCGGCCATTTCGGTTTTTTTGGCGTCGAAGCCTTGCAGGATTGCCGCTTCGCACAAAACTTCGGAGGCGGTCATCACGCCTTGTCCACCGACGCCGACGACGAGAATATTGACGATTTGTGGGTTGTTGGTCATGGTTATTCTCCGGAGACATCGACGAGCCCGACGGTTTTTACGGGCGCTCGAGACGTCGGGACGTGGCGGATGGCTTTGGGCGCGCAGGTTTTTTCGCAGAGGTCGCAGCCGGTGCAAGCGACGGTGTCAATGCGGGCGAAGGCGAGTTCGACTTCTTTGCCTGACGGTTTGATCGCTTTTTCGCGGCGCGTCACGTGGATCGCCGGACAGCCGACTTCGACGCAGTTGCCGCAGCCGGTACACAGCGGTTCATCGACTTCGTAAGGCGTCAAGACTTTGTAGTAGTCGGTCAACACGCAGGGTTGATTGGTGATGATGACGGACGGCCCCGGTGTTTTCGTTTCTTGTCGCAGTGTTTTGAAGAGCACCGGCAATTGATAGGGATCGACGACGTGAATGCGATCCGGCGCGATGCCCAACGCTTCGACCAGTTTGGGAAAATCGACGCGCGGTGTGGGGGCGCCATGAAGGTTGCGGCCACTGCCCGGGTTTTCCTGACCGCCGGTCATGCCGACGGTGCGGTTGTCGAGAAGGAGAACGGTGACGTTGCCGCGATTGTAGGCAATGTCGAGCAGCCCTTGCATGCCCATGTGGAGGAAGGTGGAATCGCCGATCACCGCGACGATTTTTTTGTCCTCGTCTCCAGGGCCGCGCGCTTTGTCCATCCCGAGCGCGACGCCCATTGCAGCGCCCATCGAGATGCAGGTGTCCAGCGACTTCCAGGGGTGGCCTGCTCCCAGGGTGTAGCAGCCGATATCGCCGGCAATGTTGACGTTGCGCAGTTGTGAAAGTGTATAAAACACGCCCATATGCGGACAGGCGGGACACATGGTCGGCGGACGCGGGAAGACGTCCAGCGCCGCGCGTTGTCCCGTTTGTGGACTGATGCTCGGGGCTGCCTCTGCTTCCGTTGTCTGGCCGAGCAAAGGCGCCAATCCTTTGCGTAAAACCGTCGGCGAGAGTTCGCCATGCGCAGGCAACAAATCTTTGCCGTGAACAGCGATACCGTGCGCCTTGATTTCGGTTTCCACCAGAGGTTCGGTTTCTTCGGCCACGACCAGTTTTTCAACTTTGCCGGCCAGTTCGCGCACCAGATCAATCGGAAGCGGATGGGAGAAGCCGAGCTTGAGAATCGGCGCGTTCGGGAAGGCTTCACGAACGTGCATGTACGCGGCGCCGGAAGTGATGAAGCCCAGACGGGCATCGCTGCCCGGTTCAAAACGGTTGAGCGGGCTGTTGGCGGTCGCAGCGGCCAGCGCTTTGTCACGCGCCAGCATTTTCGGCACATGGTGTTGCGCGTTGCCGGGAACCATCACCCAACGGCGCGGGTCTTTGGTGAAGCTGTCGGCCACGCGATGCGGTTTGCGTTCGCCGACGGTCATCAGGCATTTGACGTGGTTGATCCGCGTGGTCATGCGCAGGATCACCGGCGTGTTGTAGGTTTCCGAAATCGTGAACGCTTCGAGCGTCATCGCGTAAGCTTCCTGGGAATCGGAAGGCTCGAGAACGGGCAGATGGCCGAAGCGTCCCCAGTAACGCGAATCCTGTTCGTTTTGCGACGAGGAGAAGCCAACGTCGTCCGCCACGGCGATCACCAGACCGCCGACAACGCCGGTCAGCGTCAGCGTCATCAGCGCGTCGGAAGCGACGTTCAGACCGACGTGTTTCATCGCGCAAAATCCGCGCGCACCGGCGAGTGAAGCGCCGATCGCCACTTCCAGCGACACTTTTTCATTCACCGACCATTCGGCGTAGAGATCGGGATAGAACGCCAGGTTTTCGAGGATTTCCGTCGAGGGCGTACCGGGATAGGCGGCGGCGACACGCGCGCCGGATTCCCAGACAGCGCGAGCGACGGCTTCATTGCCGGACATCAGCAGACGCGAGCCGGCGGCAGGAGGAGTCAACAGTTTCGGATTCAACGTTTTTTCCCTTGATCAGTTTTGGATGAATGTGAGCGAATCGTGCTTACGCCATTTTCTTGCGATGGTCGATGACCCGCACGGCTTTACCCATCGAGCGCTCGACCGTACCGGTCGGATGGATCAGGACGCGGCAGGAGACACCGATAAAGTCTTTCAGGTCTTTCTGCACTTTGGCGGCGACCCGATCCATGAATTCCTGGCCTTTGGCGTAGAGCGGCGGGCTGGCTTCGACGTTGACGACCATCGAATCCAGGAATCCTTCTCGGGCGACTTCGATTTGATAGAACGGCGAGAGCGTTTCGGTGCGCATCAAAATGGCTTCGACTTGCGTCGGGAAAACATTGACGCCGCGAATGATCAGCATGTCGTCGGAACGTCCCGAAACCCGGCGCATGCGCACATGGGTGCGACCGCATTTACAGGGCGCGGCGTCCAGCACGGAAATGTCGCGGGTGCGGAAACGCAGAAGCGGGAATGCCTCTTTGGTCAGCGACGTGATGGCGATTTCACCTTGCTCGCCGTAAGGCAACGGTTCGCCGGTATCGACATCGACACACTCGACCAGGAAATGATCTTCCCACAGATGCAAGCCGCGCTTTCCTTCCAGACATTCGATGCCGACGCCGGGTCCCATCATCTCGGTCAGGCCGTAGATATCGAGCGCGTCGATGTGAAGGCGGGATTCCAGCTCGTAACGCATCTCCTCGCTCCAGGGTTCGGCGCCGAACAGGCCGACCCGCAGCGGGAGTTTGCGCAAATCGACGTTGAGCGTTTCGGCTTCTTCAGCGATATTGAGCGCATAAGACGGGGTGCAGCTTAGGGCCGTTGCTTCAAAATCGTTCAACAGCATGATCTGTCTTTGTGTTTGTCCGCTCGACACCGGAACCACCATCACGCCCAACGCTTCCGCGCCGTAATGCAACCCCAGCCCGCCGGTGAACAACCCATAGCCGTAAGCGTTGTGCAGACGGTCGCCGGGGCGCAAGCCTGCTGCGCTCAACGAACGCGCCATCATATGCGCCCAATGCGCGACATCGCGGCGGGTATAACCGACAACGATGGGTTTTCCGGAAGTGCCCGACGAAGCATGGACACGAACCACCTGATCGGTCGGAACGGCGAACATCCCGAAAGGATAGTTGTCGCGTAATTGCTCTTTCTTGGTGAACGGCAGAAGTTTCACGTCGCGCAAAGACTGGATGTGATGAGGCTTGACTTCCAGCTCATCCATCGCTTCACGGTAAAAGCGGACAGTTTCGTAACAGCGTTCTACAGTGATTTGCAAGCGCCGCAGTTGCAGGGCTTGCAAATCTTCGCGCGGCAGCGTTTCGTTATCGACATCAAAAATCATAAGCCCTCAGCCGGTTTGCGTTGGTCGGGTTAAAGGCAGAATAATACCATCAGGCATCAGGCATCAGGCATCAGGGGGCAGGGATCAGGGATCAGGGATCAGGGATCAGGGATCAGGGATCAGGGATCAGAACTTCGTCATTCCTGCTTTCGCGGGGATGACGGCTTCGTGGCGTTCAGGCAATCATTCCGTCATCAAGCCATGAAAAGGTTGCACATCAACGACCGCGCCGACGGGTTGCGAACCCGAATCCATCGGCAACACGATGAAGCAATTGGCGCGCGACATCGACGACAGAATGTGGGAACCCTGCGCCGGTATCGGCGTGACGACACATTGACCGTCTTTGATCTCGCAAGTTCCGCGCTGGAATTCAGTGCGCCCCGGCGCTTTTTTGACCGGTGCTGTCAGCGTAGCGCGGAAGGTTGGCGGCGGCGTCACCAGCGCTTGCCCTTGCAGGATCAGCAACGCCTCGCGGACGAACTGATAAAACACCGCCATCGCGCTGACCGGATTACCGGGCAGGCCGAAGAAATGGGCGTCGCCGATCATGCCGTAAGCGAGCGGTCGCCCCGGCTTCATCGCGATTTTCCAGAACAACACTTTGCCCAGTCGTTCGAGCATGGCTTTGATGAAATCCGCTTCACCGACCGACACGCCGCCGGTGGTGATGACAACATCGGCGGTATCGGCGGCGGACAGCAGCGCCGCTTCGAGCGCCTCCGGTTGATCGGCGACGACGCCCAAATCCATTGTCTCGACGCCGAGTTGTTGCAGCATTCCGTAGAGCGCGTAGCGGTTGCTGTCGTAGATTTTTCCGGCAGTGGGCGGTGTGCCGAGGCTGATGAGTTCGTCGCCGGTGGAGAAGAAGGCGACGCGCAATTTGCGGTACACCGACACTTCGCCAACGCCCAGCGAAGCGAGCATGCCCAATTCCGCCGCGTGAAGGCGCTGGCCGCAGGTGAACACCGTTGCGCCGGGGGCGATGTCCTCTCCGGCGAAGCGGCGATTTTGTCCTTCCGACGTGACCGCATCGGGCGCGAGAATGGCAACGCCGTTCTCTTCGCGCGTGTGCTCCTGCATCACCACCGTGTCCGCGCCGCGCGGCATCACCGCGCCGGTGAAAATGCGCAGGCATTGTCCTGCGCCGACTTCGCCGTCGAACGGATGACCGGCGAACGAGACGCCGATCCGTTGCAAGCGCGTTTCCTTGCCGGGCGTCACATCGGCGAAGCGCAACGCGTAACCGTCCATCGCGGCATTATCAAAGCCGGGAACGGCGATCTTCGAGACGATGTTTTCGGCCAGCACGCGACCGAGCGCTTCGCGCAAATGAACGCGCTCGATGGAACACACCGGCGCCAGACATTGACGGATGAACACGCGCGCTTTATCGACCGACATCGAATCGGGATCGTAATCCGTTGCGTGAGAGAGCGTGTTCAAAGCATCGAGCGTGTGGGGTGAGGCGTTCATGATGTATTTGTGTTTCAGGTTAGAGGGTTTTCTGTTTGGCCATGTACGCTTCCGCGTCGCTTTGTCCCCTCCCCTTCAAGGGGAGGGTTAGGGTGGGGATGGGGGGTGTTTGTCGTATACATTTAAAACCGCTTTAGCGGGACAGCGGGTGCTCGGTGATAAATTGTCGCAGAGCAGCGTCCATGCGCGTTTGCCAGCCGCTGCCTGTTGCGCGGAATTGCGTCACCACATCGCGCGACAAGCGGATGGAAATGCGCTCCTTTGTGACTTCTGCTTTCGGGCGGCCTGTACGAACCAGCGGTTTAACGGCTTCCCACTCTTCATCGGTCAACGGCGTTGCGTCGGGATCCGACATTGCCGCAGCGGTAATGGCCGCATCTTCCTCTGCGGTGGGAATCATGGTTTCGGGCTTAAGTTTCGGCATAGCGTTTCACCTCTCTCAAATTGGCTTTTCGCAGACTGATGATGCGGCGGACTCCGTCACTACGGTCAACAAACACCACATTGAAAAGGCGTTCGCCGATATAGCCCAAGCCGATCATGCGGTTTTCGCCGTAGTCCCTGCGATGGTCGAGCCAAATCACGGCGCTGTCCCACTCAAACGCTTTGGCATCGGCAAGCGACACGCCGTCGTGCTTTTCGATGTTGACGACATTTTTTGCGGGATCAAATGCGATTTTCACGGCACTTATTGTATGCACAATAATATTGTGCGTCAAGACGCCAGAAAAGAGGCGATGGCATCCAATTCATCCTGCGTGTTGATATTGCGGAAAGCGTCGGGTTGATCGTCGAAGGATACTTCAACACCGCCGATGCGGGCAAACCACAGCGCGACTTTGCGTTCGCCGTCCTGCAAATAAGCAGTGAGATCAGGCAATACGCGACGGTGCGCCAGCGCAAAAACAGGGTGCAGGCGGTCACCGGTTTTGGCGACGGCCAGCGGTGCGTCGTGTTGTTGCGCGGCGACGTACAAACGGGCGACGAGATCGCGCGGCAACATCGGTGAATCGCAGGGGGCGGTGACGACCCAGGGTGTGCGCGCCTCGGAAAGCCCCGCATGCAGACCGGCGAGCGGGCCGGGATATTTTCCCCTCACTCCTTGAAGGGGTGGGCGTTTAATTCCTCCCTCTTCCGGCCTTTCGGCCACCCTCTCCCGCAAGCGGGAGAGGGGAAGATGGTCAGCTCCTGCCGTGCCCCCTTTTGAAAGGGGGTGTCCGTTGGAGACGGACGGGGGTTTGTCGGGGTGTCCTTCCCCGCGCGGGGGGAGAGGAAGTTGCGCTTGAGCCGAAGCAACGCTAAAAGAATCGGGTATCACCGGATAACCGAAAGCGGCGTAACGCGGCAGATGCCGGTTGGCGTTAATCAGAAGCGCGCCGACCTGCGGACGCAAACGTTCAATCACATGCGCAGTCAGGGTGCGGTGACCAAGCAGAAGAAGCCCCTTGTCCACGCCTCCCATCCGGCGGCCTTGACCGCCGGCGAGAATGAGGCCGGTGATAGCCATTTTCCCCTCTCCCGCTTGCGGGAGAGGGGTGGGGGAGAGGGTGGTGGGAAAAGGGTTGTTTTCCGCAGTTAGCATCGGAATTCACATTCCCTGTCGGTCATTTGAAATACGGTATCGCCCATCATCGCAAAACACTTCAACCCCCGATATACGACATCTCGATCTTCTTGACGCGCGGGGTGTTGGCGGTTCGTATTTCGGAATAGTTGTCGTTGCGGTTTTGCCAGAGCGCGGCGATGGCGCGGATCAGGGTGTCGTCGTCGGCGCCGTCGCGCAGCAATGCGCGAAAATCGTAACCTCGGTCAGCGAAAAGGCAGGTGAACAACTGGCCGTTGGTGGACAGGCGCATTCGTGTGCAGTCGCGGCAAAATGCTTGTGTGACGGAGGCGATCACGCCGATTTCGCCGCTGCCGTCTTTGAAGCGCCAGCGTTCGGCCACTTCGCCCTGGTAGTTGGGATCGACGGGTTCGAGCGGGAATTCGGCGTTGATGATGTCAACGATCTCGGCGGCGGAAACCACGTCGTCCATTCGCCAGCCGTTGGTGGCGCCGACATCCATGAATTCGATGAAGCGCACGATGTGGCCGCTGCCTTTAAACGCGCGGATCAAAGGCAGAATCGCGTTTTCGTTGACGCCGCGCTTGACGACGGTGTTGATTTTGATCGGTGTCAGTCCGGCGCGGGCGGCGGCGTCAATGCCTTCGAGTACGCGGGCGAGCGGAAAATTCACGTCGTTCATCCGGCGGAACGTGGCGTCGTCGATCGCGTCGAGGCTGACGGTGATTCGTTGCAGTCCGGCGTTGCGCAGGCTTTGCGCTTTTTTGGCGAGGATCGAAGCGTTGGTGGTCAGCGTCAGGTCGATGCCGTCAATCGCCGCCAGCATTTCGATCAGCCGTTCGATGTTTTTGCGCAGCAGCGGTTCGCCGCCGGTCAGCCGGATTTTGCGCACGCCCAGACGGGTGAACAGTTGCGCCAGCCGGGCGATTTCTTCAAAACGCAGGACTTCGTCGTGCGACAGAAAAGCATGGTCGCGGCCAAACGCATCTTTCGGCATGCAGTACGTGCAGCGAAAATTGCAGCGATCGGTCACCGAAATGCGCAGATCGTGCAGCGCGCGTTGCCGTTGGTCGAGCAGGGGAGACGGCAAGGTTTCGGGCGGGGCAAGGCGCATGTTGCGCAGGGTTTGCTGAAATTGTTGCTGCGCGAATTCCGCGGCGTCGAGCAGAGGGATCGTTTTCGTCATGGGAGCTTGCTCCCGCCAGCACATAGGTATCTATGCAAGTGTGGCGTCATTCCCGCGAAAGCGGGAATCCAGAAAAGCGGCCTCGCGAACATGGAAAAAGCGTGTTTCGCCGATGCAACGATTGGGGCGTTTGCGTTTTGAATGGCTGGATCCCCGCTTTCGCGGGGATGACGGAATCGCTCTTCGTGGCCTCGCGGCTGCGCTTTGCTCCCCTCTCCCCTTGTGGGAGAGGGGGGGTAGGGGGAGAGGGGTAAAACGACCATTGCCCTCTCTCCCGCCCCTTCGGGGCACCCTCTCCCGCGAGGGGAGAGGGTGGATATTTCGTCGGCTGGTAAAATCATGTCTTTCCGCGACCGCCGAGCCGCCGCCGGTGGGTTGATGGCGGTCGGGTTGACGGCTGGCTGGTGGGTTGCCGAGCGGTTGACTGCCGACCGGTTGGTTGTCGGCTGGCCGAATGCGATACGCCGGAAGCGCCGCGCGGTTGCCGCGCCGATGGTTTTGTTAATGATTTTGTCTGCGAGAACGGCGGTTTTCCGCCCGCTTTAGGGGCGCCGAAGGAACTGCCCGTCGCAAGGGAACCGCGTGAACCACGACCCGCAGGCTGCGGTGAACGGCGGCGGTTGGTGGGTGCTTCGTCGCTGGGTCTGTCAGAATGAGCGTCGGAAAAAGTTTTCCTGCCGGATGGACGCGGTTGCCGCGCCGAAGGTTTTTCCTGCGGGAACGGCGATTTCCCGCCCGTTTTATGGGCGCCGAAGGAACCGCCCGTCGCAAGGGAACCGCGTGAACCGCGACCCGCAGGCTGCGGTGAACGGCGGCGGTTGGTGGGCGCTTCGTCGCTGGGTCTGTCAGAATGAGCGTTGGAAAAAGTTTTCCTGCCGGATGGGCGCGGTTGCCGTGCGGGTTGCCATTCCGGCTGTTGCGCCTGCTCTCTGGCTTGCCGAGCCGACAGCGGTTTGATCGCCTGCCCATGACGGCTGATCGCGCCGGGGAGCGCTGCCTTTTTCGCGGTTTTTGAGGCGGCTTTTTTCGCGGGACGCTTGGCCGGTTTTGGCGCTGCTTCCTTCTTCGGCGGCGCCGGACGCCAGAGAACGATCAATTTGCCCAAGTGTTGTACCGGCGCACAGGCCAGTTGATGACAAACGGCGAGTTGCAAGGCTTCGCGTTCGGCGCGGTCATCGTTGAAAATGCGCACTTTGATGAGTTCATGGGTGTTCAGGGCATTGTCGATCTCGCGCAGCACAGCGGGCGTCAGCCCGTGCTGGCCGATCATGACAACGGGGGTAAGCGTGTGCGCCTGAGCGCGCAAGGCGCGGCGTTCGGTGGGGGTCAAGGTCAACATCCGGTAAGTTTACCTGATTCAGGGGGGTAGAGGTCAGAGATCAGAAGTCAGAAGTCAGAAGTCAGAAGTCAGAAGTCAGCGCATAGGTCACTCGCCATGTATCATCAGAAACCCGGAGGGTAGCGCAGTATGCCCGCAGTATGCTGCTTGACTAGAGCAAAAACGCCTCCGGGGAAACCGGGGCGATTCAGCGTCAGCTCACGCGCGCAATCAAATCGTGTTCTGTGGCCGCTTCGATGTTGACCTGAACGAACATTCCCGGAAGCAGGCGGTGACCATCGGCGATTTGTACGAGGCCGTCGATTTCAGGCGCGTCGGCGGCGGACCGCGCCAGCGCGATGACGGTTTTTTTGCGGCCTTGTTTAGCCTGCTTTGGCTGTTTGGCTTGCTTTAGCTGTTTAGCTTCTGCCAGTTGATCGACGAGCACGGTCATCGTCTGACCGATCTTGTTTTGCAGGCGTCGGGCGCTGATCGCGGCTTGTGTTTCCATGAAACGCGCCAGACGTTCCTGTTTGACTTCTTCGGGAACGGCGTCGGGCAAAGCGTTGGCGGCAGCGCCGTTCACCGGCGAATACGGGAAAGCACCGACACGATCGAGTTGCGCCTCTTCAAGAAATTGCAGCAGCGTTGAAAAATCCTCTTCGGTTTCTCCCGGGAAGCCGACGATGAACGTGCTGCGCAAAGTTAGTTGCGGCAAAGCGTGTCGCCAGACGCGAATGCGGTCGATTACTTTCTCCGGCGCCGCCGGCCGTTGCATCGCTTTCAGGATGCGCGGGCTGGCGTGTTGCAACGGCATGTCGAGATAGGGCAGAAGCCCGCCCTCGCTTTCCGCCGTGCCGCGCATCAGCGCCACCAGATCATCCACGTGCGGATAAGGATAAACATAATGCAGCCGCACCCAGGCCTGATGGGCGCGACCCAGCGCATCGAGTTCCTGCGCCAGAACGGCGATGCGGGTTTTCAATGGCCGCCCCTGATGGAAGCCGGTGCGGTAACGAACATCGGCACCGTAAGCGCCGGTATCCTGCGAGACGACGAGCAACTCGCGCACACCGGCGTTCAACAATTTTTCTGCTTCACTGACGACATCGCCGATCGAAAAAGAAACGAGCGAACCGCGCAGGCTGGGAATGATGCAGAACGTGCAATGGTGGTTGCAGCCTTCGGAAATTTTCAGATAAGCGTAATGGCGCGGCGTCAGCTTGATGCCTTGCGGCGGGATGAGATCGACGAACGGTTCATGTGGGCGCGGCAGATGCGCGTGGATCGCTTGCAACACCTCATCGGTCGCGTGCGGGCCGGTGACGGCAAGAATGTTCGGATGAACCTCGCGCACAAAAGAACCGCCGTCGCGCGCGCCCAGACAGCCGGTGACAATGACTTTTCCGTTTTCGGCAAGCGCTTCGCCGATCGCCTCCAAAGACTCCGTGACCGCCGCGTCGATGAAGCCGCAGGTGTTGACGACGACCAGATCAGCGCCCTGATAACTCTCGGCAATATCGTAACCCTCCGCTTTCAGGCGGCTCAGAATGTGCTCGGAATCGACCAGCGCCTTGGGGCAGCCGAGCGACACAAAGCCGATGCGGGGGGAGGAAGGTATGCGGGTGAAGATCATGGCGGCTTTTTCTCGAAAGAAAAACGCGCCCATTATAACGGACTAAAGGAACGGCTCTTCGGTGCTTCGTGCATTGGGAAGCATAAATTGCTGGGAAAAGATTTTCAGGAACCTATGCCAATGGGAGGTGTCCAAAGGTATGTCAAGTGATTTTGAAGCGGTCGGCACAGGCCGCGTAAAAAAAGTGTTTCGACGATGGGGGCATCAAATGAAAAATGGGCGAGAGCGAGGATTTACGCTGATTGAGGTGATGGCGGTTGTCGCCATTATCGGAATCCTTGCGACGCTCGCTTATCCGAGCTACAGGGACTACATCATTCGCGGGCGAATCCCCGAGGGGTTGGCGTTGTTGTCGAACGAGCGGATTGCGATGGAAAAGTTTCTCGCGGATAACCGTGCGTATCACGTCGCGCCGGGAGGGGCGCACGCATGTACGCGTTATCCGGTGGCGACAAAATATTTCAACGTGGCGTGCACCGGTACGCAAACGCCTACAACGTACACCTTGCAGGCGAGCGGTATCGGCAGCATGGCAGGCTTCACTTACACGATAGATCAAGCTGGCCTCAAGCAGACGACGGGCGTCGGAGCGGGATGGGGCGTCACGACGCCTTTATCTTGCTGGGTGTTGAAAAGGGATGGGAGTTGTTAGAACTCCTCTTGTGATGGGATGTCTGACGAATGGACATGAGCGAAGTCGTGAAAACGCGCCGGTACTCTGAAGGGTTGACACTGGTTGAATTGATGACGGTGCTGGCTGTCCTGGCGTTGTCGTTACTGTTGGCTGCGCCGTCCATCGGTCAGTATCTGGAGGATCGCAAAGTCAGAAACGTTGCCGAGTCGCTTTTTTATGGAATGCAAAAAGCGCGATGGCAGGCGGTGCAGACGAATATCCAAACCCGGTTCGTGTGGTCAGGAGCGGGATGGACGGTATCGCAACTCGACATGGCGACGTTGACCCCGATAACGCCGCCATTGGAAACGTTTGATTGGGGCGTTGGCGGGAACAACAACTGGTCTTCCGTTTCTGTCGCGGCGGTGTCGGGCGGCGCGACGCTAGCGAGCGCAGCGGTGACGTTTGACGGCATGGGCAGGGTGGTGTTTCCGGAGTCGCCTGCGATCCCGCCGCCGAATCGGTTTGATGTCAGCGGGCGATCCGGGAGCAGGGCGTTTCGTGTTGTGGTGGATGGCGGCGGCGGTGTGCGGGTGTGCGATCCGCAGCTTCCTTCATCCGATCCGAAGGGGTGCAAGTGAAGGCGAGGAATGAAAAATGAATGCCTCACGCGAAGGCGCGAAGAGATATCAAAGAAGTTTCTGAGAAAAAGAGAAAAAGATGGAAGGTCGAAAACAAAAACCCTGGAAACTGATTAGAAGGATGCAAGGTTCCTCGTTGGTGGAAGTGTTGGTCTCCGTGCTGATTTTTTCCTGCGGGATGCTGGCGATGGCCGGATTGCAGGCGGTGTCTTTTAAAAATACGGGGGACGTGCAGTATCGGGCGGAGGCCATTCATCTGGTGAACGCGTACGTGGGAAAGATCAAGGCGATGACGCCTGCGGCGATGTCGGGCGGCGCCGGTCAGGTGGCGTCGCTCTTCGAGTCAGGAGGAAATGAGTTCGGTCTTTTTGAAAACGAACTGACGAAGAAACTGCCGGGAGCGGGTGCGCCTGTCGTCCATTTCATGGCGGACGCCAACCTTCCGGGAGAAACGAGGCTGGTTGAAATCACGGTGACCTGGCAGACGCCGGGGGAAAACGCAATCCGCCGATACACGCAGACCAGCGTTATCGGGAATAACTGAAGCGGAACCATCAAGCGCGTATGCGCAAGCGCCGGAGAAGGATAAGAAAAAGTGAGATGGAAAAAAATGCGACGGGGCAACCAACAAAACGGTTTTTCTCTTGTTGAGCTGATGGTTGGTGTGATCATCGGATTGCTGGCGATGTACGCCAGTTTTCGTATCTTTGAAAACGTCGAGAGAAATTACCGCGCGACGGAAACGACCAACGAAGCGCAGATGGCGGGGCTTTACGCGACTTTTGCGGTCAGTCAGGAGTTGAGCAATGCCGGCGCGGGAGTCATGAGCAATTTTGGAAGCTTTCAAGCGTGTACGGCGGTTTCGGTTTTTCCCAACAACGATGCAGGGAGTTCGCCTATTCCTTTGTATCCGCTGCCTGCGGCGATCATTCCTGCCGATGGTGGCTTGTCGGATGATCTTTTTGTCTTTTACGGCACGGGGAATTTCACCGATTTGCCGATGTCCGTGACCGAGATTCATACGCCGCAGCGTTTTTCTCTGGCGGCGCCTCTTGGGTTGGCGAATGGAAGCATTCTGCTTGCGGCGACAGGAACCCATTGCGCAGCTTTTTCGGCGCAAACCGTCACGCCGCCCGACGACAGCGGACGGGTGGATGTGACGATCGGCGCAGGACAGTTTTTGGGAAGCATGAGCGCCGGGGATTCTCTGGTCGATATGGGGAACGTCGTCAGACGCCGTTTCTTTGTCGATGAAAACGAAACACTGCAAATGGAAATATGGCAGGTTGACGCCGCGGCAGGCAACAACCACTGGCAAGTGACGAGAACGGTTCCGGTAGCCTCGAACGTTGTCGCTTTCAAAGCGCAGTACGGTGTTGCGATGACTTCGGGCGGCGTCGCCGATGCGTGGATAACACCCGACGCGACGACGCTGGATCAGATCATGAGCGGAACGATATCGGCGCGAGATATCAGAGCGATACGCTTCGGGTTGATCGTGCGCGCGGCCGAGCCGGATATCGCATTGGCGGAGGCTCCTGATATTACGGAAACCTTTTTCGTGGATTGTCCCGGCGGCTGGACATGCAGCGCTCCTCAGGACATTCCTCTGGTGGTGTCGAAAAGCGATCAGCCGTATGGATGGCGGTACCGTAAATATGAAACAACGGTTCCTCTGCAAAACACGATCTGGAATTGAGAGAGGGAGTGGAAGCGATGAATCGGTGTGCTTATAGCGTGTCGTACCGCTCGGAGCGAGGGATGGTGCTGATCATGACGCTGCTCATACTGGTGGCGATGTTGCTTGTTTCAACGGCGCTGTTGCGTTCGAGCGATACGTCCATTCAGGTGGTCAACAACCTGTCTTTTCGTCAGGCGGCGGAAGCGCCTGCGAACATGGCGGTGGAACACGTGGTGCAGGACATGCTGAACGCAGAAACACGCCCAGCTTATTTCTCCGACCATTGGCGGAACACGGACAGCCCCGAGGGCATTCCGGCGACGCTGCTCCGAAACGGCGTGCAGCCCGGAGAGGGCACGATGGAGGTCTCCGATATGAGCGTGCGGTTTGTGGCCGAACGGATGTGCGCCGATCCGAACGCAGGACTGACGCCGGCCAACTGCATGTTGAGCAACGGGGGAGGAATGGGGACGGTGCCCGTGCATACGGATGGCGAATACAGAACCGGCAGCGGGGCGGGTTCACCCATCGTCCGCGTTTCCATTCGTGTTGACGGCGTCAGGAACACGGCGGTTTTTGCGCAGGCATTTATCAACTAGGCGGTCTCAGTGTTTTCAGGACAGAAGAGCCGTAAGGAATTTGTGATGAAACGAATACATTTCAAGAACCCGTTTCTGGCAGCGTTGCTCATGTTCGCTGTTTCTACCTTCTCGGCGTCTTCCTTTTCAGCCAATCCGAACGCGCCGGTCAAGATCGCGGACAGTCCGGTGTTTGTGGATATCAAGAGCCTTGTTCCGACGAACGTGCTGTTGCTTGCCGATGATTCAGGAAGTATGACCTGGACGCATGCGCCGGAAGGGATTGGTGATGTTGAGAGGGCGTGTTGGCGTGGTGCGGATGGAACGGTCGGCGGTGTTTTTCTTTGTTCGCCGTCCGATCGGCAATGCAAGACCATCGATGTTTGCGGGTACCCTTATCCCAATCCTTACCGCAGCACCAATCCAGCGGAGGTCAGAGAAAAAGCGGTGCAATTGTTGCCGCCGCCGTTGATGGCCGCCGGTTTCAACAAGATGGCTTATCACCCGGAGGTGACGTATTTGCCGCCGGTCTTTGAAAACCAAAGCGGCAATACCATCAGTTTTCCGTCGATGAAAGACGCGAGCAACGGCTGGACGAAGGTCGGCTGGCCGGAGAGCTTTGGCGGGATCGCGCGACCCCAGGGCGTTCCCGTCACGATCAACATGAGAGATGTGACGAAGGATTTTCCGCAAGAGCGCACCTATTTTCCGGATCAGCGATTTTCATTGCAGTTAAGGTACATGAATGGCGCAAGCGCTTCGCAACTCGCGCAACTGACGGACATCATGCCCATGCATTACTTTAAAACCAGCGTGAAATGGTGCCGTTATTACCAGTCTGTTTCGCCGACGCCGGACGGGAATCCGGTCACGCCATCGGCGTTTTATGAGGGTACTTTGTATTTGGGGTCTGCATCTCCGCAGGATTGTCAGGACGATCGCACAGCGGTGTACAAATACCCGTATTATTATTTTCCGAACGGAAAATACACGTCGCCCAACAAGGAAGATCACACCCAGTATCCTTCTTTTGAATTGGTCGTTCTGGATTATTCGAAAGGTACGGGAGAACCTGTCAAGCACACCGTCGTTGATGAAAACGGAGTGTTGCAGACGAAAAGCCGGACGTATGAGGAGGAACTCGAAAATTACGCCAACTGGTATGCGTATTACGGCAACCGAACGGCAGCGACGCGCACGGTAGCGACCTTCGCATTGGCGGGGATCGAGCCGGATCGCTGGTTGAGAATGAGCGTTGCGACGGTCAACAGCGTTGCTGGCAATACGTCCATAGAACCATTAACCGAGGTGAAAGAATTTGACCCGGACACCGTGGGGGGCAAATACCGGATTTACAAGGCGCTGCTCGAACACGAAGTGAACGCCATCGCCAACAAGGGAACGCCGCTCAAGACCGCGATGCACCGGGTTCGCGCAAAATTCGATGCGGACAAAAATCTCATTCTTCATTCTTGCCAGCGGAACTATCTGGTGGCGTTGACCGACGGTTTATGGAACGACGATTCATTTTCAGGCGTGGGGAATCAGGATTTGAAGGTTGTATCGACGCCGCCTCGGGCGGCGAATGTGTTGGGGGTTGATCTTGCTAACAATACACTTTGGCCGCGCCCCATCAGGGAAGGCGCGCAAGCCGCGAGCGATACGCTCTCCGACATTTCGCTTTATGCCTGGCTGAATGAGTTGCGCAAAGACTTTACAACATTCGATGTCGATCAAACGGCGAACGATCCGGCCGGATGGAAACACCTCAATACGCTTGCGCTAACCTATGCGGGCGAAGGAACCCTGTCGGCCAGAAATCCGAAACAGACGCTTGCCAGAATAGCCAGTGGCGCTGTTGATTGGCCGACGCCCAGAAAAAACGAACCGACAGCGATTGACGACTTGTGGCACGCGACCGTTTCCGGTTTCGGCGTCTTCACGACCGGCGTTGCGCCGCATGATTTCGATAAAGCCATAGACACCGGTCACGGCGGAATGGCGGGACTGGACGTGATCAGCCGCGGCGGAACGTTCGCGGAACTGGGACTTCCGATATCGAAAGATCTGGGGCGCGAGAACGAGATGTTTGGTTATAGCGCCAGCTTTACGCCGAACTGGGGCGGCACGGTTCAAAAGAGAAGAATCCATCACGCGACTGAAATTGTGCCGGGCGCGATGGTGTGGGACGCAGCGGTGAAGCTGGCGGAAAAAATGGGCGTGAACAATGAGCCCTGGAATACAGAGCGAAAGATTTTTACGGCGAAAGGAAACGGCGGCATCCCCTTTACGTTCAGCGCGTTGAGCAGCGCGGCGCCCGAATACCTTTTAACGCTCGGGGCGAATCAGAACGATCAGAAGGAGGTCGTTAACTATCTTCGGGGTGACAGGCGTCTGGAAGAAAGTCTTGTCGGAGGAAAATACCGCAAGAGACCCAGCCTTCTGGGCGATTTCGTTCACGCTTCTCCGGCGGTGGTTGATAAACCGGGTTTTCTGTACAACGAATTCAAAAATCCGGGTTACGGTGACTTCAAGAAAGCGCACGAAGACCGCAAACGAATGATTTATGCGGCAGGAAACGATGGCATGCTGCATGCTTTTGACGACGATGGAAACGAGCGCTGGGCGTTTATTCCTCCCGAGCTTTTCCGCAGCGCGGCGAACAAAGGGATTGTCAATCTGTTGCGTTCCAGAGAAGAAGGCTGGGCGCATTATTTCTATGTGGACGCCACGCCCCGCGTTATCGATGTGGATATCGGCGGTGATCGCTGGAGAACCCTGCTGATCGGCGGGATGGGCAAAGGCGGCACGTCGTATTACGCACTCGATGTCACGGAGGGAGACAACACGCCGGCGGGGCAGGGCGAGGCGTTGTTCCAATGGACGTTCACCGACGACAACATGGGATATGCCTACGGTCGCGCGTTGATGGTGAAAACAAAAGCCTGGGGCGGGCGATGGGTGGCGATTCTGCCGTCCGGTCTTAACAACGGAGAAGGCGGCGATCAGCCTAAAAAAGGAGATGGCAAAGGCCGCATTTTCTTTGTCGATCTGGCGACAGGAAAAAAAATTCATGAAGTCATTACAAACGCCGGGACGAAAGCGGAACCCAGCGGGTTGGCGTACATCCGGGCTTTTGTAGAGAGTTCCGAAAACCAGCTTGCGGATGCGGTCTATGGCGGTGATCAGTTGGGGAATTTCTGGCGTTTTGATTTGACGTCGGAAAATCCCGACGAATGGAAAGCGGTCAAGTTGATGGCGTTGCGCAATAAAGCGGATACGCCACTGCCGGTCAACACCGAGCCGCGAATAGAGGTGATCTACAGCGATAGCGAGAAGGCGCGCTGGATCATGGCGGGAACCGGTCGTTTTTACGATGAAGCGGATCTTTACGATGGGATCGGGAAAAGTTATCCCGAAACGATCCAGGGCATGTTTGCCTTCAAAGATGGGACGCGGGATGCACCGGAACCCGACACGTCATCGTTTCCCTATCATCTCTCCGATCTGAAAGATGTCAGTGATGGGTTGGAAAACGTTTCTTCCGATAAAAAAGGGTGGGTTCATTTCTTTGATCAAGGGTATCAGGTGATTACCAACCCGGATTCGCTGCTTGAGCGAACCGCCTATATTGCGAACCGTTATGTTCCGAGCGGAACGGCAGGGCTGGACATCTGCGCGACATCGCCGTTTGAAGCGATGCTTTATGAGCGGCAGGTGAATACGGGCGCGCTTCTGAACACCGGCCATTTGGTCAACCATATGGGCGGACTTGCGTCGGCACACTACGTCGGGCTGACGCGCAGAGACGGGAAACATGTGTTCAGGCTTCTGCTGGCAAACCGGCAACAGAATCAGGGAACGGGTTTTGTCGGAGACGAATTTTCCGGTAGAGAGGGTTCCGCAGGTAGCGGAGCGAGGCGGAGCAGCCTTCGCTTTATCAGTCGGTGATCAGAGGTCAGAGGTCAGGTATCAGGAATCAGAAAGGCGTCATTGCGAGGAACGAAGTGACGAAGCAATCCAGCGTTTTTTCGTTGCGCGCATTTTCTGGATTGCTTCGCTTCGCTCGCAATGACGACTTTTTGTGCTCACGCGGAGACGCGGAGGCGCGGAGAAGGGCATTTGAAACCCTCCCCTTCAAGGGGAGGGCTGGGGTGGGGATGGGGTTATCAGGAATCAGGAATCAGGAATCAGGAATCAGGAATCAGGAATCAGGAATCAGGAATCAGGATATAGAGGTGCGGTCATGAAGTATCAAATTTTAGGAATGGCGTTTTCGGTGCTTGTCGTTTTTCTGAACGGAGCGGCATGGGCGGATGCCAACGATCCTGTTTTGCCCGGGCCCAAGCTGAGGGGCCTGGTGGAAGGGTTGGGGGTAGGCAGTCTGATTTCGACGGCGGTGATGGCGACGCCTAAAAAACCCGACGGCTCCGGCGGCGACATTATCGTGTGGGGCTATCGCTACAATGGTCACAGCGGAAATTCCAACTGGTACGATGGCCCCAGAGGGTATGAACACAATTCTGCGGAAGCCCGACGAAACCACCCCCGATTTGAAACCGTCAAGGATTTCAAAAATTCGACCTATAACAAATACCTTGTTGGCCAGAAAGTTATCCGATTATTCACGACAGCCCACACCTTGTATGCGCTAACCGAAGAAGGCGAATTGTGGGCTTGGGGCGACAGTCTCTACGGGACAGCCGGTTGTGTTAACACCGGCTACGAAACAACCCAGTACGGTACTATCGCCGGCACCGTCAGCGGGGCGCCTCATTATCAGGCGCGGCCTTGTCCGACGTTTGGCATCAAGACGCCGACCGCACAGGTCAAGAAAAAAGTGGCGTACATCGACGGCGGTGAATACAACGCGATTGCCCTGACGGATGATGGAGACGTTTACACCTGGGGAAGAAATTCTTTTGGTGAAACCACGGGAAGCAGCGGAAACAAGACTGTGCCGTTGAATATCACACACTACTTCGTTGACAAAAACGGCGACAAAGAACAAGTCATTCTGGTGGGCGGCGCTTATGAAGGGCAATACGCTGTGTCCGTCGATAAAACGGGCAAATATACTTTGTGGGGTTGGGGAAGAAGTTTCGGCTACGCGCTGGTCAACAGAGGAACCGACGTGACCATCCGAACGCCGGAGCGCTTGACCCAGTACGACGCCTACGCCAAGGATATCATTTACATTAACGGCGGCTATGGCTGGACAGGGGTGTTGCTGGCGGATGGGCGCGTGGTCGTGTCCGGCTTGTCGCGGCATACGGGCGTGGGCGCCAGCGTCGGCGCCGGTGACGCCCATCGTTTTTTTGAGCCACGGGTGATCATGGGGCCCGGTTCAAACCCGGCGCGTCCGAGGGCCACGAGGTTGATCGTTCGTTACGCGGGCGGTGTGGCCGTTCCCGACGACGACGATCAGGCGCTCTATACCTGGGGCGGGACGCCCGGCGGCGGCGCTTATTTTCAAGTGTATGGCACGGTGCCGGTGAAGCGGACGCTGGCCGGGAAACTGAAAAGTGTTGGAGCGACGAAAGAAGCAGTCTTTTATTTGACGGAAGACGATAAGCTCTATGGTGTCGGCTATGGCGATCAGCGGGTCATCAATGTTTGTGATAACAACACCATCTCCTGGGATCGGAATCGGGCGCTGAGTACGGATAAAAACAGCATGAACTGGGTTCGCAGAAAAGCAGACGGAACATTTTTGCAAGGCGGGTACAGGATTCCTTACGAAAACTGGATAGACGTGACAGGTGTGGATTATTGTGACGGCACAGCCACGGGATACTACGCAGGAACCGCCAGACAGACGGTTCGAAAATGGACGGCCTACGACGATGGGCGAGACGGCCCCATCCCGTCCTATAGTGGAGCGTTTGTTTGCCAGGATGATAACTGCTGAGATAAGACGCTCGCCGAATGCGCGTTGATGATCTCACGCGAAGGCGCGAAGCCGCGAAGAAGTCGAATACGCCACACAAATGTGCCGTCATTCCCGAGAAATCGGGAATCCAGGAAAGCAATCTTGCGAAGATGGAAAACGTGCGCTTTGCCGATGCAAAGGTTTGGAAGTTTGAGGTTTGAATGACTGAACCCCCGCTTTCGCGGGAATGACGGAGTAAATTTTCGTGGCTTCGGGCTTCGCGTGAGGCCGATCCGTCGCGGTTTGCTACGCGCACCAGCGACCTATGCGCTTCGCTCCGCGCAATGACGCGCTTCTGATGTCTGGTATCTGACCTCTGATTCCTGAACAACCCCCATCCCAACCTTCCCCTTGAAGGGGAAGGAACTTCGCGTCTCCGCGTGAGGTTAAAACGTTGCGGCTCCCGCCACGCTTCGCTCGCGGCTAAAGGCCGCTCACAAGCGATCCGGTAAAAGTATCGCAGGGATGTGCCGGAACACGGTAAAATCGCACTTTTCGACAGCGGGCACGAGGTTCGGCGAGCGCAGCATGGCGTGTGATGCTTTGATGAAAACAACTTCTAAAATCCATTTACAGGGCGGTGTCAATTTTCGTGATCTGGGCGGTTGCCGGATGGCCGACGGACGGACGGTCAAGCCGGGATTGTTGTTTCGTTCCGGCGTTCTGGATGAGTTGACGGCGGAAGACCTGGAAACGCTGGCGGCGTTGCCGGTGACGCATGTGCTCGATTACCGCGATGAGGCAGAGGTGCGGCGGCGACCGGATCCGCTCTGGCGCGATGTGCAATACGAGTGCGTGCCGGCAGGTTGCTGGGAAAACGGCGCAGGCCCGATGCAGTTGCTTTCTCATGCGGTTGACGAGTCGGGGGCGTTTGCGTTCATGAAGGAGTTGTATCAGCGCTTGCCGTTCGACAATCCGGCGTACCGGCGGATGTTCGACTGGATGCGCGCGCCGGAAACGCCGCGTCTTGTGCAGCATTGCGCGATCGGCAAAGACCGTACCGGCGTGGGCAGCGCCATCCTGTTGCTGGCGCTGGGCGCGTCGCGGCAGGCCGTGATTGAAGATTATATGATGACGGAAACGTCGCTGGCATCCTACCGCGAACGCTGGTTGGCGACGGTGGATCGGCAGCGGATGGGGGAAAAATACGATGCGCTGGTCTGCGTGTTTTCTGCCCGCGAAGCGTTTATCGAGGCGGCACTCGATGCAATAGAGTCAAAATATGGTAACATAATAAGTTATTTGCAGAGAGAGTTCGGGCTTGACGGCGTCGGTTGCGCAGCATTACAAGCGCGTTATCTGGAATGAATCAAAACCGGGTATCATAACGCGTTTTTTGCGGGCGGGGGAAGTTGGGCAATGCGTGTGGGCAATGAGCGGGCAAGGTGTGGTCAATTCGGGGCAATTCGCCTGCGCTCCCGAATCGTAAGGCGGAAAAGCGAAGCGTAAACCGCCGTGTTCAGAAATCAGCGTTTACGGTTTTTCCGTATTGAGGTACAGCAAGTGAGCCAAGAAGAAATAATAAAACCACGCAAAAAGCCGTTGTACAAAGTTCTGTATTTTCAGGTTGTCGTCGCCATTATTCTGGGTATTCTGTTAGGACATTTCATGCCGGATCTCGGTGTGAAGATGAAGCCGTTTGGCGACGGGTTCATCAAGCTCATCAAGATGATCATTGCGCCGATCATCTTCTGTACGGTGGTTTCCGGGATCGCCGGGATGGAAAGCCTGAAAAAAGTCGGGCGGGTCGGCGGCAAGGCGCTGATTTATTTTCAGGTGTTTACGACATTGGCGCTCGTCATCGGCCTGGTCGTTGTCAACACGGTGCAACCCGGAACGGGAATGAACATTGATCCGGCGACGCTCGATGCGGAAGCGGTTTCCCGATACGCCCAAACCGGAAAAAATCGGACCTTCGTCGATTTCCTGCTGGGGATTATTCCGAACAGCGTGGTCGGCGCTTTTGTCGAAGGCAGCATTTTGCAAGTGCTCATGTTTTCGCTTCTGTTTGCGTTCGCGTTGACGGCGGGAGGCGAACGGACGCAAGGGATTGTCAAGGGCATCAAAAGCCTGGCGGAAGTGATGTTCACCATCATCGGCTTCATCATGCGGCTCGCGCCGATCGGGGCTTTTGGAGCGATGGCGTTCATGGTGGGGTCGCAGGGGATTTCCAGTCTGCTTTCGCTGGGTGAGTTGATTCTGTGCTTTTATTTGACCTGTTTGCTTTTTATTTTCGTGGTGCTTGGCGGCCTTTGCCGCTTCGTTGGGGTCAGCCTCTGGAAGTTGATTAAATACGTCAAGGAAGAATTGCTGATCGTGCTCGGCACCTCGTCGTCCGAATCGGTGCTTCCTCAGTTGATGAAGAAGCTCGAAAGGCTCGGTTGCCAGCAATCGGTGGTCGGTCTGGTGGTGCCGACCGGCTATTCGTTCAACCTCGACGGAACCGCGATTTATCTGACGATGGCGGCGATTTTCATCGCTCAGGCGTGCGACATTCCGTTGACGCTGGGACAGGAATTGATGGTTCTGGCGGTCTTGCTGCTGACGTCCAAAGGGGCGGCCGGGGTGACCGGCTCCGGTTTCGTGACGCTGGCGGCAACGTTGGCGTCGGTGCCCGGCGCGGAAATTCCGGTGGCCGGGCTGGCGCTGATTCTGGGGATCGACCGCATCATGTCGGAAGCGCGGGCGCTGACCAATCTGATCGGCAATACGGTGGCGACTGTCGTGATATCGAAGTGGGAAAATGCGCTGGATGTCGAGAAAATGAAGCGCGTTCTCGATAACCCGAGCGGCAGCAACGGCATTCACGGCGAACACGAAGAAACGGCCAATGCGGCACCGGCGGTGCTTCCGGCAACGGCTGAAGCGGCGGCGGTGACCGAGGAAACGCGCGCGTCGTAAATTTCGCTGACGAACCCTTGAAAACGCCGCAATCGCCTCCATCTTCAAAGCTGTATTTGATGACGGAAGAAAGCAATGCCACACAATCCCGAACAAGCAGAATTCATGTCGGCGGATCTGACCGTTCCACCCGACGCCGCGCCGGAGGCTGAATCGCCGTCGGCCGATTTGGTCGCGCTGTTGCAAAAGGCCGAAGCGGAAGCGCAGGAGTTGCGCGACGCGTTCCTGCGGGCGCGCGCCGAAACGGAGAACGCGCGTCGGCAGGCGCGCGAGGAAATCGCCAAGGCGGGGAAATTCGGCATCGAACGTTTTGCCGCCGACCTTCTGGCGGTCAAGGACGCGCTGGAACTGGCGCTGATCACAGAAAACGCGACGTCCCAACAAATGCGCGACGGCGTAATGCTGACTTTGAAGCAGCTAAACACCGCTTTCGAGAAAGCGCACATTCAGGCGATTGACCCACGGGGGCAGCCGTTCGATCCACACCGGCATCAGGCCATGCAGATGATCGAATCCGACGCGCCCGCCAATACCGTGGTGCAGGTATTCCAGCGAGGTTATCTGATCCATGATCGCGTGCTAAGGCCAGCGATGGTGATCGTGGCCAAAGAAAAAACAGCGTAAAGAAGCCCGGCGGGGCTTGCGTTGGCGCAAACCGCCCCCATTTAACGGGCATCAGAATTTTCAGCAAATCCCTACGGAGAGAAAACACTATGGGCAAGATCATCGGTATTGACCTGGGCACGACCAACAGTTGCGTCGCGATCATCGAAGGCGGCCAGCCTAAAGTCATCGAGAACTCGGAAGGCGCGCGGACAACGCCGTCGGTGGTGGCGTACATGGAGGACGGCGAAATCCTCTGTGGCGCACCGGCCAAGCGGCAGGCGGTGACCAATCCGCGCAACACGCTGTTTGCGGTGAAGCGTTTGATCGGTCGTCGCTTTGAAGAAAAGGAAGTGCAGAAAGACATCGACTTGATGCCGTTCTCGATCGTCAAGAACGACAACGGCGACGCCTGGATCGAAGTGCGCGGCAAGAAGATGGCGCCGCCGCAGATTTCGGCGGAAGTCCTGCGCAAAATGAAAAAAACGGCGGAAGATTATCTTGGCGAAGAAGTCACCGAAGCGGTGATTACAGTTCCGGCGTACTTCAACGACAGCCAGCGTCAGGCGACCAAGGATTCCGGCAAAATCGCCGGTCTTGAAGTCAGGCGGATCATCAACGAGCCGACGGCGGCGGCGCTGGCCTTCGGTCTCGACAAAAAAGAGGGCGACCGCAAAATCGCGGTCTATGACCTCGGCGGCGGCACCTTCGACATTTCGATCATCGAAATCGCCGAGCTTGACGGCGAACATCAGTTTGAAGTGTTGTCCACCAACGGCGACACTTTCCTCGGCGGCGAAGATTTCGACCAGCGTTTGATCGACTACATCGTCACCGAATTCAAAAAAGATCAGGGCGTCGATCTCAAGAACGACGTGCTGGCCTTGCAGCGTCTGAAAGAGACAGCGGAAAAGGCGAAGATCGAATTGTCGAGTTCGCAGCAAACCGAAATCAACCTGCCGTACATCACGGCGGATGCGTCGGGGCCGAAGCACTTGTCGATGAAAATCACCCGCGCAAAATTCGAGGCGCTGGTTGAAGACTTGATCGAGCGCACCATTGCGCCGTGCCGCACCGCGGTCAAAGACGCGGGCGTCAAAATCGCCGACATCGGCGATGTGATTCTGGTCGGCGGCATGACGCGGATGCCGAAAGTGCAGGAGAAAGTCAAAGAATTTTTCGGCAAAGAGCCGCGCAAAGACGTGAACCCCGACGAAGCGGTCGCCGTGGGCGCAGCGATTCAGGGATCGGTGCTGGCCGGTGAGCGGCGCGACGTGCTGTTGCTCGACGTCACACCGTTGTCGCTCGGCATCGAAACGCTGGGCGGCGTGATGACCAAGCTGATCCAGAAAAACACGACGATCCCGACCAAAGCATCGCAAGTCTTTTCGACCGCCGACGACAACCAGAGCGCGGTGACCGTGCATGTGTTGCAGGGCGAGCGCGATGTGGCGAGCGGCAACAAGAGCCTGGGGCAGTTCAACCTCGAAGGTATCCCGTCGGCGCCGCGCGGTGTGCCGCAGATCGAAGTGACCTTCGACATCGACGCGAACGGCATCCTGCACGTGTCGGCCAAAGACAAGGCCACCGGCAAGGAAAACAAGATCACGATCAAAGCCAATTCGGGCTTGTCCGATGATGAGGTCGATCGGATGGTCAAAGACGCCGAAGCGCACGCCGACGAAGACAAGAAGCTGATGGAAAAAGTGCAGGCGCGCAACGAACTGGACGGTCTGGTGCACAGCGTCAAGAAATCGTTGAGTGAGTATGGCGACAAAATCGGCGCCGACGACAAGGCGAAGATTGAAGAAGCGTTGAAAGACGCCGAAGAAACGCTGAAAGACAAAGAAGCGACCAAAGAAGCGATGGCGTCCAAGAGCGAAACATTGGCAACGACATCGCAAAAACTCGGCGAAGCGATCTATGCCGCTGCGCAAGCGGAAGCCGCAGCGGCGCAAGCAGGCGGGTGCGCACAGGGCGCTACGAATGGCAACAGCGGTTGCAGCGGCAAACCCGGCGACGACGCCAAAGTGGTGGACGCCGAATACACCGAAGTGAAAGACAAAAAAGAGTAACGGGTGTCCCCCCCTCTCCCCTTGTGGGAGAGAGGCAAGGGGAGAGGGGTAAAACGGCTTCCCCCTCACCCGCCCCTTCGGGGCACCCTCTCCCGCGAGGGGAGAGGGTTAAAAACGTGCGAGCAAGCGTAGCCCGGATAAGCGAAGCGCCATCCGGGTCTCCCTCCCCTTCAAGGGGAGGGTTGGGGTGGGGATGGGGTTCTCAACGTCCCCACGCGTACGAGAGGGCGCTGGCGTATCGTTGATTTGCAGGATAGGTTCTAAACAAAAAACCGCTCCAAGAGCGTCGAAAACGAAGCAGAAAAGAAGGTGTCACCCATGGCCACATCGAACAAACGCGATTACTACACAGTATTGGGATTAGGCCGCGACGCCTCCGAGGCGGACATCAAAAAAGCGTACCGCAAGCTGGCGATGAAACACCATCCGGACAGAAACACCGGCGACAAAGATGCGGAAGAAAAATTCAAAGAAGCCAAAGAAGCGTATGAAATACTGAGCGACGCCAACAAACGCGCCGCTTACGATCAATTCGGCCATGCGGGCGTGGACCCGAGCATGGGTGGTTTCGGCGGCGCGGGCGCGGCGGGCTTCGGCGGCTTCGGCAACTTCGCTGACGCTTTCGGCGACATCTTCAGCGAAGCCTTCGGACAAGGGCGCGGCGGTCGAGCGAATGCCGTGTATCGCGGCGCCGATCTGCGTTACAACCTGGAGCTGTCGCTCGAAGATGCGGCGCGCGGCGCCGAATTGAAAATTCGGGTGCCGACACAGGAAACCTGCGAAAACTGTCACGGCAGCGGCGCCAAGCCGGGAACCGAACCGCAAACCTGTCCTTCCTGCCACGGTCGCGGTGAAGTTCGTATTTCACAGGGCTTCTTTTCGGTACAACAAACCTGTCCGCAGTGCCACGGTCGCGGCAAGATCGTGACAGACCCGTGCGGCGACTGTCACGGGGCAGGGCGCGTCAAGAAACAGAAAACGCTGTCGGTCAAAATTCCGGCAGGGGTTGATCGGGACGACCGGATTCGTCTGTCCGGTGAAGGCGAAGCGGGAATCAACGGCGGCCCGCCGGGCGATTTGTACGTGGTGATTTACCTGAAACCACACCCGGTATTTCAACGCGAAGGCGCTGACCTGCATTGCGAAATGCCGATCAGCTTTGCGGCGGCGGCGCTCGGCGGCGAAATCGAAATTCCGACACTCGACGGCCACGCCAAAATCAAAGTTCCGGCGGAAACGCAGACGGGGCAGGTTTTCCGCCTGAAAGAAAAAGGCATCCGCCCGGTGCGCGGACAACGTACCGGCGATCTCTTCTGCCATGTGATCGTCGAGACGCCGCAGAAATTGACCGCGCGCCAAAAAGAACTGCTGCGCGAATTTGAATCCATCTCACAAGAAGACCCCGGCAGACACAGCCCGCGCGCCAAAGGCTGGATGGAAAAGATGAAAGACTTTTTTTCGGCATAAAATTTCTTTATGATATTGGTTGATTTCGGGGTGCTTTGTATCGAATAGTGAATCCTTTTTTTCGCAAGCGAGGAGCCATGGAAAACCTGCAAGAAGCGAGGGCAGTATTTAGTGACAGCGATCAGAACGAGCCTTCTGAATATCGCTTTGTTTTTAACCGTTCTGGGTTCGGGAAAAGATTCAGAAAAGCAATTGTTTTTTATATAGTATTGCTCGTTCTGTTTTTCCTGAACACCGTGGCGCTTTTTTTTCTTCTTTTTCACAACAATGAAGCACTACGCTTGCTTCTCCTCATTTTTCTATTGATTTGTTTGCTGCAGGCACCTTTTCTGTTTTATTTTCCGAGGCTTTCCATGACCTTCGATAAAAAAGGGATGGCTTGCAAAGGGTTCTGGTTCAACCAAATGCCACGCTATTGTGCGTGGGGCGAAATTTCGCAGGTAACTGTTTCGAAAATAGGAGATTGGCAACATCGGCTCGTTTTTATGCTTCATTCCGGGAAGCGGTATATTTTACCGATAAGCCTCCTAAAAGCGCCGTTCTATGTTGGCGACGGGCACTCTTTGTCGATAGAAGAAGCACTCAAGCGGTTTGTGGGCGATAGACTGTAGAGCGTAGGCTGGCAATGAGCGAGGCGAGTCCCAGAAAAAACAACAACCGCAAAGAACGCATAGAGCGCAAAGAAAAATTCTCACGCGGAGGCGCGGAGAACGCGGAGAAGAACCGTAGAAAGGTGCATCGTAGTGTAGGGGCGGCAACCTGCCGCCCGTATGCGTTCCCGATCCTGCGACTTCGCGCAGAATGACGATTTTTTCTTTGCGCTCTATGCGTTCTTTGCGGTTAAAAAAGTCGTTACGGCCGAATTTTTCCTTCTTTACCTTTCAGCAGCCGTTCGATATTGCCTTTGTGTCGCCAGATCAGCAGCAGGGCGATGGCGACCATGACCCAACTGATAAGGGTATTTCCGAAGAAATAAAACATGCCGACGAGCAGACACAGCGCGGCGATGAGGGCGGCGAGTGAACTGATTTTGAAGCCGACGGCGAAGATCAGCCAGACGGCGATCAGTCCCAGCGCCAGCGGCCAGTACAGCGCGAACACGATGCCGGCGACGGTGGCCACGCCTTTGCCGCCTTTGAAACGGTGAAAGACCGGCAGGATGTGGCCGAGAAAGACGGCGAAGGCGACCGCCGGAACTGTCCAGTCGGTCAGCCCAAGCGATGTCTTAAAATACAACGCCGCCCAGACGGCGACGAAGCCCTTGAGCGCGTCGCCGAGCAGGGTGAAGGCGGCGGCGGTTTTGTTGCCGGTGCGCAGCACGTTGGTGGAGCCGGGGTTGCCGGAACCGTAGCTGTGAGGGTCGGGCAGGTTCATGGCGCGGCTGACGACGACGGCAAACGAGATGGAACCGAGGAGGTAAGCGGCGGCGATAAAAGCGAGGTCGATGAGCACGGGAATTGGGTGGTTTCTATTAGAATGTTTTGTATTGTAGTCTATAGTGAACCGCATAAACCTTCATACTTCGTTGGCTTCGCCTTGCCGTATTATTTGTACTGTCTGCGGTTCGCCGTCTCGTCTGAAAATTTATGCGATTCACTATGTTTGGAATTTATCATGGAAAACGACCATATTCTGATCCGCGATCTCAAGCTCGAAACCCTGATCGGCGTTTATGCCTGGGAGAAAGCGCTGCCGCAGACGGTGCTGCTTGATCTCGACATCGGCATGGTTTCGGGGAAAGCGTTTGGAAGCGGTCTGCTGGAGGATGCGCTCGATTACTCGCAGGTGGTGAAGCGTTTGCAGACGTTGGCGGAGAAACACGATTATCCGCTGCTGGAGCGTTTCGCCGAGGCGGTGGCGCAGATCGTCCTGCAAGAATTTCAGGCGCCCTGGGTGCGGGTGCGGGCGCGTAAACCGGCGTTGTTGCCGGGGGTCAGGGAAATCGGGGTCGAGATTGTGCGGGGGCAGAGGTCAGAGGTCAGAGGTCAGATGTCAGATGTCAGATGTCAGATGTCAGATGTCAGATGTCAGATGTCAGATGTCAGATGTCAGATGTCAGATGTCAGATGTCAGATGTC
>WQTW01000005.1 GCA_009786085.1 Pseudomonadota bacterium | reverse complement strand
ATAACGTCACTGAGTTGAGGCTCAACGGGGAAGGCTTTAGCCCAACTTACACGCGTGGTCTGCACAGCCTCACGGTCAACCCTGTCGCCAGCCCGTTCAACATCAATACGGCCTCGGTGCCCGTGCTGAATCCGGTAAGCCTGGCGCTGCTGGCGTTGGCGTTGGGCGGAATGGCAGGTTGGCGCAGGCGTCAAATCTCGTAGGGTGGATAAGCCGCGCAGCGGCACCATCCACCGTGTAGCCTGGACAAGCGAAGCGCAGTCCGGGAAGAAAAACCTTTAAACCACGAAAAAGCCACGAAACCCCTTCCCCCGTACGCGGAGGAAGGGGTTTCGTTCCTTCGCGGCTTCGCGTGAGAACAAACAGGGCGCGATAAATCGCGCCCCTACACTCTGATACCTGACCTCTGATCCCTGATCACGGATGCGCCAACTGTTGCGCCCGCGGTATCAATTGCTGGTATATGGCGTCGGGTATCAGCGTTTCCCAGTGCCCCGTCCATTTCGCCGCGCCGATCACGCCGCCGACCAGGACGGCGAGCAGCAGGGTCAGCATCGCGCCCGACAGGGTTCGCCGACGCCAGCGACGACGAACACCCTGAACATCGCCGTTGGCGGCGATTTCTTTGGCCGGTCGCAATGAAAACTGCAACGCGTCCTGCGCCGGACACTCGGCCACGCAGGACAAGCAGGCGGTGCATTCGGCGGAACAAATCTGCATTTTTTTATCGACCGGCAACTGCGCCGGACAGACTTTCGCGCATTTGGCGCAATCGATGCACGCTTCGGCGTCGCGCCGGACTTTATACGGCGACAGCAGCGACAGCAAGCCCACCAGCGCACCATACGGGCACAGGTAACGGCACCACAGGTTTTTGATAAAGATACTGCTGATCATCAACACGATGATGGTGATCAGCGCCGTGGCGCCGATGAACCGAAAGAAGTTCAGCATTTTCACATCGGCGATCAGCCCGTACGGCGACACCATGAACGCTTCAATCGCGTCCGCCGACATGGTGACCACCACATACAAAAACACCGCCATCAGAAGGTATTTGAGCGAGCGCAGCGGCAGATCAAGCCAACGCGGCGGCAGGAAGGCGCGCCCGAAAACCCGCTGCCCGAAGCGCCACAACGCTTCCGACAAGGTGCCGATCGGACACAGCCAGGAACAGAACGTTTTTTTGAGCAACAGGCTGACCAGAAAAAACGCCACCAGCAAAAACATCGCCGCCGGATGGATCGGCGGGATTTCGAAAGTCATCAAGGTGTATTTGAGGTTCATCAATCCGGCGATCGGCAGCCAGCCGCCGACACCGTCCGGTCGCGCCACCTGGAGCGTCGCGCCGCCGGTTTCGTAATAACGCACCCAGAGATAGAACTGAACGCATAAATAGACGTTCAGCAAAACGAACGCCAGTTGCGTCGCGTGTCGCCAGGTTTTGACGTTGCGGCGGTCAAACCAGGACATGCGACCGCCCGTCATCCCCGGACGACGGATCAGGATTTTCTTGGCGCGTTTTGCCGCCGCCTCATCATCGTCGTGACGTGCCGCCTCCGGGTTGGTCGCCGCCAACTTCACTTCGTTTTGCGCCTCTGCCATTTTCGTTCCCCTGAATAGATGGATCATGCCGCCGCGCACTATACCACAGAATGCGTATTTTTAATGTTTTTTCTGGTGGCGCGTGGGTTGTGGTGGGCGCAACAAACCGCGGCGGATCGGGCTTACCCGAAGGCGCGACGCAGCGAAGAAGAAAGCCCCCTTTTGAAAGGGGGTGTCGGCGAAGCCGACGGGGGTTTGTCGTGCGTCGTAGCCTGAACAAGCGAAGCGCAGTCCGGGAAACAGGTATCAGGGCGCAGGGGGCGCGATTTATCGCGCCCTGTTTGAGGACTCTGCGACTTCGTTTCGCTACGCGCAGAATGACGCAATTATTTACCGCGTCGCCACAAAGTCAAACCCCCGCCCGCCTTCGGCGGGCACCCCCTTTAAAAAGGGGGCTTGTTTTTCCCCTTCTCCCTGTCTTTCCCGCGAAAGCGGGAATCCAGTACATGGTAAGAGGGGGAGAGAGGGTGAAAGGAAAGGAGCCTCTTTTCAATGATGACAAACATGCCTTTCGTCAGACGCAAACCCGTCGCCGCGCGCCACGAACTTCCCGCGCGCTTCGAGAAAGTCGATCAATTCGCCCGCCGTCATGTCGTCGCTCGAGCAGGTGTGAAAACGCACGTCGTTTCCGAATTTCTGGTGAATCTCTGCGATTAAACTCTCGCGCGTCCAGGTTTTGCCCGACGCAATCATCATGTTCAATACTTCATGGCCGTGTACCGATTCCATCTGTTTCTTTTCCTTTCGTGTTTTTTCTGAGCAAGGGCGGGTTTGAATCCCGCCCCTTGCCCGCAGAATGAAGAGAGGGAAAACAAACCCCCGCCCGCCTTAGGCGGGCACCCCCTTTCAAAAGGGGGCTTTTTTTCTTCGTGTCTTTCGTGCTTTTCGTGGTTATAAAAAACCGATAGCTGACTACTTGCTGCACGTCGGCCCGAGGTATTTCTGCCGTATGGTCGTCCGAACGGTTTGTTTCTGACCACCTTCGTTTACGGTCGTTGTCACGTCCGTCACGACTTCTCCGTCGCTGATTCTTCTCACCGAGCCTTTCATTTCCCCTTCACCCTTGCAACTCACTTCATAGGAGACCAGATCTTTCTTGTTTTCGGTGATTTTAACTTTGCATTCCGGCGGATGATCTGTGCCCACGGGACCTTTTTTGGCTTGTTCAGGGGTAATGCACACCTTCGTTTTTGGCAACTCCATGCCTGCGGGAAGGCCGGTCATTTTCGTTTCCACTTCCCATTCACCTGGCTTGATGTCGAAAGCGAATGCGGGCGCTGCGACAAAACCAGATAAAAAAAGCACCGCCATCCATCGTTGAACGCTCATGTTCCTGACTCCTCAGAATAGATAATAAGACGGCTCCAAAAAGGCGGAGCCGGTTTGCGCGCTCATGGTATTCCATGTGATGGCGGGGTGTCAATCAGGGGGCAGAAGTCAGATGTCAGATGTCAGGTATCAGAAAAGCATCATCTCACGCGAAGGCGCGAAGGAACGACGCCCCCTCCCCTTCAAGGGGAGGGTTGGGGTGGGGATGGGGTTGTCAGGAATCAGCGGTCATGTATCAGAAATGCGTCTTTGCGCCTTCGCGTGCGAATTATTCTTTGCTTTCTTTGCGGTTAATCGTGTTTTTGATTCCCTGTTGGCTACGCTTGCTTTTACCCCTCTCCCCCGACCCCTCTCCCGCAAGGGGAGAGGGGAGATTCGTTCCTTCGCGGCTTCGCGTGAGAAAACTTTTCTGGATTGCTTCGCTTCGCTCGCAATGACGCCACCTGCGCGCCATGCTTTTCTTTGCGTTCTTTGCGGTGAAATGGTTTTTCTGATCCCTGATCCCTGACCTCTGATATCTGACCTCTGATATCTGACCCCTGCCCCCTGCTCACCGCAATTTTTCCAGTATCCCGTCCAGTGTATCGAGGTTGGTGTAATGGATGATCAGTTTGCCCGTGCCTTTTTTGCCGCATTCGATGCGCACGTTGGCGCCGAGGTGTTCCGACAATTCGGTTTCGAGCCGCGCGAGGTCGGCGTCGTGCGTCACGGTTTTTTTCTTAACCGGCGGATGCTGCATCGTGTGCACCAGGCGCTCGGCCTCACGCACGCTCATTCCTTTTTCGGCGATGCGCGACGCCGCGAGGGCTTGTTGCCCATTCGGCAGCGCCAGCAACGCCCGCGCATGTCCCATCTCCAACGTACCGTTGTTCAAATGCGTTTGCACCGGCTCCGACAGTTGCAACAATCGCAGCAGGTTGGTCACGGCGCTACGCGAACGGCCAACGGCTTTGGCGGCATCTTCGTGGGTCAACGAAAATTCACCGATCAGGCGTTGCAAGCCCTGCGCTTCCTCGAGCGGGTTCAGGTTTTCGCGTTGGATGTTTTCGATCAGCGCCCAGGCCAGCGCGGTCTGGTCGGGAATGGTTTTGACCAGCACGGGCACTTCTTTCAATCCGGCGCGTTGCGCAGCGCGCCAACGCCGCTCGCCGGCAATGATTTCATAGCGGCTGTCACTGCGGTTTTCACCAACGGCGCGCACCAGAATCGGTTGTACCAATCCCTGTTCTCGAATGGACTCGGCCAGTTCATTGAGTGACGCTTCGTCCATCCGCGTGCGCGGCTGGTATTTGCCCGGCTGCAATCGCGTGATCGCCACGGTTTGCAATTCCGACACGGCGATGTTTTCCGCTTCGTCCCCCGACGGGATCAGCGAATCGAGGCCGCGGCCTAGTCCTTTGGGTCGTATCATTTATACCTCTTGTTGATTTTGGGCGGGAACCCCATCTCCACCGCCCTCTCCCCCAACCCCCTCTGGCTCTGGATTCCCGCTTTCGCGGGAATGACGGGGAGAGGGGAGGTTTTCCTGTGCCGCCGCTTCCTGCCGCCGCAGCATTTCTCCGGCCAGCGCCAGATACGCTTGCGCGCCCTTCGACGATGGGTCGAGTTTGAGCGCTGGCACGCCATGCGACGGCGCTTCCGCCAGCCGCACATTCCGCGGCACGATCGTCCGATAAAGTTTGTCGCCGAAATGGCGCTTCAGTTCCGCCGCGACGTTCTGCGACAACGTATTGCGCGGGTCGTACATGGTGCGCAACAAGCCTTCGATTTCCAGCTTCGGGTTGAGGTGCGCGCGCACTTTTTTCAGCGTTTGAATCAGGTCGGACAAGCCTTCCAGCGCGTAGTACTCGCACTGCATCGGAATCAACACCGAATCGGCGGCACAAAGACCGTTCAGCGTCAACAACGACAACGACGGCGGGCAATCAAGCAAAATAAAGTCATATTCTTCGGCGACTTCCGAAATCGCCGTTTTCATCTGCGACAACGCGTCGGTCAGCGCGTCTTTCAGCCGCGTTTCGCGGTCGGGCAATTCCACCAGTTCGACTTCCGCGCCGGCCAGTTCACGGTTGGCGGGAACGATGTCGAAGCCGCTGGTCGGCGAAGCTTTTCTAACCTCCACGATGCCTTTTTCGCCGAGCAGCACCTGGTACACCGTGTCGTCCATTTGCCGCTTGTCGAGCCCGGCGCCGGTGGTCGCGTTGCCCTGCGGGTCGAGGTCGATCAGCAGCACCCGCTGCTTCATCGCGTGCAAACTCGCCGCAAGGTTCACCGCCGTCGTGGTTTTACCGACGCCCCCTTTCTGGTTGGCGATTGCGATGATGCGGGGAAACTCATTAGCCATGCACGCGCTCCAACAAAATCAAATGACGACGGGCGTCGAGACCGGGCACCGTCAACGCCTCGACCGCGCGGACGGCGATGTCCGCCGGCAACGCCGCGATCTCCGCTTCCGGCACCGCTCCTTTCATCGCCGCCCAAACCCCGTGCGGCGTCAAAAGATGACGGCAGCCCGTCATGAAGGTGGCAAGGTCGGAAAACGCGCGGGAAACAGCGAGATCATAACGCATCGGCGGAACGAGCGCCTCCACCCGCAGCGATTCAACCCGCGCGGTCAGCGCCTGCGCGTTGGGAAGCCGCAACTCGGCGATGGCCTGCGCGACAAACGCCGTTTTTTTCTGCACCGCGTCCACCATCGTCACCTGCCAGCCTGGCCGCGCCATCGCCAGCATCAGCCCGGGAATGCCGCCGCCGGAACCGACATCGAGCAACCGCGCCGTCGGTTGGTTCGCCAACACCGGCGTCAACACCCGGTCGAGCGCCGGAAGAATCGCCAGCGCGTCGAGTACATGGTGCGTCAACATCTGCGCCGGCTCACGGATCGCCGTCAGATTGTACGTCCGGTTCCATTTTTGCAACAGCGCGAGGTAAGCGCCCACTTTTTCCGCGATCCCGTCCGGCAACGACGCCCCCAGCGCGTCAAGCTGTTGGTTCAGCGAAAGGGGTGGAGAAGGAGATTGGGCAGACATGAGCGCTCCGAAAACCGGCGCATTGTAGCATTTTTGTTTTATGCCAAAAGACTGGTTCGTGCAACTATTTTCTCCCTTGTCTGCGCTCCAAGATGCGCTGCGCCATCGCGCGAACGATGTGGTCTTCCTCGTGCCGGTTTGCTTCTTCGTGCGTCTTGAAGCGGTACACCCCTTTGGGAATATACGCAGCGCGAGACAAGTGCGCGATGGATTCATTGAACCGCGCACCTTCGGCAAGAAGCTCGCCGCTTGCGCGTTCCGACATTTGCTGCGTTACACGACGACCGACAACTTTCATATCCCCGCCTCTTTCTGATGCCATACGGCCAGCACCATGACGCTTTTAGCAGCATCAATGCGATAACGCACCACATAACCGCTGTCCCCGAAGTCGATCAACCATTCCCGGATCTGTTCTGGCATGTTCTCAATGGGGCGACCGATGTCTGCTTGCTCCTTGAGCATTTGAGCGCCTTGCCTGATCGCCGTCACCGCCCGTTGGGCAGCGTCTGGATTCTTCCGCGCCAAAAAGCGATACAGGCGCTGCACATCGCGCAGCGCCACAGGAGACCATCTCACCGATGGCATGGCGGCGGTTCCACGTCTTGCCCTTCGGCGAGCTTGGCAAGCCAGCGATCCGCCTCTTCTCCGGTCACATGCAGCCCGGTCTCCTGATATTCCTGCCAGGCGGCCAGCGTCGCCAGCCGAAACGCCTCGCGTTTTTCTTCGCGCTCGACATATTGCTGGATGGCCTCGCGCATGACCCAATGCGTAGAACGCTGCCGGGCTTCGGCCAGATTTCTTATGCGGTCGCGTATTCCGTCGTCCAGCTTCACGGAGACGGTTTTGGCTGTGGCGGTGAGCATATCGTGTCCATTGGATAACAATAGGTGTTACCTGATACTACCACAATTTGTTGACCGGCTCCCGATGCGCGTGAGCACCCCTCACCGGAGCACGACAAGCCATCGCAACGCGCTCTTTTCTTGCGCTACTCTTCCTTTACTTGCCTGCTGTGCTTGCCTTTGTACTTCGGCGCCTTGCGAAACAGTGCATGATATTCTTTGCGCGGGAGAACGGTCAGCGAACCCGGACCTCGGTAAAGCGTCAAAACCTTTTCGGTTCCAAGACCTGTGAAAACCCGGTTGTCCGGGCGCGCATGAACCCAAAACGTTTTTTTGGCATCGGTCATTGCCTCCCAGCGCTGTTCCTTGTCGTTTTCTTCGCTTATCGAAAAAACAACGCGCACCTCTTTTCCCAGCCACAACGGCAAACGGCTTGAGATTGGAAGAAGCAAAAACGCGACCGCGCCGCCAAAAAGAAGCGCGGGAACAAGCATCAAGGCTCTTTTCCTGATGCTTCGCAAGTACCGATAAACCACGATGGCCGCGCCCAAACCGGCCATCCAGCAAAGCGTTCCGACAATGGAGTCACCCAGCAGCAATGGCTGGCCAATAAGCAACATGGCGTAAGCGATCAACGCCATCCATAATGCTGCATACGTGATGTACTTTACTTCTTTGCCTAAATTGACGCTCATCGCCAATGCCGGAATTTTTTCTTTTTCTTCTTCGCTAAGGGTTTCAACAGAACCGACAAACCGTTTGACGGCAGCCTCCAAAGACAAAGAATGTCCAACACCAACATACCTTGCTCTTTTGTTGCCCCCAACCGTTAAAAAATAATGGTTCCCGGAGTGATGTGTAAAAACGAGTTTCCGAAACACCGTTTCGCCGGTCCACCCCCGGATCCATGTGATGGTTGTTGCGCGTATCTGAGAAAAATCGCTCCACTCACAATAGCGCGGCAAGCGAATGAACCAGAAACCCTTGCAAGTTATGCCTTTTCGATCAAGGGTAATGCTGAGACGCTGTTGATAAAAGGAAAGCACCAACAGCAAAGGCCCTGAAACAAAGAGAAAAAAGATAATAGAGCGAAACGCTTCATTCACTTGAAAACTCGCGTGATCAATGACGGCTTGAGCTATCAACGCGATCAATAAAAAGATTGTTCCGCAAACGAATCCTGTTTTTATCTCTTTTGGAGCATAAACAAAGCGATATTCAGTACGAGTCGGCTGAAAGCCCTCCGTTTCTGTTTCCCATGCCTTCTGCGGATTTTCCATGATGTTTTTTTGTGTTCTCTGCGTTCTTTGCGGTTAACTTTCTGAATCCTGATTCCTGACCTCTGATCCCTGACTCCTGACCTCTGATCCCTGACTCCTGACCTCTGATCCCTGACCCCGCAACCGCTTCAGATGCACCAGCAACAACGAAATGGCCGCCGGCGTGACGCCGGAAATCCGCGATGCCTGGCCGACGGTTTCCGGTTTGTGGGCGTTGAGTTTCTGGCAGACCTCGCTCGACAGCCCGCGCACGTCGCGGTAATCCAGATCGGCGGGAAGGCGCGCGTCTTCCTGCGCTTTGGCGCGGCGGATTTCTTCCTGCTGCCGCACGATGTAGCCCTCGTATTTGAGGCTGATTTCGACTTGTTCGGCAACGTCGGCGGGAACGAGCGTGCTATTGTTTGTTGCTCCCCTCTCCCCGTGAGAGAGAGGGGAGTAAGCTGAAACCCCTTCCTCACCCCAACCCTCTCCTTGAAGGGAAGGGCTTCTACCGTCGCGCTCTTCCGCCCCGCCCCCTTTTGAAAGGGGGTGTCCGTCGGAGACGGACGGGGGTTTGTCGGAACGCTCTCTCCCGCAGGAGAGGGTAAGACGATCAAACCAGGACATCAGCGCCGCATGGGTGATGCCCGGGCGCCGTAACAGGTCAGCAAGCACATACTCTCTTTCCAACGCTTGTCCAAAGAGGTTCTCCGTCTCGATCCTGGCAACGGTCTTGGGGTTGACCCAGGTCGATTTGAGCCGTTCGAGCTCCGCCGCCACCGCATCGCGCTTGCGGGAAAACGCTGTCCAGCGCGCGTCACCGACAACGCCGAGTTTCCGCCCCTGCTCCGTCAGCCGCATATCGGCGTTGTCCTCGCGCAGTTGCAGTCGGTATTCGGCGCGCGAGGTAAACATCCGGTACGGCTCGGTGACGCCACGGGTAATCAGGTCATCCACCATCACGCCCAGGTAGCCTTCATCGCGCGACGGACACCAGCCGTCTTTGCCGCGCACTTTACGGGCGGCGTTGATCCCCGCCAGCAGACCGAGCGCCGCCGCTTCTTCGTAGCCGGTCGTCCCGTTGATCTGGCCGGCCAGGAAAAGCCCCGGCAACGCTTTGAGTTCCAGGGTTTTCTTCAGCGCCCGCGGATCGACGTAATCGTATTCGATCGCATAACCCGGACGAAGGATGTGCGCCCGTTCGCAACCTTTGATCGAGCGCACCAGCGCCCACTGGACATCGAAAGGCAGCGAGGTGGAAATCCCGTTCGGATAGATTTCGTGGGTGTGCAACCCTTCCGGCTCCAGAAAAATCTGGTGCGCTTCGCGCTGCGAAAAGCGAACGACCTTATCCTCGATCGACGGGCAGTAACGCGGCCCGGTACTGGTGATCACGCCCGAATAAAGCGGCGAGCGATCCAGCCCGCCGCGGATGATTTCGTGAGTGTTGGCGTTGGTGTAGGTGATCCAGCACGGAAGTTGCGGCGGGTGCATCGCCGGATTGCCGAGAAATGAGAAAACCGGCGTCGGCGTGTCGCCTGGTTGTTCCTGAAGGATTGAAAAATCAATGGTTCTGGCGTCAAGCCGAGGCGGCGTTCCGGTTTTGAGCCGTCCGACCGGCAATTCCAGTTCCCGCAACCTTTCGGCCAACGGTTTGGCGGCGGGATCCCCTGCCCTGCCCGCTTCATAATGCGAAAGGCCGACGTGCGCCAACCCGGCGAGGAAAGTGCCGGTTGTCAGCACCACCGTGTCTGCCTCGAAAACGACCCCCACTTGCGTCACGACGCCGCGAACCTCACCGTTTTCAACGACTAGATCATCCACCGCCTGCGCGAACAGCCGCAGATTCGGTTGATTCTCCAGCTTTTTCCGTATAGCGTTGCGGTACAGAACACGATCCATTTGCGCCCGCGTTGCTCTTACCGCCGGGCCTTTGCTGGCATTCAACAGCCGAAACTGGATTCCCGCCTCGTCCGTCACCAGGGCCATCGCGCCATCGAGCGCATCGACTTCCTTGACCAGATGCCCTTTACCGATCCCGCCAATCGACGGATTGCACGACATTTGTCCCAGCGTTTCGAGATTGTGTGTCAATAAAAGCGTTTTTGCGCCCATACGCGCCGCTGCCAGCGCCGCTTCCGTGCCCGCATGTCCGCCACCCACAACAATCACTTCAAAACGTTCGGGATACTTCATTTTCCACTCAACGATGAATACTGTTTCACGTGAAACACTTTCCAACACTTTGTTTCACGTGAAACATATTAAATTATATTATAATAAACAATATGATAATAGTTTTTATTTATCACAAATCACCTCGCCTTTTTCCCTGATCACCGCTCAGGAAGCACCCTCTTTTTTATACACCAACCCCTTATTCTATAGAAAGAAACCTTCCTTTAGCCTAAAAACCTCAGTTGGGCGTGCTCGCCAGTGCTGCGTCCGCCGTGTCAGGGTCTGCTAACACTCTTTCCGCGAATCGCGTTGCGTACCCGAGGGGAAGGGAGCCTTGCCCCGCCCCTCATCGTTACGCTCCTTGCATGGGCGGTAGGCCCATGCTGCGTCGCGTGCCTCGATGGGCGGGCCCAATCTACCCTTCGCGATTGTGGAAAGAGTGTTAGCAGACCCCTGGCGCGACGACGACGCGGGCTGCCATCCCGCGAGGAAGAGCAACGCAGCAGCATCGGAAAGAAAAAAGTGGGCGGACGCAGTGCTGGAGAGCATGTAGCGTACTCTCCCAAGAGGTGAAGGGTGGGAAAAAAGCCTCTTTGCAGTTTTTCATCATTTTATAAGCGGTCAACTGAGGTTTTCAGGTTTAAATAAACGTCTGTCCAATCAAAATCAAACAAGCAATGAAGTATAATTTGTGGATGACTTGCTTTCTGCTCGCAAAGCAGAAAGTATCCTGAAACCGCTCACACCGGATCATCGGGTTATCCACAGTGTTTAAACGGTTTAACGTGTTGTTTTTCAAGAAGATATAGGGTTATTCCTGAAAAACGGCCTCCTTATTATCTATTACTATTTTTATCAATGAAACTAGATAAGATTGCAAGAGACGAACTTCTGAAACCACTCTCGTCGGTTTCAGGGATTGTCGAGCGTAAACACACACTGCCTATCTTGTCCAACGTATTGCTCGAGCAAAAAGAGCAGCGCTTGTGGATGACGGCGATGGACATGGAGTTGCAGATCTCGGCGTACTGTGAAGTGCCGGAGGCCTCCGCGCAGGCCATTACAGTGTCGGCGCGCAAACTTCAGGATCTTCTTCGCGCCTTGCCGGACGATGTCGATGTTTCGTTGGAAACGCAGGGCAGCAAGATGCTGGTCAGAGCGGGACGCTCACGTTTTCATTTGCAAACCTTACCGGCAGCCGATTATCCGAGGTTGACGCTCGGTGAAACGCAACAGGCCAGCATCACCTTGCCGAAAAAAGTATTGAAGTCGTTGTTGCGCCAGGTTGAATTTGCAATGGCGCAACAGGACATCCGTTATTACTTGAACGGGATGCTTTGGGTCATTGATCAGAGCGCGGTTCAACTGGTGGCGACGGACGGCCACCGTCTGGCTTGGGCGAGCCTGCCGGTGAGCGGTGTTTTCACGCGTCAGGAAGTGATTCTCCCGCGCAAAACCGTGATGGAGTTGGGAAAACTGCTGGCCGATGATGAATCGCCGGTCACGCTGGATATTTTGTCGAACCAGGTGCGGTTCCATTTCGGTTCGACCGAAATCATTTCCAAAGTGATCGACGGAAAATTCCCGGACTACAATCGGGTCATCCCTGTCGGCTATACCCGGCATGTCGAAGTTTCCCGTGCGGTGTTTCTGGCGGCGTTGCAACGCGCAGCGATTTTATCGAACGAAAAAGTGCGCGGAGTCCATTTCAATCTTGTCAAAGACGAAATCAAAATTATTTGCAGCAACAACGAACAGGAAGAAGCCGAAGAACAACTCGACGTGCAGTACAGTGGAGAAGAATTGAGCATCGGTTTCAACATCACCTATCTTCTCGATATGTTGCAACGGCTGACCAGCGAAAAAGTGATGTTGTCGTTCGGCAATTCCGGCGACAGCGCGTTGCTGACGGTTCCCGGGCAGCACGATTACAAATACGTTGTGATGCCGATGCGCCTTTAAAAAGAAAGGTGACAAAAAAAGCGCCTGCCGACTTACGAATCTTCGTCGCAGGCGCAATGGTTTTAATGAAGTTATCAGAAAGAAGTAATAAAAGATGAATGTACCTCCAAAGCCGGCAAAAGATTACGACTCAAACAGTATTCGAGTATTGAAAGGATTGGAGGCGGTTCGCAAGCGTCCGGGAATGTACATTGGCGACACGTCCGATGGCACCGGCTTGCACCACATGGTGTTTGAAGTGCTCGACAACGCGATCGACGAAGCGTTGGCCGGTTACTGCGACGACATCAAAGTCATCATTCACAGCGACAATTCCGTTTCAGTGATCGACAACGGTCGCGGTATTCCGACCGACATCAAGGAAGACGACGAAGAAAAACGGTCGGCGGCGGAAATCGTGATGACCGAATTGCACGCCGGCGGAAAATTCGATCAGAACAGTTATAAAGTTTCCGGTGGTTTGCACGGCGTCGGCGTTTCAGTGGTCAATGCGTTGTCCGATTGGTTGCGCTTGCGTATCTGGCGCGATGAAAAAATACACCATCTCGAATTCAGACGCGGTGTGGCCGTCGCGCCCTTGTCGGTGTCTGGGAAAACGGAACGACGCGGTACCGAAGTTCATTTCATGGCGTCGCCGGAAACCTTCGGCAACATCGAATACCATTACGACATTCTCGCGCGGCGCTTGCGGGAACTTTCTTTTTTGAACAACGGTGTCAAAATCGAGTTGGTGGATGAACGCGATGGCAAGCATGAAAATTTCGCGTTTTCCGGCGGTGTGCAGGGTTTCGTCAATTACATGAACCGCGCCAAGACCGTGCTGCATCCTCATACGTTTTTCGCCGTCGGCGAAAAAGACGGGATCACCGTGGAAGTGGCGATGCAGTGGAACGATTCTTACGGCGAGAGTGTTTTGTGTTTCACTAACAACATTCCGCAGCGGGACGGCGGCACGCATTTGACCGGACTGCGGCAGGCGATGACGCGGACGTTGAATAATTACATCGAGAAAGAAGAAATTTCCAAAAAAGCGAAAGTGGAAACCACTGGCGACGACATGCGCGAAGGGCTGACGTGCGTACTGTCGATCAAAGTGCCGGAGCCGAAATTTTCGTCGCAGACCAAAGATAAACTGGTGTCCTCGGAAGTGCAGCCGGTGGTTCAGGAAATCGTTGCCGACAAGCTGGCGGACTTCTTGCTCGAATACCCCAACGACGCCAAAACGATTTGCACCAAGATCGTCGAGGCGGCGCGCGCCCGCGAAGCGGCACGTAAAGCGCGGGAACTGACGCGGCGCAAAGGCGTGCTCGACAACATGGGGCTTCCCGGAAAACTCGCCGATTGTCAGGAACGTGATCCGGCGATGTGTGAACTGTACCTCGTCGAGGGCGATTCCGCGGGCGGGTCGGCCAAGCAGGGACGCGACCGCAAATTCCAGGCGATCTTGCCGTTGCGCGGAAAAATTTTGAACGTCGAGCGCGCCCGCTTCGACAAAATCATCAGTACGCAGGAAATCGTCACGCTGATCACGGCGTTGGGCACCGGCTTCGGCAAGGACGAATACAACCCGGACAAGCTGCGTTACCACCGCGTGATCATCATGACCGACGCCGACGTTGACGGCTCGCACATCCGCACATTGTTGTTGACGTTTTTCTACCGGCAAATGCCGGAACTGGTCGAGCGCGGCCACATTTACATCGCGCAGCCGCCGCTGTTCAAAGTCAAACAGGGGCGCGAGGAGATGTACCTGAAAGACGAACACGAGCTTCGGCAACACCTGTTGAAAAACGCACTGAAAAACACCGAATTCGTGCCGGCGCGAAACCTTCCCGCGTTCAGCGAAGATGCGTTGACTGATCTGGCGCGCAATTACCTGATGGCGGAAACGGTGATCGAGCGGTCATCGCGGCTGGTCGATGAAACCGTGTTGCGCACGATGCTCGAAGGTGTGCAGGTCGATCTCGGCAACGAGGAGACCGCAAACGCCAGCGCGCAGCGATTGCGCGACAAAATCGGCAGCGAGATCGTCATCACGGCGCAATACGAAGCGGACGACGATGCCTGGCAGTTGATGATCGAACGGACGCAACACGGCGCGCTGAACACCTCGGTATTGACGCGGGAGTTTTTGGAGCGTACCGACAGCGCGGTGATCACGCACGTTTCAAAAACGCTGGAAGGATTGATCGGCGAAGGCGCCTACGTCAAGCGCGGCGAAAAACAGAAAACGATTCGCGCGTTCGGCGAAGCGATGACCTGGTTGCTCGAAGAAGCGCGCGCGTCGGCCAGCATCCAGCGATACAAAGGTCTCGGCGAAATGAACCCCGAGCAACTGTGGGAAACGACGATGGATCCCAAAGTGCGGCGTTTGCTGCGCGTTCAAATCGAAGACGCCGTCGGCGCGGACGAAGTGTTTGCAACGCTGATGGGCGAGAGCGTCGAACCGCGACGAGCGTTCATCGAAGTCAACGCGCTGGGTGTGCGCAACCTCGATGTTTGAATCAGGGATCAGAGGTCAGAGGTCAGGGCGTAGGGTGGATAAGCGAAGCGCAATCCACCATCCGGGGCGCGATTTATCGCGCCCTGTTTGTTCTCACGCAGAGGCGCGGAGAGCGGAAAATGCCGGAGCGCGGGCGTCCCGCCCGCAATTTACCTCACGCGAAGCCGCGAAGGCGCGAAGGCGCGGAGAAAAATGTTCCCCTCTCCCGCGTGCGGGAGAGGGGTGGGGGAGAGGGCGTAGGGGCGGCAATCTGCCGCCCGTAACGCACGTCCCGGACTGCGCCGCTGCCCGGCTTGTCCAGCAAGCTACACGGTGGATTGCGCCGCTATGCGGCTTATCCACCCTACGTTCTGATTCCTGACACCCACCTTAACCCGCCTCTTGAAGGGGAGGGAACAAAGCGACACAACGCGAAAGAGTGCGCAACCCAACAGAAACCGCGCTAATACACCAGCGACAACCGGTAGCCGGTGGCGGGAAATTCGGAGCGCAACAACAAACGCAGAACCTGATCGCGGGCGGGGGGTGCGCCGACATCGATGTCGGCAGCGCGAACCAGATACGCCTCCGGCGCGAAAAGACGGCGCGTCAGCAATCGGCCTTGCGCATCGTTCAATTCGAGAGACAAGCGCGGATAAGCGACAGGCTTGTTGCTGCGGTTGCGCAGCGTGATGGTCAACAGAAGCTGTTGCGCATCGTTGGGGATGGACTGCAAATCAGACGCCTCGATCGTCAGCGCATCGAGATTTTGCAACGGTTTGATTTCACAGTTGAGCCAGCGACAGCCGAGCGCAATCGTCGGCGTCAGCTTCGGATACGCGCTGGCCAGCTCATCGTGCAGAAAAAAGACGGCTTGCGCGGCCAGCAAAGCGGTCAAGACCGGCAGCGACACCAGATAAAACAGCGGGCGACACCAGAACGGCAAATGCAGCCGTTGCCAGATCGTCGGCTTCTTGGCGGGGTCGAGCACCAGCGTCAGCGGCGACGGCTTTTCCTTGCGCAGATTGCGCTGCCGTCGTTCCTCCGTCGTTTCCGCGATCGCCAGCGCGATTTCCTCTTTGGTGGGTGGGCCTTTCCTTCTGGGCGGGGTCGTGCTTGCCGGTGCGCTGGCAGGGCCTTGCGGTTTTTCACCGGCGGCTTCCGCGATCGCCAGCGCGACCTCCTCTTTGGTGGGTGGGCCTTTCCTTCTGGGTGGAGTCGTGCTCGCCGGAGCGCTGGTGGGATCTGGCGGTTTTTCACCGGCGGCTTCCGCGATCGCCAACGCGATTTCCTCTTTGGTGGGCGGGCCCTTCCTTCTGGGCGGGGTCGTGCTTGCCGGAGCGTCAGCGGGCGCTTCAGAAACCGGCGGCGGCGACGGTTTTTCTTCTTTCGTTTCCTCGGGAGCGGGCGGCGCAGAGAAATCGTCTCCCGACGACGAAACAGAATCGCGCAACGTCATCGTTTCGCGTTGCACAGGCTCCATGCCGGGGCCGGGAACGCGCTCCCCCGCGAAATCCACCAGCGCCGCAAACGCATTGAACACCGTTCGGCAATGACCACAGCGCGCCCGCCCGTCGCGCAGCGCCAACTGCTGCGACGTGATGCGGAACGTCGTGTGGCACTGCGGGCAACGGGTGTAATGAAAAGTGATGGGCACGGCAGAAAGCGAATATCCGAAAAGTGGGAAAGGCCGAGCGGATCATTATATTCCGTCTTTTTGTCATAGACGCATTCCTGCGATGAGCGCGCAGAAAGAAAGAAGCGGCGGTCGTTGTCAGGGGTCAGATGTCAGAAGTCAGATGTCAGATGTCAGAAGTCAGAGGTCAGGGATCAGGGATCAGAAAAAACATTTCACCGCAATGACGGCTTTTTATATTCACGCGAAGCCACGAAGAAACGACAAGCCCCCTTTTCAAAGGGGGTGTCGGCGGAGCCGACGGGGGTTTGCTGGGCGCCCGCCAAAGGCGAGCGGGGGTTTGTCCAAGCGCGACAGATAGAAATTCGCTCTCGCAACCCGTAATTATCCCGCATCAACGAAAAACGATGGTCTTGTTGGCGTGCACCAGCGCCCTGTCTTCAAGGTGATAACGTAGCCCCCGCGCCAGCACTGCCTTCTCGATGTCCTTGCCGTAGTGCACCAGATCTTCGGGGCGGTCGGAATGATCCACCCGCACCACATCCTGCTCGATGATCGGCCCCTGATCCAGATCGGCGGTAACGTAATGGCAGGTAGCGCCGATCAATTTTACCCCCCGCAAAAAAGCCTGATGATAGGGCTTGGCGCCGACAAAACTGGGGAGAAAACTGTGGTGAATGTTGATGATCTGCCCCGGGAAACGCTCGCACATCTCGCTGGAAAGAATCTGCATATAGCGCGCCAGCACCATCACGTCGCCCCCGACCCCCGCAAAAATCGACATGATCTGCCCGTAAGCCGCCGCCTTGTTCTCCGGGGTGATCGGCACATAATGAAAAGGAATGCCATGCCATTCCACCAAGCCGCGAAAAGTCTCATGGTTGGAAATTACGCAGGGAATCTCGATATCCAGATCCTTCGATTGCCAGCGCCCGAGCAGGTCGTAAAGACAATGTTCCTGTTTGGAAACCAGAATCACCACCCGTTTTTTCTTCGCGCTGTCGGTGATCTTCCAGTTCATGCCAAAGCGTTCGGCGATGGGGAGGAATTTCTGGCGGAAGGTTTCGATATCGAAGGGTAATGAGTCGGCGAGAACTTCCTCGCGCATAAAAAACTGTCCCGCATCCTCGTCGGAATGATGATTGGCTTCGGAGATCCAGCCGCCATGTCCGGCAATGAAGCCGCTGACCGCGGCAACAATGCCCACCTGATCGGGACAGGAAAGAGTAAGAGTATAGCGACGCGATGAGCTCATGTAATGATTCTCCATAATGCGGTTTGCGGCCAGACAGAAGCCGCCATGATAAGCCGAAGTTCGCCAAATAAAAAATGCGCAAGGGGCTTGCTCACTCCGCCGTTTATCCCAGAGTTCCCATGAGCGCGCAGGTTGGACAAGCCGCAAAGCGGCGCAGTCCAACAACCAACCCTCCAATCAGCGGCGCTTCGCGCCTTCGGGTGAACAGGGATCAGAGGTCAGGAATCAGAAAAAACATTTCACCGCAAAGAACACAAAGAAACGCATAGAGCGCAAAGAAAAAACCGGCGTCATTGCGAGCGAAGCGAAGCAATCCAGAAAATGTGCGCAACAAAAAAATCGCTGGATTGCTTCGCTTTCCGCCTCGCCTCGCTCGCGGCTAAAGGCTCGCAATGACGGCTTTTTATATTCACGCGAAACCGCTAAGAAACGGCAAGCCCCTGCCTTGCCCCCTTTTCCGCGCTCCCAATGGTGGATTGCGCCGCTTCGCGGCTTATCCACCCTACGCGCTTCGCTTCGCGGCGATGCGTGAGGTGATGCCCTTCTGATCCCTGATCCCTGACCTCTGATACCTGTTTTCCAACACCACCACCATGCCGACACCTGTTTCCCCAAAAAGTTCTTGCTTTTTACATCGGGCAACGTTAGATTGTGGCGATCTGACGCCATCGTCGCACCCATCCGAATCCGCTTTTTCATCATGGCCCCGAGCAAAACCGTTTTTCCGGCATGCGCCGAAACCCATCGCGGGGTTGGCACGATTCTTGCTCACTCACTCACTCACTCACTCGTTCCATCTTAAAGACAGCGCGCGTTCCGAAAGGAACGCGCGTTATTTTTCAAGCCCTGTTTTCCATCGGAAGGCAGGGCTTTTTCGTTTTCTGTTGTTTTTTTCTTCCCGCAAACTTTTCCAAAAGGAGTTTTTCATGAAACGGTTTTTCCTTCCTGCGTTGACCGGCGCGCTGGCGCTCACGCTCTCTGTTCCGGTGCTGGCCGAAGACGTCACTTATCCCCCAGGCGCCTTGCAAAACATCACCTGTGTGGCTGCTTGGAACAACGTCCTCACACCTGACGGTAGCGGCAACTTCAAAAGCAACGCCGTGAGCGGCGGCAATGCAACGACGCCGACCAACACCGTCACGCTCAACAGCGGCGCGGCGACGAATCCTAACCATGTTTCGGGCGCGATCAATTGTCTGGATGACGAATCTGTGAATTTCAACCGCGTGTCCATCACCGGTAGCGAGGCTTTTAATGTTTTCGGCGCGTATCACTTGCTGAACTCGAACGACGCCGCCAGCGTCAACAACAACCAGGTAACCGTCAGCGGCGGCACGGTGTCGAACGTTTACGGCGGAATGGCTCATAACAACGGCGCTGGCAACGCCACCGCCAACGGTAACACCGTGACCATCACCGGCGGCACGATCAACGGAACCGTTTTGGGCGGGCTAGCTGACAGCAACTCCGGCGCCGCCGAAGCCAGCAACAACACCGTGGTGATCGTCGCCAATCTACCGGCTTCGACCTTCGGGGTAACCGCCTCCCTCTTCGGCGGTGATGCCCGCGGCGTCACCGCCGTCTCTACCGGCAACACCTTGCAAATGGCGTCCGCCGGTTTGACCGTTTACGAACTGGACAGTTTTCAGAACTTTCGGTTTACCTTGCCCGCGAGCTTGAGCGGCGGCGGCACGGTGCTGACCACGACCGATTATGCGCGCATCAGCACGAATTCGACCGTGAGCGTGACGGCTGCTTCGGGGTTGACCGTGAGCACGGGCGATGTGTTTACCTTGATCGGCTGCGGAGCGGGTTGCGATTTCAGCGGAACCCTGGCGGCAGCGTCGCAGAACGGAACGCTCAATGGCTACAGATACACCCTTTCGGTGACCGGTGACGGAAGCCTGATCATGACGATAGGCGCTCCGCTCGCGGCACAGACAGCGACTTCCGTGCCGGTGATGCATCCGGCGATGCTGGTGCTGCTCGCGTTGGCGCTGGGCGGATTGGCGGCGAGGCGTAGGGTGTAAAGCGTAGGTTGGTGGTGAGCGAAGCGAACCCCAACAATCGAACTCGTAATTCGTAGGGGCGGGTTTCAAACCCGCCCTTTTTGTTCGCCCTCTCCCCCACCCCTCTCCCGCAAGCGGGAGAGGGGAGATTCGTTCCTTCGCGGCTCCGCGTTATCTCACGCGAAGGCGCGGAGAACGCGGAGAAAAATGGAGCGCGGGCGTCCCGCCCGCATCCCCCCATCCCCGCCTTATGGCACTGGATTCCCGCCCCCCGCTTTCGCGGGGGCAGGCCCCGCGGGAATGACGGGGGGAAGGGGCGCTATCGGCGCGTCTTGCCCGTAGGGGCGCGATTTATCGCGCCCTGTTTTTTTGGATTCTGCGACGCCGCTTCGCGTCGCGCAGAATGACAGAGACGATTCCCGGCACACTTGCTGTTCCTCCGCGTCTCCGCGTGAGAATAGGCGCGATAAATCGCGCCCCTACGTTCTGATCCCTGACCGTTGATTCCTGATTCCTGATCCCCGGATGGCGCTTCGCTTATCCGGGCTACGCGCTTCGCGGCTTCGCGCCTTCGCGTGAGATTTTTTCGTGCTTTTCGTATCTTTCGTGTCTTTTCGTGGTTAAAAAAGGTTTTCTTTGCGTTAACTTTTCTGGATGGCTTCGCTGATCTCCAGCCATTCGGTTTCCAGCGTTTCAATCTGTTTGCCGATTTCGCGCTGTCGCGCCAGCGTGGTGGTCAGGCGCGCTTTGGCGTCGTCGAGGTAGGCGTCCGGTGACGCCAGCCAGTGTTCCAGCGCGGTGCGTTCGGCGCTGAGGGTTTCCAGGGTTTTTTCGATGTCGTTTTGGCGTTTGACGAACGGGGCGCGTCGCTGCCGCGCTTCGGCGTCGAGGCGTTTCTGGGTTTTGCGGTCGGGCGTGGTGGAAGGGGCGGTCTCAGCGACGTCGGTCGTTTCTTCGCGCGCGTCTTCGCGTAAATGATCGAGCACGAAGCGGCGGTAATCGTCGAGGTCGCCGTCGAACGGCGAGATCGCACCTTGATGGACGAGCCAGAATTCGTCAACGGTCGCCGACAGCAAATGCCGATCATGCGCAACGACGATCAGCGCGCCGTTGTACGCTTGCAGCGCTTCGGTCAAGGCTTCGCGCATGTCGATGTCGAGGTGGTTGGTCGGCTCGTCGAGGATCAGGAGTTGCGGGCGCGCGTAAACGATCAGCGCCAGCGCCAGCCGCGCGCGCTCGCCGCCGGAAAACGAGGCGATGGTTTGCGTCGTTTGTTCGCCGTGAAAAGCGAAGCCGCCCAGGAAATCGCGCAGGTTTTGTTCGCGCGCGTCGGGGGCGAGACGTTGCAGGTGCAGCAACGCCGACGCTTGCGGATCGAGGGTGTCCAACTGGTGCTGCGCGAAGTAACCGATGCGCAGATCGCGCGCGGTGTGCCGCGAGCCGCGCAGCAAGGGCAGACGTCCGGTCATGGATTTGATCAGTGTCGATTTTCCCGCGCCGTTGGGGCCGAGAAGCCCCAAACGGGTGTCGGAGAGAATGCCGCATTCGACGCTCGGCAGCACCGGCGCATCGGCGCGGTAGCCGAGGTCGGCGTTTTCCAGCCGCAGCAGTTGGCGCGCGCGCGAATCGCTCGGCGGGAAGCTGAACGAGAAGGGGCTGTCCACATGCGCCGCCGAAATGCGCGTCATCTTTTCCAGTTGGCGCAACCGGCTTTGCGCTTGTTTCGCTTTGGTGGCTTTGGCGCGGAAACGGTCGATGAAACTTTGCAGATGCGCGACGGTGCGCTGTTGTTTTTCAAAGGTCGCCTGTTGGTTGGCGAGCGCGGCGGCGCGTTCCTGCTCGAATTGCGCGTAATTGCCGCTGTAGGTTTTCAGCGTGCGTTGATCGAAATGAACGATGGTGTCAACGATGCTGTCGAGAAAATCGCGGTCGTGGGTAATCAGCAGCAGGGTTCCGGGATAACGGCGCAACCAGTCCTCAAGCCACAGCACGGCATCGAGGTCGAGGTGGTTGGTCGGTTCGTCGAGCAGCAGAATATCGCTGCGACACATCAACGCCTGCGCCAGATTCAGCCGCATCCGCCAGCCGCCGGAAAAGGTGTTGACCGGATCGTGGTGTTGCGCGTGGCTAAAACCCAAACCGGCCAGCAGTTCGGCGGCGCGCGCGCGGGCGCGGTAGCCGTCAATCGCTTCGAAGCGATGGTGCCATTCGGCAAGCGCGTGCCCGTCGTCGTGATGGTGCTGCGCGGCCTCTTGCAAACGGGCGATGGCGGCTTCGACGGTGCGCAGTTCGCGGTCGCCATCGAGCACATAATCGAGCGCCGACGCGGCAACGTTCGGCGTTTCCTGCGCAACATGCGCGATCACCGCCTGCTTCGGCAGCAGCACATCGCCGCACTCCGGCGACAACACGCCGCGCAACAGCGCGAACAAACTCGTCTTGCCGCAACCGTTGGCGCCGATGATGCCGGCTTTGTGGCGGTCGTGAATCATCAGGCTCACGTCGTCGAGCAGGATTTGCGCACCGCGCGCCAGCGTCAGGCGGTTCAGGCGGATCATGGTTTTGCTCCCCGCTCTTCTTGCGGGAGAGGGGTTGGGGGAGAGGGGGTTTTTCGTGCGGCAACGGGAGGCAGGTTGCCTCCCCTACGGGCAAAAGGTACCGATAGAGACGTAGGGGCGGCAATCTGCCGCCCGTAACGCTGCAAACCCCCGCCCGCCGAAGGCGGGCACCCTCTTTGAAAAGGGGGCAGGTCGGGGGCTTTTCCACTTCGCGCCTTCGCGGCTTCGCGTGAGAGGATGCTTTTTTGATGCCTGACAGCCCACTCTCCCGCCCCTTCGGGGCACCCTCTCCCGCAAGCGGGAGAGGGGAGAGAGAAATCGTAATCGACGATGAGCGGCGCGTGATCGGAAAAACGCTGTTCCTTGTAAATCGACGTCGTTCGCGCTGTCGCGGCGATGCCCGGCGTGGCGAACTGGTAATCGAGCCGCCACCCGACATTCTTCGCCCAGGCTTGCCCGCGGTTTGACCACCAGGTGTATTGCTCGGGGCGCGGATCGAGCGCGCGGAACACATCGACAAGGCCGGTTTCCGCGAACATCCGGTCGAGCCAGGCGCGCTCTTCGGGCAGAAAGCCGGAGTTTTTCTGGTTCGACTTCCAGTTTTTGAGGTCGATTTCCTTGTGCGCGATGTTCACGTCGCCGCAGACGATCAGCTCGCGCCCTTCTTTCGCCGACGTAGCGATGAGCGCGTGCAGATGCGGCAAAAAGCGGTCGAGAAAACGGTATTTGGCCTGTTGCCGATCGTCGCCGCTGGAGCCGGACGGAACATAGACGCTGACCACCGTGAGGCCGTCGAAATCGGCTTGCAGGTAACGCCCCTCGGCGTCGAATTCGGGATCGCCGAAGCCGACGCGCGGCGTGAACGGCGCGGCGGCGATCAGCCCGACGCCGCTGTAGCCCTTTTTCTGCGCGGGAAGAAACGCCGCGTGTTTTCCGTCAAGCGACGCCAGCGTCGCGGGAATGTCGGCGAGGTCAGCCCTCAACTCCTGAAGGCACAAGACATCCCAGGGCGAACCCTGAGCAAGCCAGTCGGACAAGCCCTTGCGCTCCGCCGAGCGGATGCCGTTTAGATTGAGTGAAATGATGCGCATAGTGAAGAAACCGTTTTGCAGGCGACAGGATACAGGAAAGCCGCGGCCTCGTATGCCGGACGACACACTTCGCAAGGGTTTGTACGAAAATGACGCGAAAAGATGGACGTTTTGCGGACGATGGCACAGAATGTGCGTGTGTCTTGTTAAAACGGTTTTTCCCGAGCGCGTTTCGGCGAACGCGGTGGTCTGTGTACCGCGGAAATGCAAAAGTTGCCGGTTTGCGACAGCGAGGGCAGGGGAAACCGCAAGAGAAACAGCCAGGGAATTTGACGGTACAAACAAAGGGAGTTTTACCGGAGCCGAAATGATGGGGATGAAAATAAAGAAAACAGCGGGAGCGATTTTCCTGGCGCTGGCCTTTTCGGTGGGCGTCGGCATGGCTGCGGCGCAACAAACGCCGTCCAGCGGCAAGACCTACAAATGGGTTGACGAAAAAGGCGTCGTTCACTACAGCGACAAAGCGCCACTGGAAGCCGTCAACCGCGAGCAGTCGATTCTCGACCGGCAAGCGCGGCAAGTGCGGAAAATCGAGGCGTCTGCGCCGGAGAGCCAGCGCAAGATCAATGAAGAAGAAGCCGAGAAAAAACGCCTTGAGCAAGTGCAGAAAGACATCGCCGAGCGCAAGGATCGGGCGCTGGTGTTTTCATACCTGAAAGAAGAAGACATCGATCTTGCCCGTGACCGCGCCCTCTCTGCGCTGGACGCGCGGATCGAGGCGACGAAAGTGATGCTGTCCCAGCAGCAGACCAGACACAAAAGTCTGCTGGAGCGGCGGGAAGCCGGCGGCGCGTTGCCGGAAGGCGAACTGGAGAAGCTGGAAGGCGAAATCACGAACCGCAACGCTTCCATCGACCGCGACCTCCGCGAAAAAGAAACGATTTACGCCAAATACGAGCGCGACAAACAACGCTGGCGCGAACTGAAAGAAGCCGAACGCGCGCGAATCGAAGCGGAGAGGCAGGCGGAGAAAAAGTAGCGGGTAGCCCGGATTTAACCGCAAAGAAACCTCTTTAACCACGAAAAACACGAAAGACACGAAAGCAGTCATTCTGCGCGGAGTGAAGCGGGATCGCAGAATCCATAAAAAGCACCTCACGCGAAGGCGCGAAGCCGCGAAGGAGCGATCCCCTCTCCCGCTTGCGGGAGAGTGGTGGGGGAGAGGGCAAAAAAACCCTCCCTTCAAGGGAAGGGTTGAGGTTATGTGGATTCTGCGTCCTGCGACTTCGCGCAGGATGACACGCTACGCGCCGCGCAGAATGGCGCTTTTCTGATTTCTGGCTTCTGTTCTCTGACCTCTGATCCCTGACGTACAATACGCTTTTCCGGCGAGCGGCCATGCACCTTCACATCCTCGGTATCTGCGGCACATTCATGGGCGGCATCGCGGCGCTGGCGCAGCAGCAGGGGCACCGCGTCACCGGCTGCGATGCGCAAACCTATCCGCCGATGTCAACGCAGCTAGAAGCGCTGGGCATCACGTTAACGTCCGGTTATGAAGCCGAACAACTCGACACCGTTGCCCGCGACGCCGACATTTTCGTGATCGGCAACGCGCTGTCGCGCGGCAATCCGCTCGTCGAAGCGATCCTCGAACGCAACCTGCCCTACACCTCCGGCCCGCAATGGCTGGCCGAACATGTGCTGCGCACGACAACGCCGCAGGGCGCGCGGCATGTGCTTGCCGTTGCCGGCACGCACGGCAAAACCACCACCGCGTCGATGCTGGCCTGGATTCTCGACTGCGCCGGTCTTCGCCCCGGCTTTCTGATCGGCGGCGTGCCCGCCGGATTTCACGTGTCGGCGCGCTTGACCGACAGCCCGTTCTTCGTGATCGAGGCCGACGAATACGACACCGCCTTCTTCGACAAGCGCTCGAAATTCGTTCACTACCGACCGCGCACCGCGATTCTCAACAACCTCGAATTCGACCACGCCGACATCTTCGCCGATCTTGCCGCCATCGAAACGCAGTTTCACCATCTGGTGCGCACCGTGCCGCCGAACGGGCGACTGATCGTCAACGCCGACAGTGAAGCCTTGCAGCGCGTTCTGGCGCGCGGCGCCTGGAGCGGCGTTGAACACTTCGGGCGCGGCGAAGTGATGGCGTCGCCGGAGTGGCGGCTTGTCACCCTCTCCCCTGACCCCTCTCCCGCGGAAAGCGGGAGAGGGGAAGCATTTCCCTCCTCTCTCTCTACCCCTCTCCCACAGCAAACCCCCGTCGGCTTCGCCGACACCCTCCCCGATCAAAATCACTTCGGGGACAGGCTCTTTGAAAAGGGGGCACAGATCATCACCCCCGACAATACACACAAAACACTGTCGCTGCCGCAGCCCGGCACGATGAACGCGATGAACGCGCTTGCCGCAATCGCCGCCGCGCACCATGTCGGCGTCGGTATCGACGAAGCGCTCGCCGCGCTGGCGCGTTTCCCGGGCGTTGCGCGGCGACTGGAAAAGCGCGGTCAGGTTCACGGCGTCACGGTTTACGACGACTTCGCGCACCACCCGACCGCGATCGCCGCCACGCTGGATGCCTTGCGCAAGTTACTCGGCAACGCCCGGATTCTTGCCGTCCTCGAACCGCGCTCGAACACGATGAAACTCGGCGCCATGAAAGAAGCGTTGCCCGACAGCCTGCGTGACGCCGACGCCGTTTATTGCTACGCCGCCAACCTCGGCTGGGACGCCGCCGCCGCGCTGGCGCCGCTGGGCAAAAAAGCGCGCACCTTCGATGCGCTCCCGGCGCTGCTCGACGCGCTCACCGCCGACGCGCGAACGGGCGATCACATCCTGATCATGAGCAACGGCGGTTTTGGCGGCATACACCAAAAGCTGCTGGACTCCCTTTCGTCGCGCGGAGAAAAACGGAGCGCGGGCCAAATTGCCTACTTTTAGCCCGCATTTTTGCCTCATGCGAAGGCGCGAAGCCGCGAAGGAACGAAACGCCCTCCCCTTCAAGGGGAGGGTTGGGGTGGGGGGATGCGGGCGGGACGCCCGCGCTCCATTATTCTCCGCGTGAGGTCATTCCCGGACGGCGCTTCGCTTGTCCGGGCTACACGGTGGATTGCGCCGCTTCGTGCCTTCGCGTGAGAACGACCCGTCGCGGTTCGCTGCGCTCACCGGCGACCTACGCGCCACACGTTTTCGCGGGAATGACGGGGGGAAGGGACGTTTGCATGCCGCGAGAAAAGGAATCGGTTAGAATCCGAAACACATAAGTCTTTTTACCTTGCCATGACCGCGCTGCTGGAGTTTTCTTTTCGTCGCTGGAGCGCCTGGGCGCCCGCGATGACGGATGCCGAGGATTGGCAGGCTTGGGCGCGCGAGGGAAAACCGCTTGGCGCTGGCGAGGAAACGGCGCCGGTGAAGGCGATGCCGCCGCTGTTGCGCCGTCGGGCGCATGCGCTGGGGCGCGCCGCGCTGGAGGTGTTGTATGCGCCGACGCTGGCGTATGCCGATCAACCGATGGTTTTTTGCAGTCGCCACGGCGAGGTCAGCCGTTCGCTGGCGATTCAGCAGGCGCTGGCGGCGGAAGGGCGGGTCTCGCCGCAGGAATTCAGCATGTCGGTGCACAATGCCGTTCCCGGCCTTTTCCTGATCGCGCGGCAAAGTCGTGCGCCGGTCGTTGCGCTGGCCTCGGAAAACCGGCTGGCGCTGTCCGGAATGACCGAGGCGCTGACGCAGCTTGCCGATGGCGCGTCTTCCGTGATTCTGGTGTTTTGCGATGCGTCGTTGCCGGCGCTGTTCGGTTCGTTCATCAATAACGAGCCGACGTGTTTTGCCTTCGCGCTCGAAATGACCGCGGGCAAGGATTACCGCCTCGCTTATAATGAAACGCCCAACGAAGCCGCGCAGGCAAGCGAAGCGTCGGCGTTGCCTGCGGATTCGCTGCTCTCCTTGTTGCGCTTTGTCCTCGATGAATCGCAGCATACGTTGCCGTTGACCGCTGCGGCAGACTGGCGGTTGCTGCGTGCGCCCATGCAGCAGGGGGCGTTGCAAGGCCTGACGCCGGAGACCAGCCATGCCTGAGCGCTTGCTGTCGATGGCGTCATCGGCGAACGCTGACGGCGGACGGCGTTTTTCGCCGGAGCGGTGCTGGCGCATTGTGGCGACCGGCTTCTGTTTTGCGGTGTTCGGTTTCGGTGGCCTGGTGGTGCTCTGTCTGGTCTTTCCGTTGTTGCGGTTGCTGGTCTGGCGGCGCGCGCTTCGCCAAACACTGGCGCGCGATGTGGTGACCTTGAGTTTTTGGCTTTTCTGCAAGTTGATGACCAGGGTCGGCGTCATCAGTTATGAAGTGCGCGGTCGTGAAAAACTGCGGCGACGCGGTCTGTTGGTCGTCGCCAACCATCCGTCACTGATCGACGTGGTGATGCTGGTTTCGCTGTTGCGCCAACCCGATTGCGTGGTCAAGGCGTCTGCCTGGCGCAATCCATTCATGCTCGGCCCCGTCGCGCTGTGCGGGTTCATCCGCAATCAGGACGGCTCGCAACTGATCGACGACTGCATCGCGTCGGTGCGTCGCGGCAGCAACCTGATTGTTTTTCCGGAAGGCACGCGCACGCGCGTAGAAGCCTTGCTTCAGCGGCAGGTCAATCCGTTGCAGCGCGGCGCGGCCAACATCGCGGTGCGCGGGCAGTTGCCGCTGACGCCGGTCGTGATCACCGTGACCGAACCGATGCTGACCAAACAACAATCCTGGTATCAGGCGCCACAACGACGCTCGCACTTTGTGCTGACCGTGTATGATGATCTGGATCCGGCGCGCTGGGGCGGCGCTTCGCCGACGCTGGCGTCGCGCGCATTGACGGAACACCTTACCGATTTTTTTAACAGGGAGTTGAAATGTCTGACCTGATTGATGAAATTAAAACACTGATTATCGAAACGCTGAATCTGGAAGATGTCACGGTGGCCGACATTGACACGGACGCGCCGTTGTTCGGCGAAGGGCTTGGCCTCGATTCGATCGACGCGCTGGAGCTTGGCGTCGCGCTGCACAAACGCTACGGCCTGACGCTGTCGGCGGAAGCGGAGGAGGCGAAGGAACACTTTGCGTCGGTTCGTCGGCTTGCGGAGTTTGTCACAGAGCATCGCAGCCGCTGATATTTTGGGAAAATGAAATGCCTTCAACAATGTCCAAAGAAGAAATTCTCGGCTGGATGCGCAATGTTTTGCAGGAGCAGTTTGAAATTCCTGCGGAGCGCGTAACGCCGGAGGCGCTCCTGTATCAAGACCTCGACATCGACAGCATCGATGCGGTCGATCTGCTGATCAAACTGAAACAGTTGACGGGCAGGCCGATCTCACCCGAGGTGTTCAAGCAGGTGCGCACTGTCGGCGATGTGGTGGATGCGGTTCATGCGCATTTGCAAGAAAGCTGACGGTCGGCGCATGGTGGAGCGTTGCTGATGCCGACGTTCGTCGTTCCGCTGATCGGGATCGCCCTGCCGCTGTTTTTCTGGCTGTGTTATTGGCAGGAATGGCCGTTCTGGCTGGGCGGTTTTCTGCTGCTGCCGCTGGCCTGGCGGCGGCACGGCATCGGCGGCTTGCTCGGCTGGCTGGGGCCGTGCGCGGCGCTGCTCGGGGTGGCGGCGTTGTTGCTGCGTTCTTCGGTGTCGCTGCTTTATTATCCGGTGCTGGTCAACGCGGTGTTTCTGCTGGCGTTCACGATCAGCCTCTTTCAATCGCAAACGCTGATCGAACGATTGGCGCGTCGTCTCGATCCCGACCTGCCGCCGGAAGGCGTTCGCTACACACGCAAAGTGACGCTCGCCTGGTGCGTGTTCTTTGTCGTCAACGGCGGCATCGCCTGGTGGACGACGACGCAATCCATGATTGTCTGGACGTTTTATAACGGCCTGATCGCCTATGTGGCGATGGGCGTGATGTTCGGCGGCGAATGGTTGATCCGTCGGCGCGTGATGCGTCGCCTTTCTCCAACGGTGTCCCATGAGTGATGTATCACAAGCGTTGTTGCCGCCGCCGTTGTTGTCGGCGTCGCCGAACGGCATCGCTTTTTATCGAAAGACCGCGCCGATAACGTATGCGGCGTTTCGCGCGGATATCGTCGCCGCGCGTCGGGCGTTGGCAACACTCGACGCGCCGGAGATTGTGCTGCACGACGCCGATGCGTATGCGTTCATTGTCTGGCTGCTCGCGTGCTGGCAGAACGGCCAAACCGCATTGCTGGCGGCGGAAGATTTGCCGGCGACGCGCGCCTTTCTTCCGCTTCCCTGGGTGGGGCATTGCGAAAGCAGCGTGTTGCGGGATTGGAGCGACAGCGCAGGCGATGTGGGTGTGCGTCTTGATTCTGCTCCGCTGTTCGACCGTCCCGGTTTGGTGCTTTTCACGTCCGGCTCCAGCGGCGCGCCCAACCGCATTTTCAAAACGCCGACGCAGTTGTGCCGTGAAGCGATCATGTTGCAACAACAGTTCGGCAACGCTTTGCCGCCTGACACCTGTTTCGTCGGCTCTGTGCCGCATCAGCACATGTTCGGATTGCCGTTCCGGCTGATGTGGCCGTTGTGGGCGGGCTATCCGATCATCAGCGAACCCTTCCGTTATCCGGAAGAACTGGGGCGGCTGGGCGTCGGCCCGCATGTGCTGATCAGCAGTCCGCCGACGCTGAAACGCTTGGCGCAACTGGAAACGTTTTCATCGTCGGCGACTTTTCTGGCGACGTTTTCAGCCGGCAGTCCGTTGCACGACGAGGTTGCCGCCGCGTGCGAATCGCGACTGGCGACACGCATCGTTGAAATTTACGGCAGCACCGAAACAGCCAGTGTGATGTATCGCTTTGCGCCGGGCGGTGTCTGGTGCGAACAACCGGGCGTCACGCTGGCGCTCGATGAACGCGGTTGCCTCAAGCTGCGCTCGCCGCTTCTGCCCGACGATGACTGGTTCCAGACGCAGGATACGGCGGTGCGCGGCGACAACGGTTGGCGTTTGACGGGTCGCGCCGACCGCGTTGCCAAGATTGAAGGAAGCCGCGTGGCGCTCGATGCGATTGAGACGGCGCTGTTGGCGCTGCCCGAAGTGACCGAGGCGCGCGCGGCGCCGCTGTACCGGGAGCGCGATGAAATCGTCGCGGCGGTGGTGCTGAGCGACAGCGGTCGTGCGCAACTGCAAACGCTCGGCAAAACCCGTTTCGACCGCTGGATGCGACAACGTTTGTCGGCATCGCTGGATCGTATTGCGTTGCCGCGTCGCTGGCGTTATTTGTCGTCGTTGCCTTACAACGCGATGGGCAAAGTCACGACTGCCGACATCGTGCGTTTGTTCGACCGTCAGGCGTTGCCGCCGTTCACGGTCACGGCGCGGCGGACGCACGAAACCGCGAATGAGGAAGAAACGACGCTGACGCTGGCGCTGCGCGATTGTGCGCAAGTGTTCGATGGGCATTTTCCGGAACTTCCGATTTTGCCCGGTGTCGCTCAAATCGATTGGGCGTTACGGTTGGCGCAACGGCACTTTCTCATTGAGGGGCGCTTCTCCGGTCTTCGCCAACTCCGGTTTCAGCGCATCCTGAGCCCTGACGACGACGTGTCGCTGACACTTCGTTTTTCTCCCGAGAAAAAAGAGGTGCGCTTTGTCTATGCCTCGGCGCAAGGTGTGCATTCGCAGGGACGCGCGTTGTTTGCCCATCCGGCGCACACACCGGACGACAAGGCATGAAACCCGTTGCGCCGCTGGTTGCCATTGTGCCGGTCTATAACCACGCCGCCACCGTTGGCGCCGTGGTACACGCTTTGCACGCGCTGGCGCTGCCGGTGATTTTGATCGACGACGGTTCCGACGCCGAATGCGCGGCGGCACTCGATGCGCTGGCGGCGGAACAGGCGTCGACAACATTGCTGCGGTTGCCAATCAACGGCGGCAAGGGCACGGCAGTCATCGCCGGTTTGCGCGAAGCGCACGCGAGAGGCTACAGCCACGCTTTGCAACTGGACGCCGACGGCCAGCACGATGCTGCGGCGTTGCCTGCGTTTCTCGACGCGATGCGTGAAACGCCGCAAGCGGTGATCGCCGGAGTCCCGCATTACGACGCCAGTGTTCCGAAGGGACGTTTGTTGGGACGTTACGTCACGCATGTCTGGGTCTGGATCAACACCTTGTCGTTTCGCATCCGTGATTCAATGTGCGGGCTGCGTATTTATCCGCTCACCGCTACGCTGCCGGTTCTCGATGCGATGCCCTCACAAAGCCGGATGGAGTTCGACACCGAAATTCTTGTGCGGCTGGACTGGGCGGGTGTGCCGATCCGCCATCTGCCGGTTTCCGTGCGTTATCCGTTGGGCGGTGTGTCGCACTTTCGTCTCTGGCGCGACAATGCGCGCATCAGCGGGATGCATGCGCGTTTGTTTTTCGGCATGTTGCGGCGTTTGCCGACGCTGATCGCACGCCACTTTTCTTCTGCGGAGATACGCTGATGCATTGGGCGACGGTGCGGGAAGCGGGCGGTCTGGCGGGCATGCGTTTTCTGCTGCACGTTTATCGCGTTTGCGGGCGCTGGCCGTTTCGCTTTTTGCTGTTCTTCGTCCTGCTGTGGTTTTACGCGCGACGGCGCATTGCCCGCGAAGCGTCACGCGACTACCTGCAACAGTTGTACACTTTCAGCGGCGGCGCGACGCCGTTGCCGACGCGCCGCAACATCTTTCGTCACTTTCTGGCCTATTCCGAAATTCTGCTCGACAAGCTGATGGCGACAGGCGCCGCCGATCTGTCGATACCGTTCCGTGTTGATGGTTCCGAAAGCGTTCAGTCGTTGCTGGAACAAAAACGCGGCGCGGTTTTTGTTTCGGCGCATTTCGGCAACATCGAACTGTGTCGCAAGCTGTCGGAGCGTTATACCGGCGCGCGCTTGACCGTTCTCGCGCATACGAAAAACGCGGTTCGTTTCAATCGTTTGTTGAAAGAGCGCGATCCCGGCTACGATGTCGATCTGATTCCTGTGGACGAGATCGGTATCGACACCGCCGTTGCGTTGGCGCAACGAATTGAAGCGGGAGGCTTTGTGGTGATTACCGGCGATCGCGTGCCGGTGGGCGGCGGCGCGGCGACAGCACGAATTCCGTTTTTGGGGCGTGACGCCTGTTTTCCGATCAGCCCCTACATTCTCGCCGCGACGATGCAATGTCCGTTGTTCGCTGTTTTCGGCGCGCGCCATCGGGAAGGTTGCGTCAGCCGTTTCGTTATTACCTTGCGACAACTCGCCGAATCCATCGCCTTGCCGCGTCGTAACAGAGAAGAGGCGATCATTCCCTACGCCACCGCTTTTGTCAGAATGTTGGAAGCGGAATGTATCAAAGCGCCTTTTCAGTGGTCTAATTTTTATCCGTTCTGGGCGTTGAATGCCCCCACCCCACCCCNCCCCTCCCCCGCACACGGGGGAGGGAGTCAGGTATAAGGAGAAACCTTGATGCCGCTCACCGCTCGCGTTCACTGGACCGTGCCCTTCCATGACATCGACCCGATGGAGGTGTGCTGGCACGGGCATTATGTTCGTTACTTTGAATTGGCGCGCACGGCGCTGTTGCAGCGCATCAATTACGATTACCCGCAGATGCGGGATTCCGGTTATGCCTGGCCGGTGATCGAACTGTTCATCCGCTACGCGCAACCGCTGACATATCAACAAAGCCTTCATCTCGACGCTCGTCTCGTCGAATGGGAAAACCGCCTGAAAATCGCCTATGAAATCCGCGATGCGGTAACGCAAAAGAGGCTGACGCGAGGGCATACTGTGCAAGTCGCGGTTGATCTGCAAACCCGCGAAATGTGTTTCGTCAGCCCCGACGTGTTGCACGAAAAATTGAAAGCGTACCTATGAAAAATGCGATGAAAAGCATGGTGAAACAAAACGTCTTGCTGCTGTGCGGACTGCTTTTGTGCGGGTTGACCTTTGTTGTTCCCGCGCAAGCGGCTGATCCGGCGTTGCTGAACGTGATTCAATCCCGGCTGGCGGTCGATACCGTTATACGCGGTGACTTCACGCAGACCCGGCAATTGGCCGGCGTCAAAAAGCCGCTGGTGGCGAACGGATCATTCGTTGTCGAAAAGAAACAAGGCGTGCTGTGGCGCACGCTGACGCCTTTCCCGCAGACAACGCGAATCACGCAAGGTGAAATTCTGCAAAAGGATGGAGATCGCGTGCTGATGAGCTTGCGCGCCGATCAGGAGCCGGCGGTCAACGCCATCAGCCGCGTTTTGTTTTCGCTGTTTGCTGGAGATGTCTCGGCGCTGGCCGACTATTTCGATTACACCGGGAAGATCGACAGCAACGGTTGGCAATTGTCTTTCACGCCGCGCGAGGCTGGTTTGCGCGCCGTCATCGGGGCGATGTCGTTGGAGGGCGATCGAGTCGTTCGTCTGGTCACACTGACCAGCGCCGCCGGTGACGTAACCCGCATCGCTTTCTCCCATGTTGTTACCGCCGCCGCGTTGACCGCCGATGAACGCGCTCAGTTCGAGTAACGCTGCGAGCGACGACATTCGCTACGCTCGCGTTCACCGCGCGCTGGCCTGGGTTTGGTTGGGCGTTTTGGTGTTGCTGATCGCCGCGCTTCTTGTGAAGGTCTTGCCCTGGCGCGGTCAGATCGACACCGACTTGTTGGCGCTGCTTCCCGTTGACGAGCGCAACCCGCGTGCTGAAGCCGCACTGAAAACACTGGCGCAACACGGCGAACAACAACTGGTTTTGCTGTTGACCGCGCCAGCGTCGGCGACAGCACAACGCGCTGCCCATCGGGTTCGTGAAATGCTGCGTGATGCGCCGCTGGCGCCACAACCTGCTCCGGCGGACGTCGAAACATTGCTCGGCCTTTATTTCCCCTATCGCGCCGGTTTGGTCACCGATCAGGACAGACGCTGGGCGACCGATGCCGATCCTCCGACGCAAGCGCAACGCGCATGGGCGCTGGCGTATCAACCGTTCACGGGCAGCGCGCTCAACTGGCGTGACGATCCGTTCGGATTCTTCGGTAACTGGTTGCTGCAACTGGGCGCGGCCAGTCCCGCGCGCCCCCACGGCGATATGTTGATGGTGCAAACGGAGGATCGCCACCATGCGGTTCTTCTCTACCAACTGACACAAAGCGCTTTCTCGTCTGACCTTCAGACGCGCCTCGATGCCGATTTGTCCGGCGTCAAAAACGAATTGGCGCGACAGTTTCCCGACGTACAACTGCTGCGCGCGGGCGTCGTTCTGCACGCTACAGCCGCAGCGCAAAAAGCACGTTTTGAAATGTCGCTGATCGGCGGCGGCGCATTGCTAAGTTGCCTTTTGCTGACATGGTACGTTTTTAGAAGCGTCAAAGCGTTGCGCTTGATTTTGTTGTCGCTGGCCGTCGGCGCGTTGACGGCGTTGTCGTTGACCTGGATGATGTTCGACCGTCTCCATGTTTTGACACTGGTGTTCGGCGCCAGCCTGATCGGCGTTGCCGTCGATTACGGCGTGCTGGTGCTGGCGCAACATCTGAACGGTTCCGACGCGCCGCATCGCTGGCATCGTTTTCGTCGCCTGCTTTCGCCATTGACCCTGGTGCTGATTGCCCCGGCGCTGGCTTATTTCAGCCTGTTGTTAATGCCCTTTCCGGGCGTGCGGCAAATGGCCTGCTTTGCCGTCAGCGGCATCATTGGCGCCTGGCTCACGATCATGCTGTGGCACCCCTATTTGTTGCCGTCGTCGTTGCCGGAAACAAAGCTGGCTGCGTGGTTGATGCAAGTGTTGCAACACTGGCCGCGCTGGACGGCGACCCGCGCACAATGGATCGTTGCTGCGTTGACGGTCGTCGTCATCGGCGCGGGCATTGCGCAACTGAAAACAAACGACGACGTTCGCAGTTTGATTAACGCCGACCCTGAATTGCTGCGCGAGCAGATCGACGTCGCCCGTGCGCTCGAACTGCCCAGCCCGGCACAGCTTTTTCTGATCACCGGGGCAACACCCGAAGAAGTGCTGCAACACGAAGAAGCATTACTGGCGAAGTTGGCGCCGATCATTGCGGCGGGCAAACTCATCGGCTTCGATGCCATCAGTCGCTGGCTGCCCTCGGAACAGCGACAACAGGCCGCGCAACAAGCGCAGCAAACGCTGACCGACGCTCGCGCTGCGCTGGCCGAAGAACTGGAACTTGCCGACGACTGGATTACCGTTCCACTCTCCGCGCCATTGACGGCAGATGAATGGCTGGCGCATCCGGCAACGAAGTCATTGCGCTATCTGTGGCAGGGTCGCATCGAACACGATGACCGTTATTCGAGCATCGTCCTGCTCAAAGGACTGCGCGATGCCGACACCGCGCGGCAACTAGCGGCGCTCAGCGATGCGCACGTCCAATGGGTCGATAAAACCGCTGAAGTCTCCTCGCTGATGGGGCGTTACCGAGCGCTGTTGTCTTTCGTATTGGTAGCCGCCTACATCATGGTTCCGCTGGCGTTGTTGATTTTCTTCCGCGCTCATACCTGGCGGGTGGTTCTGCCGTCGCTGCTGGCCACACTTGGGACGCTGGCGATCATGGGATACATCGGCCTTCCTCTGCAACTGCTCAACGTGCTCACCCTCCTGCTGGTATTCGGCATGGGCATCGACTACGGGCTGTTTCTGATCGCACAAAAGAGCGACGCCCGCGCCTTTCTCGCCATCTGCGTTGCCGCGTTGCTGACCTTGCCCGCGTTTGGCCTGCTGGCGTTAAGCAGCACACCCGCGCTGCAAACCATCGGACTGACCACCGTGCTCGGCATCAGTCTGGCCTGGTTGTTTACGCCGCTGTTCCGGTTGTCTGTACATGACCGCGAGCATTTCTTTAGCTTGCAGCCTAAGTAAAGAAACGCCGTTTTCTTTGCTTAGAGCGTTTTCGGTTTGGTTGCGCACACTTTCGCGTTGCGTCGCTTTGTTCCCTCCCCTTCAAGGCATAGGTATCTACATAAGTATGGCGACATTTGCCTTATTCCATTTCCCTTTCAAAAAGGCAAGAATTAAAGATCGTCCTTCTCGTGAAGGCGGGAACGGCGTTGAGTGTTCTTGTTGTCTCGAAGTAAAAAAGGAATTACTCCTCTCGCGTACCTCAAAAAGCGCCGCAGGCGCGTCACGTGAGTAACCGTCGGTGGAGCGCGAACGCAGTGAGCGCGAAACCGGCGGACAGTCGATCCC
>WQTW01000004.1 GCA_009786085.1 Pseudomonadota bacterium | reverse complement strand
GTCTGCGATCTCCGCATTCAATTCTCATGCCTGAGCACCTCCCAAAGCTGTTGCAACAACAAATATTATATGCATTCGGAGTTGTGTGCATACACTAGCCTTGAAGGGGATGGAGAAAAGCGCCCTCTCCCCCGACCCCTCTCCCGCAAGCGGGCGAGGGGAGTTTCGTTCCTTCGCGGCTTCGCGCCTTCGCGTGAGATCCAAAAGGGCAGGTTTGAAACCTGCCCCTACACGCGCAGAATGACGCCACCTTTCTTTGCGTTTTATGCGTTCTTTGCGGTTAATTGTTTTCCCCCGGGCGCCCGCCTCGCTGTCATGACGCATGGAACCTATGAGAAAAGTGTTAAAAAAATCTGCCGTTTTGTGTTAGAATCCGCCGCGAACAACTATTAGAAATGGGCTGTCCACAGCCCATTTTTTTTTCACGCGATTTTGTAGCGACCTGGCAAGCTAAGTGAATATCGGCGATCTTTTGGAAACGACGTTGCCCGGGCTGGGCTTCGAACTGGCGGATTGGGAGATGTCTCCCAGGGGCCGGACGATTCGCGTCTTTATCGACACGCCGGAAGGCGCGGCGGCGGGTGTGACGGTCGAGGATTGCGCTGCGGTCAGCCATCATTTGACGCGCCTTTTCGCCGTGGAAAACATCGATTACGACCGTCTGGAAGTCTCGTCGCCCGGTCTTGACCGGCCTCTCAGGAAGTTGACGGATTTCGCGCGTTTTATCGGCTCCGAGGCGCAACTGGTGCTGCGTGAACCGATGGAGGGCAGTCGCAAAATGAAGGTCTTGTTGTGCGGCGTCGAGGACGACCGGGTGCTGGTCGAGCATGCCGGCGCGGCATTGGCGATTGAGCATCACCAAATCGAACGGGCCAGGCTCGTTCCCAAGTTAGAGTGGAGAAAAGCAAAATGAACCGTGATTTGCTGCTTCTGGTGGACGCGCTGGCGCGTGAGAAAAACGTGCCGCGTGAAGTCGTTTTTGCGGCGCTGGAATTTGCGCTGGCGTCGGCGACCAAGAAACGCTTCAAGGAAGAGGTCGATGTGCGCGTGGTGATCGACCGCGAGACCGGCGATTATGAAGCGTTCCGGCGCTGGACGGTCGTCCCCGATGAGGAGCACGAGGAACCGTCGCGGCAAATCGCCATGACCGACGCCATCGAGCAGGAGATGGACCTCGATATCGGCGACATCGTCGAGGAGCCGCTTGAGGCTGCCGAGTTCGGCCGCATCGGCGCGCAGGCGGCGAAGCAGGTCATTCTCCAGCGCATCCGCGATGCCGAGCGCGAGCAGATCATCAACGATTTTCTTGAGCGTCAGGACAATTTGCTCAACGGCACGGTCAAGCGCATCGAGCGCGGCAATGTGATCATCGAATCCGGCAAGGTCGAAGGCATCATCCTGCGCGACCAACTCATCGCGAAGGAAAATCTGCGCGTCGGCGATCGTGTCCGCGCTTATGTGGTGAAGGTCGATCGTCAGGCCAAAGGGCCGCAACTGATTTTGTCGCGCACCGTGCCGGAATTTCTGGTGCGCCTGTTTGAACTGGAAGTGCCGGAAATCGAGGAAGGGCTGATCGAGATCATGGGCGCCGCCCGCGACCCCGGTCTGCGCGCCAAGATCGCCGTCAAATCGAACGATCCGCGCCTCGATCCGCAGGGCACGTGCATCGGCATGCGCGGTTCGCGCGTCACTGCCGTCACCAACGAGTTGGCCGGAGAGCGCGTCGATATTGTGCTGTGGTCGGAAGACCCGGCGAAGTATGTGATCAACGCGCTGGCGCCGGCGGAAGTGCAGAGTATCGTCGTTGACGAGGACAAGCACGCGATGGATGTCGCCGTCAACGAAGAAAATCTGGCGGTCGCCATCGGTCGCGGCGGTCAGAATGTGCGGCTCGCGTCCGAAATGACCGGCTGGCAGATCAATCTGATGAATGTCGAAGAATCGCAGAAGAAAGCGGAGGCGGAAAGCGAGAAGTTGCGCCAACTCTTTACCATGCGGCTCGACGTCGATGATGAAGTGGCCGATATTCTGATTTCCGAAGGTTTTTCCTCGCTCGAGGAAGTCGCGTATGTGCCGATCCACGAAATGCTGGAGATCGAAGCGTTCGACGAAGAAACGGTTGAGGAACTGCGCAAACGCGCCCGTAGCGCGCTGCTGACCGACGCGATTGCGCTCGAGGAAAGTCTCAAGGGCGTCGAAGAAGCGTTGTTGCAACTTCCGGGAATGTCAACGCAGTTGGCGGCGGAGCTTGCCAAGCACGACATCAAGACGCGCGACGATCTTGCCGATCTCGCTGTCGATGAATTGACCGAAATCACCGAGTTGTCCCAAGAGGCCGCTCAAGAGTTGATTATGAAAGCCCGCGCCCATTGGTTTGAAGATGAGAACAGTGATGAGCCTTCCGCTATCACGCCTTGATCGCGCCTTCATGTATCGCGCAGGAGACTTACAGGATGCTGCATACCACCATAGAAACGTTCGCCGAAGAACTCAAAGTGCCGGTCGCCACGCTGCTGGCGCAGTTGGCCGCTGCCGGTATTGAGGACAAAAAAATCGGCGACAAGCTCACCGCCACGGACAAGGCGGCGCTGCTGGATTATTTGCGCCAGCAACACGGCGCGACGACTGAGCCGAAAAAGCGGATCACGCTGACGCGCAAGGAAACCTCGGAGATCCGGGCGCCGGACGCGTCCGGCAAAGCGCGCACCATTCAGGTTGAAGTCCGCAAGAAGCGGGTGCTGGTGCGCCGCGAAGAAAGCGACGTCGTTCCGACGGTGGAAATGGAAGCGTTGCCGGAGCCTGTCGAGCCGTTGCTGCCCGACGATGCGTCGGTCGAACTTCCGGAATCTTTCGATTCGGAGGAGCCGGAAGTTTCCGAAGCCCCGTCCGTTCAGGACACGCTGGTTCCCAGGATCGGCGCTCGCGTCGTCTCGCCGTCAACGCCGGAAAAAGCCGCGCTGGCGGCAGCGGCCGCCACCAAAGCGGCTGCACGCAAAGCCGCAGCCGATGAAAAGAAAACATCGAAAAAGAAACCGTCGGTCGTTGAAAAAGCGCCTGCCGCAACCCCGTCGGCGCCCGCCAAAGCGCGCGCGCCGGTGCCGGTGCTGACGCCGGAAGAACTGGCTTCGCGTAAGGCCGAAGAACAACGCGCGCAAGAATTGATCGCGCGCCAGCAGGAAGATTTGCGCCGCAAACAGGATTTGGAAGCGGCGAAGCGCAACAAGAAAGAACGCGAAGAGGCGGAAAAAGCGGCGCGGGCAGCGGCAAAAGTGACGGCGGAAAAAGCGCCTCGCACAGAAGCGGAAAAACCCGCTTCCGAGTTGAAAGGAACCTTGCACCGCCCGGCGCACAAGAAAGAAGCCAAGAAAGAAAAAACCAAAACCGTTTTGCGCGAAGCGACCGACCGCAACGAAGAAATCCGGCGCGGCTTGAAACCGCGTGGCGGCAGCGCTGCTGCCGGTTGGCGTTCACCCAAAGGTGGCAAAGGACGGCGCGAAGAAAAAGCCGAAATGCCGCCGATCCCGATGGCGCCCATCGTCCGCGAAGTGGTGGTGCCGGAAACGATCACCGTCGCCGATCTGTCGCACAAGATGTCGGTGAAAGCGGCGGAAGTGATCAAGGCGCTGATGAAAATGGGGATGATGGTGACCATCAATCAAATGCTCGATCAGGAGACTGCAATTATCATTGTCGAAGAAATGGGACACACCGCCGTGGCCGCGAAGCCGGACGATCCCGATGCGTTGCTGGTCGCCGACGAAGCGTCGAGCCACAGCAACGCCGAATGGTTGCCGCGCGCGCCGGTCGTCACCGTGATGGGTCACGTCGATCACGGAAAAACCTCGCTGCTCGATTACATCCGCCGCACCAAAGTCGCCATCGGCGAAGCGGGCGGTATCACGCAACACATCGGCGCGTACCACGTCGAAACGCCGAAGGGCATCATTACTTTCCTCGATACGCCCGGTCACGAAGCGTTCACCGCGATGCGGGCGCGCGGCGCGAAAGTCACCGACATTGTGATTCTGGTCGTCGCGGCCGACGACGGCGTGATGCCGCAAACCAAAGAAGCGATTGCCCACGCCAGAGCCGGCGATGCGCCGATCGTCGTGGCCATCAACAAGATCGACAAACCGGAAGCCAACCCGGAGCGGGTCAGACAAGAGTTGGTTGCCGAGAATGTGATTCCCGAAGCGTACGGCGGCGATGTGCAATTCGTCGAAGTCTCGGCGAAAACCGGCAACGGTATCGACGCGCTGCTCGACGCCGTGCTTCTGCAAGCGGAAGTGCTGGAACTGAAAGCGCCGAAAGACGCTCCCGCCAAAGGCATCGTGATCGAATCGCGGCTCGACAAGGGACGCGGCGCGGTCGCCACCGTTCTGGTGCAATCGGGCACCTTGAAACGCGGCGACATCGTACTGGCCGGCGCTGTCTATGGCCGCGTACGCGCGATGCTCGACGAAAACGGTCAAAACATCACCGAAGCCGGTTCTTCGATTCCGGTCGAAATTCAGGGCTTGTCGGACGTGCCGATGGCCGGTGAAGATGTGCTGGCGCTGAACGACGAACGTCGCGCCCGCGAAGTCGCACTCTTTCGTCAAGGAAAATTCCGCGACGTGCGATTGGCGAAACAACAAGCCGCCAAACTCGAAAACATGTTCGAACAAATGGGCGACAGCGATGTCAAGACGCTGCCGCTCATCATCAAGGCCGACGCCCAGGGCAGCTACGAAGCGTTGCAACAAACGCTTTCCAAACTGTCCACCAGCGAAGTCAAGATCGACGTTGTTCACGCTGCCGTTGGCGGCATCACCGAATCCGACATCAATCTGGCGATTGCGTCCAAAGCCGTCGTTATCGGCTTCAACACCCGCGCCGACGCGCAAGCGCGCAAACTCGCCGAACACAACGATATCGAGATTCGTTACTACAACATTATTTATGAAGCCGCCGACGATGTGAAAGCGGCGCTCTCCGGCTTGCTGTCGCCCGAAAAACGCGAGCAGCAACTGGGGTTGGTCGATATCCGCGAAGTCTATCGGATTCCGAAAGTCGGCGCCGTCGCCGGTTGCTATGTGCTCGAAGGCATGGTTCAGCGCGGCGCGCGCGTGCGTCTGTTGCGCAGCAACGTGGTGATCCACGACGGCGAACTCGACTCGCTGAAACGCTACAAGGATGACGTAAAAGAGGTCAAGTCCGGCTTCGAATGCGGTTTGTCGATCAAGAACTTCAACGACATTCAGCAAGGCGACCAACTTGAAGTTTATCAAGTCATCGAGATCGCCAGAACGCTTTAACCTTCTCCCTCCCCTTCCATCCCCCTCTCCCGCGGAAAGCGGGAGAGGGGAGGCATTTCCCTCCTCTCTCCCTTGTGGGAGAGAGGTCGGGAGAGAGGGGCGGGAGAGTTGGGGTGGTCAGGGTTCAGCGGTCAGAGAACAGATGTCAGAAATCAGCAATGCGTCATCGCGAGCGAAGCGAAGCAATCCAGAAAAAAAGCGCGCAACGAAAAACCACTGGATTGCTTCGCTTCGCTCGCAATGACGAGTTCTTCTTCGCGGCTTCGCGCCTTCGCGTGAGATATCCAGCTACATTAACCCACTCATATTTCAAAAGAGCCAGAAATATAAAGGAAACAAAAATGAAAAAACATTCCGCCCGTCACCACCGCATCGGCGATCAGATCCAGCGTGAACTGGCCGAATTGTTGCGCGAACAAATCAAGGATCCGCGCATCGGGCTGGTGACGATCACCGCCGTTGACGTTTCCAACGACCTGTCGCACGCCAAAGTGTATTTCACCAACATGGGCGACGTCTCCGGCGCGGAGAATGCCGAACAGGCGCTGGCGCGCACCGCAGGTTTTCTGCGCTCCGAAATCGCCCATCGCCTTTCCAGCTTTACCGTGCCGCAGTTGCATTTCATCTACGACCGCTCGACCGAGCGCGGCATGGAAATGTCGCGGTTGATTGATGAGGCGATCAGAGGTCAGGAATCAGAAATCAGAGATCAGAAATCTGATGCCTAGCGCGTTTCCGCTTCAGGCGCATACATTTCTCACCCTCTCCCCTCGCGGGAGAGGGTGCCCCGAAGGGGCGGGAGAGGGGGAACGGCAATCGTTTCACCCCTCTCCCAATCAACTGCTGACAAATTGTCAGCAGTTGAAAATGAGCGCCGAAGATGGAAAAATGCGCTTGAAAGACGAGGAGGCAAACGAACTGCTTACAAACAGTAAGCAGTTGAAAATAAGCGCCGAAGACGGAAAAGTGCGCTTGACCGATGTTGCCGATGCAAAACAACTTTTTTGATTCCTGATCCCCGATGACCTGGCGTCGCGTTGATGGTGTTCTGCTGCTCGACAAGCCTGTCGGGATGTCGTCGAATGCATCTCCACGTGAAATGTCCCCGGATTGTGCGGCGGTTATCCGGGTTTACCATATGCGATCAAAAAACCTCATACTCGTTCCAGCCCATGAGTATCCAAAAAAAGAAGAAGAGAAAGATCGCAAGCCATTTAGCCTTAGGAAAAGCCGCCCAAAATGCAAGCCACGGAAGTAAAAATACGGTATATAAAATAAAAATTGCCGCGTTATGGGTAGAAAGCGTTAACGCTGGCCCAAAAACCACATACAGCCTTTTGTCTTCGATTAACCCTTCCAGTAATACATAATTAAAGGAAACGCTAGCAAGCAACACAAGGAAAAAATACCCTATGAGCGCAATAGCAAATCTTTTTCCCATTGCAGCCTCAATCCTTACACTTGCACTTATCATTGAACTGCCGGATTAAACCAGCCGATGCGTTTATCGCCCCATTTCGGTCTTGAGGAGATGGATTGCCGTCATGCCATAGATGAGACGCTGAAGGAGTTCCTCCGCACCAAGGCTGAAACCCGGCATGCCCTCTTGCGAATGAGTCCTGAACTGCGTGCAGAGCGCGCGCAAGCCCTTCGCAGGTACATTCCTTCAAAGACGCATCTATGTAGCTGTTAAAAGCTCTTTGTGCGGCTTCGGGGCTTCCGTGGCAAGGCCTCATTGCGTGCCAATGAGAATTCTCTATATTTTGGCTACCAGGTAGCTTATCCACCAACGCGACTAGCGCGGGTAGATTGGTGCAAGAATTTCCGGTGCCGCTCATTGCGGCTTTTGTCATATCATTGTGGTTCCAAGGCGTAAAAAGACCTGTTGGATCAACGAGATTGACCGGGTTTCCTTTCACATAAACGTAAGTATTTGGTCCATCCTCTACACCGATTGGATCAGACTCCAGATACCGTGCCACGGCACTCGAAGCAAAAAACAGAGACACTAACAGCATCAGTAACAATCGCGCCAACCGCTTCATCTACTCCTCCATTCTTGATAGACTTTTTAATTGCCCAAATCACTGGGCTTCCAACCAAGATCCTCTGCTTTTTGATACCAGTAGCCAAAAGCATTGTAGAGCTCTGAGTAACGCTCCTTCTCCTTCGCAGGGATGTTCGGGTACTTGTTGCCAAACTCGTAATTCAGTTCTTGTTGATAACTTGTCATCATGTGCAAAATCGCTGCTATGTTCTTCGGATCATGCTTGAGAGACAACCTCGCTATTTGCCTCCGTTTTTCGATAAAGCGGATATCGCTGTAAGCCTCATTCAGAAGCAACAATATATCGGTCGCCATCTCTTTCTTAGTCAATGGGCGCATGTAAATGCCTGACGCCACGGCACGATCTGTCATCGGCATCTTTTGATGCATCCATACGTCTCTGGCAAAATTGCCACCACTGGTAGTTTCAATATTATAATAGGCTCCAGACGAGTCTCGGTACTTGATAAAGAGGTGGTTGGGCGCACGTGCAAGCGTGATGTTTAGTCCTATCTTTTCCCCAAGAAATAAAAAGAGAATAGGCATTGAAACACAGTTTCCTTTACGGGTTCTGAGATAATTCGTTAAAAGCTTATCTTTAACATTAGTCCCAAGCGGGTTAGACAAATTGTATTGAAATGAATTGAAATCATTCCATTTCCCTGGCTCGTACAGGTACGCTTTCAAAGCCTTCAGCTTATCTTCGTCGGATGAGGAACTCAATAACATTGCCCGCAAATCTCGCGCCATCTTGTCTAAATGCTCTTGCGTTGCCTGAATATCGACACTGGGGTCGACCATCTTATCGACGGTCAGCTTCAGCCAAACTAAATCAATTTCTTCGTCCGGCTTCTTAAGAGTCTCTTCGATGGTTCTTAGTGCGCTACCTATCGGAAAAACTAGTTCTTGTGAAAGAACTGCCCGATAAGCAAGAATAGATAAAATACTCGCTATAAGTAGTGACAACCTGAAGATTGATGGATAAGAACGCATCTTCGCTTCTCGCTAAAGCCACTAAGAAAAATGACACTGGAGACAATGTCTCACCTACTTGTAATATTGTCAATAGTTTTTGCACCTTTTTTTAACTTATTGGCGTTTAACGTTAATCGCCTATTCAAAATCAAATCCCATCACTGTTATGGCGTCTGTAATAGAATGTATTTCATGAAAAACAAACTCAGCATAAACAATACAAGGACAGCTTACAAGGCAACGCTGGCGTAGTCCGAGTCGCAGGTTAAAAAGCTACCCCTCTATGAAAACATCTCCTCCTCGTTCCTGGCGTCGCGTTGATGGTGTTCTGCTGCTCGACAAGCCTGTCGGGATGTCGTCGAACGCGGCGCTGCAAAAAGCCCGTCGCTTGTTTCAGGCCGAAAAAGGCGGGCACATGGGAACGCTCGATCCGTTCGCGTCTGGTTTGTTGCCGCTGTGTTTCGGTGAAGCGACCAAATTCTCGCGCTTCGTTCTCGACGCCGACAAAACCTACCGCGCGACGTTGCGTCTGGGGGTGACGACCACCACCGGCGATCCTGAGGGCGACATTGTTGAAACGCGCGAAATCGCGCAAGTGGATCCTGCTGCCGTGGAGCATGCGCTCACCCGTTTTCACGGCGTTCAGCCACAGATTCCGCCGCGCCATGCCGCGCTCAAATACCAGGGACGCGCTTACTACGAATACGCCCGCGCCGGTGTCGAGATTCCGCGCGAAGCGCGCACGATTGAAATTCACGCGCTGCGCCTGATCGACTTCGCGCCGCCGGTTCTCGTGATCGACGCGCATGTCAGCAAAGGCACCTACATTCGGACGCTGGCCGAAGACCTCGGCGCGGCGCTGGGCTGCGGCGCGCATCTGACCGCGCTGCGTCGTTTGCAAAGCGGGCTGTTTTCGATGGCCTCGGCGCACACGCTGGAAGGGTTGACCGCCGCGTCCGATGCCGAACGGATGGCTTGTCTGTTGCCGACGGAAACGCTGGTTCGGTCTTTGCCTCGCGCCGATCTTGACCCGGCGGCGGCTGGCCGTTTCAGCCAGGGACAACGGTTGGCGCTGCGCGATGTCGCGGCGCTTTCCGTTCCGGATCAGGCGGTTTATGCGGTTTTTTCCCCCCATTGCGAGGGAGGCGACCCCGAGAAACCCCCGTCCGTCTCCGACGGACACCCCCTTTCAAAAGGGGGCAAGGAAAGCTCTCCCCTTCCATCCCTCTCCCCCTGCCCCTCTCCCGCGGAAAGCGGGAGAGGGGAGGCATTTCCTTCCTCTCTCCCTTGTGGGAGAGAGGCCGGTAGAGAGGGGCGGGAGGGTTGGGGTGGGGATGGGGTTTCAGCCCCCTCTCCCCCAACCCCTCTCCCGCAGGGGGAGAGGGGAGGGAAATTTCTCGGCGTCGCCGAAGTTCGTGAAGGCGCGTTGCGTCCGCTGCGGCTTGTTGTTTGACTTTCTGATGTCATTCAGCGCGTAGTCATAGAATCCCGCATGACGTACCGCCGTTTTGCCCCGGAGGGGCATGATGTGAGTAACCGCCGGTGTAGCGAGCGCAGCGAGCGGAACCGGCGGGAAGAACACCCTACTCGCATCCAGCCCTGCAGGGGCTGAACGACAGACCTTATTCAGCCCTTGCAGGGCTGAGGGTCAGTTCGGACACCACCCGCCGGTTCCGCGCTCGCTATGCTCGCGCTCCATCGACGGTTACTCATGTTACCCTAATAACCTCAGTTGACCGCTTGAAACCTATGGAAAACCGCATGGTAGCTTGCTTTGAAGCCTTTTTTACCATTCATCCATTGGGTGAGTGCGCTACGCGCTCACCAGCACGACGCCCGCTGCGCCATTCTGCGTTGCTCCTCCTCGCGGGGTGGCAGCCCGCGTCGTCGTCGCGCCTTGCCTGACACAGCGGGCGCAGCACTGGCGAGCACGTCCAACTGAGGTTTTTAGGGTTACGCGCCTGCGGCGCTTGGAGGTGTGTAAATACTTATACCCTCGAAAGGCAGGGCTTCAAACCCGCGCCTCCGCGCAGCTTCCATGCGAACGTCTTTTTTTTTTCCCGCCGTCCTACCTGCCCGCAAGCGGGCGAGGGGAGAATATGAAATTCCCGATGAAAACAAAAGGTTTTCTCCGGCTTTCTGGGCTATAATGATGGCCTTTTTTAGAGACCACATGACACGCTTCAAGTAGGCGAAAGGATAATAGCTATGGCCGTTTCGGTTCAGGAAAAAGCAAAAATCATTACAGGTTTTCAACGCGCTTCAGGAGACACCGGCTCTCCCGAAGTTCAAGTCGCGTTGCTCACCGCGCGCATCAACGGGTTGAATGGACACTTCAAGGATCACGTCAAGGATCACCACTCCCGCCGCGGCTTGCTTCGCATGGTATCGCGCCGTCGCAAATTGCTCGATTATCTGAAATCGCGCGATGCCGACAGCTACAAATCACTGATCGAAAAACTCGGGTTGCGCAAGTGAATCCCTGTCGGACGGTTCCGACGCATTCTCCGTGTCTTTTTCCCGACGCGGGTTGTGCCGCCCGTTCTGTTTTTCGACGTCTTACTGCCGATTATTTTGCTTAACCGAATGACCGTCCACCTTCGTGCACGGTCATTTTTTATTTCAAGGGTTATCACATGAATGCTCCCATCAAGAAGTCTATCGCCTACGGTAGCCACACGCTGACACTGGAAACCGGCGAAATCGCCCGTCAGGCCACCGGCGCCGTTTTGGCCAGCCTCGGCGAAACCGCCGTTCTGGTCGCGGTCGTTGCCGCCAAGTCGGCCAAACCCGGTCAGGATTTTTTCCCGTTGACCGTCGATTATCAGGAAAAGACCTACGCCGCGGGCAAAATCCCCGGCGGTTTTTTCAAGCGCGAAGGCCGCCCGTCTGAAAAAGAAACGCTGACCTGTCGCCTGATCGACCGTCCGCTCCGTCCGCTTTTCCCGGACGGTTTCTACAACGAAGTGCAAATCGTGGCCACCGTGATGTCGGTCGATCCTGAAATCGATCCCGATATTCCGGCGATGATCGGCGCTTCGGCGGCGCTGGCGATTGCCGGCATTCCGTTCAACGGTCCGATCGGCGCCGCGCGCGTCGGCTACATCGACGGCCAGTATGTACTGAATCCCGACAAGAGCGATTTGCCGCAGTCGGATCTCGATCTCGTCGTTGCCGGTACGGAAGCCGCCGTGTTGATGGTCGAGTCGGAAGCGAAAGAACTCTCCGAAGAAGTGATGCTGGGCGCCGTGGTGTTCGGGCATCAGCAACAGCAGGCCGCGATCGATCTGATTCACAGCCTCGTCGAAGAAGCCGGCAAACCGTTGTGGGACTGGCAGCCGCCGCAGAAAGACCAACCGCTGATCGACAAAGTGACGTCGATGGCCGAAGCCGAACTGCGCGAAGCGTATGGGCTTCGCTCAAAATCGCAACGCTCGCAGCGCCTCTCTGAAATCGCCGCCAAAACGCAGACCGCGTGCGGCGCCGATGAAGACCCCGCGCTGGCCGCGCACGTCGCGCAAATTCTGTTCGATCTGGAATCCAAAATCGTTCGCAGCCAGATTCTGGCCGGTGAACCGCGTATCGACGGACGCGACACCCGCACCGTGCGCCCGATCACCATTCGCACCGGCGTACTGCCGCGCACCCACGGTTCAGCGCTGTTCACGCGCGGCGAAACGCAGGCGCTGGTCGTCGCCACGCTCGGCACCGCGCGCGACGAACAAATCATCGACGCGCTGCAAGGCGAATACCGCGACCGCTTCATGCTGCACTACAACATGCCGCCCTACGCCACCGGCGAAACCGGCCGCGTCGGTTCGCCGAAGCGCCGCGAAATCGGTCATGGTCGTCTTGCCAAACGCGCGCTGGTCAACGTGCTGCCATCGGCGGCTGATTTTTCGTATTCGATGCGCGTCGTCTCCGAAATCACCGAATCGAACGGCTCCTCGTCGATGGCCTCGGTGTGCGGCGGCAGCCTCGCGCTGATGGACGCCGGCGTGCCGACAGCAGCACACGTCGCCGGTATCGCAATGGGACTGATCAAAGAAGGCAGCCGCTTCGCCGTGCTGACCGACATCCTCGGCGACGAAGATCACCTCGGCGACATGGACTTCAAAGTCGCGGGCACGACCAAAGGCGTCACCGCGCTGCAAATGGACATCAAAATCCAGGGCATCACCAAAGACATCATGGCTGTTGCGCTGTCGCAGGCATGCGAAGGCCGGATGCACATTCTCGGTCTGATGCAACAAGCGTTGCCGCATTCGCGCACCGAAATTTCGCAGCACGCGCCGCGCATGATGACCTTCAAGATCAATCCGGAAAAAATCCGCGACGTGATCGGCAAAGGTGGCGCTGTTATTCGTGCGCTGACCGAAGAAACCGGCACCATCATCGACATCACCGACGACGGCATGGTCACCATCTCGTCGGTCAACGCCGAAGCCTGTAATGTCGCGCGTAAACGAATCGAAGAAATCACCGCCGAAGTCGAAATCGGCAAAGTTTACGAAGGCACCGTTTTGCGCCTGCTCGATTTCGGCGCGATCGTTCAAGTGCTGCCGGGACGCGATGGCCTGCTGCACATTTCGCAGATCGCCAGAGAGCGCGTCAACCAGGTTTCCGATTACCTGAAAGAAGGTCAGGCCGTCCGCGTCAAAGTGCTTGAAGCCGACGAAAAAGGCAAAATCCGCCTGTCGATGAAAGCCGCCGCCGACGAAGAAGGTGCACCGGAATCTGAAGAAAATTGATGCTCTCTGCCCCCTTCCCCCGAAGTGGTTTTGATCGGGGGGAAGGTTGGGATGGGGATGGGTTCAGACAAAAAGGGGCTTCGGTGTTATGCTGAAGCCTCTTTTCTATTTATTTCCTTATTCGCTCGCATGATGATTTCTCATAATACGACGACCCTCTCCCCCACCCCTCTCCCGCTTGCGGGAGAGGGAAGCATCACCGAGCCGCCGATCTCGCCACAAGCCAAGAAGCTCTCCCGCGATGGCGGAAAAGAAAACGCAACGCGCAAAGCGCCTGAACAATTCCCCTCTCCCGCAAGCGGGAGAGGGGTGGGGGAGAGGGTGTTTGTGAACAAGACGAAACGAGCGGATATACTTTGTTTGTCGTGAAATAACCTGTCAGGAAACACCACTTTGGAAATCGGACTTAACGCGGTCTTCATCACCGCCGTTCTGCAAATCATCGCCATCGACATCCTGCTCGGCGGCGACAACGCCATCGTGATCGCGCTGGCCTGCCGTCGTCTGCCGCCCCAACAACGCCGCCTCGGCATTTTCTGGGGCGTTTTCGGCGCCGTGGCGTTGCGCCTCATCCTGATTTTCTTTGCGCTGCAATTACTGAATATCCCTTTCCTGAAAATCGTGGGCGCCTTATTACTCTTCTGGATCGGCATCAAATTGATCCAGCCTGACAACGACCACCATAACGAAGCCACCGTCACCGGCAGTACGCATCTGATCGGCGCGATCAAAACCATTGTGATCGCCGACGCCGTGATGAGCCTCGACAACGTGATCGCCGTCTCCGCCGCTGCGCAAGGCCACTTCGGGCTGGCGGTTTTCGGCATTCTGATCAGTGTGCCCATCGTCGTCTGGGGCAGCCGCTTTGTGTTGTGGCTGCTCGACCGCTTTCCGGTCGTCATCCTGCTGGGCGGCGCACTGCTCGGCTGGGTCGGCGGCGGCATGCTGATCGGCGATGTGGCGCTGCAACCCTTCACCACCGACTGGCCGACCGAATTACAAAAATACAGCAAATATTTTGCCGCCATCGTCGGCGTGCTCCTGGTGCTGGGCATCGGCAAGTGGATCGCGCGACGGAAACAGGGATCAGAGGTCAGGGATTAGGGATCAGAAAAGAGTTCAACCGCAAAGAACGCAAAGGGCGCAAAGAATGATTCTCACGCGGAGACGCGGAGAAAAAACGTCTCTCTCCCGCTTGCGGATCACCTTCCCCCGCAAGCGGGGGAAGGGGCAAACCCCCGTCGGCTTCGCCGACACCCCCTTTGGAAAGGGGGCTTTTTTCTCCGCGCCTTCGCGTGAGGCGGCTTTTTTTTATGGATTCTGCGACTACGCTTCGCGCCGCGCAGAATGACGATTATTTTTCTCCGCGTGAAAATTATTCTCTGCGCTCTTTGCGGTTAAATTTTTTCTGATCCCTAATCCCTGACCTCTGATTCCTGATCCCCCCAGCGCGGTCGTCCGGCCAGGAAGAACAGCCAGATTCCGGCGGCCAGCGGCCACATCAGAAGGATGGTGCGGGTCAGGCCGTCGAAGTGCAGCAGGTGCGTGTAGCGGTCGTTGAACAGGGAGGAAGGCATGCGCGCGCTCAGAAGGTCGGGCAGCAGCAGCGGCGCGAGCAACGAGGACAGCAGGATGACGGCGCAGACGGTGACGGCTTTCGGGCGCGACAAGGTGAAAAAAGCGTAAAGCAGCAAAAACCCCAGCAGCAGCGCCACCCATGTCGCGGTGCGGCCAAGATAATGGGCGCGCGCGGTCTCGCTGAGGGTGAGCCACACCGCGATGTTTTTCAGCAGGAACGCGGCCAGGATGATCAATACCGCCGTCAGTACGGCGTGGCGGCGGTCGCGCACCAGCAAGGCCGCGAACAGGCCGATGCCGGAAATCTGGAAAGCGCCGGTGACGATTTCCGCCAACATCGACCAGCGGGCATCGGCAAACGGGACGGTGTTGTCGGGCAGGACGGCGGCAAAAATCGTCGGATCGAGGACGATCGAGAACAGGGGAATGGCGGGATTGGTCTGTGCCGCCAGCCAGAAAACGAGCAGCGCCAGCCCGAAATCGCCCAGCCAGCCGGGGAGGAACAGCGCGCGCCAGCGGTAAAGCGCTTCGCGCAACGGTGACAACACCGCCAACCCCCAGGCGATGGCGCCGCCGGAGGCTGCGCCGGCGGTATTGGCGAGAAAATCGTAGAGATCGGCGCTGCGCGGCGGCATCAGCCATTGGCACGATTCCATCGCCAGCGACAGCAGCGCGCCGAAAATCGCCGCTCGCAACAGGCGGTATCGGTGGCCGGCAAGGCCGATGAAGAGGCCGAATGGCAGGTAGGCGAAAAAGTTGACGATGAAATCGGCGCGGTAAAAACGACCAGCCCCGAACAGCCAGTAAGGCGTTCCCGGCAGCGGGATTTCCCAGCGAATGAACGGGTAAAGGCTGGCATAGACGATGCACAGCGCGTAGAGCAGCGCCAGCGCCAGCGGAAAATGGTTGCGGTCAGCGCGCATCGCGGGAATGACGGGATTGAGAGGGCGGGGCGGTTCTCATGGTTCAGGATTATAGAGCGGGCTGAACGGAAAACATACCAGAGGAAAGTTGACGCAATTCGCAAGGCAACGGCTACAATATCCTTTTCCGACTCCTGAATTATGCTCATGGACTTTCGCTCTCACGCGATGAGAGGCGGCGAGTGGGTGTGAGCGTTACGAAAGTGAAGCGACATGTCTTTATCTTCTCCACAATCTTCTTTGTTGCCGCCTTCGACACCGGCTTTTCTGGCGCTGGCGGATGGCACTGTTTATGAAGGCGTCAGCGTCGGTGCTGACGGCGAGGCGGTCGGCGAGGTCGTGTTCAACACGGCAACGACCGGCTATCAGGAAATTCTGACCGATCCGAGTTATGCGCAGCAGCTTGTCACGCTGACGTATCCGCATATCGGGAACGTCGGCGTCAATCCCGAAGACGTTGAGGGCGATCGTCCTTACGCGGCGGGCTTGATCGTCAAGGACGTGCCGAACCGCGCGTCGAACCACCGGATGACGCAGACGCTGGTCGATTATTTGCGGGAACACGCGAAAGTCGCCATCGCCGGAATCGACACCCGCCACCTGACGCAGCATTTGCGCGAACATGGCGCGCAGCCGGGATGTGTGATGGCCGGCGCGCAGGCGACGCCGACGGCGGCGCTCGAAAAAGCGCGGACATTTCGCGGCTTGTCCGGCGTGGACTTGGCGCAAATCATTTCGACGAAGAAACCTTATACCTGGGACGAAACCGCCTGGGAGCCGGAGAAGGGCTACGGGCGGATGCTTTCGCCGCGTTTTCATGTGGTGGCGTACGATTTCGGCGTCAAGCGCAACATTCTGCGAATTCTGGCATCGCACGGTTGCAAACTGACCGTGGTGCCGGCGCAAACCAGCGCCGAAGACGTGCTGGCGATGCAGCCCGACGGTGTGTTTCTGTCGAACGGGCCGGGCGATCCGGCGCCGTGCGGCTACGCGATTGAAGCGGCGCGCACCTTGATCGCGCGCGGCAAACCGATGTTCGGCATTTGCCTCGGCCACCAAATCATGGCGCTGGCGGCGGGCGCATCGACGTACAAAATGAAATTCGGCCATCACGGCGGGAATCATCCGGTGCAGGAACTCGAAAGCAAACGGGTTTTCATCACGTCGCAAAACCACGGCTTTGCGGTGGATGCGAAAACCTTGCCGCCGAATGTGCAGGCGACGCATGTATCGCTGTTCGATGGTTCGCTGCAGGGATTGCGTTACACCGATCGACCGGCGTTCAGTTTTCAGGGACACCCCGAAGCATCGCCCGGGCCGCGCGACATTACGCCGCTCTTCGACCATTTCATTGACCATTTCATCGACCTGATGGCGCACGCCTGATCCGAGACTCTCATGCCCAAAAGAACCGACATTCACAGCATTCTCATCATCGGCGCCGGCCCGATCGTTATCGGCCAGGCGTGCGAATTCGATTACTCCGGCGTGCAAGCGTGCAAGGCGCTGCGCGAAGAAGGTTATCGCGTGATTCTGGTGAACAGCAATCCGGCGACGATCATGACCGATCCGGAAATGGCCGATGTGACCTACATCGAGCCGATCACCGTTGAAGTGCTCGAACGCATTCTTGCCGAACAAAAGCCCGACGCGATTCTGCCGACGATGGGTGGTCAGACCGCGTTGAATGCGGCGCTCGATCTGCACCGTCGCGGATTGCTCGAAAAATACGGTTGCGAATTGATCGGCGCGTCGCCCGATGCGATCGACAAGGCCGAAGACCGCCAACGTTTCAAGGAAGCGATGGAAAAGATCGGCCTGCAATCGGCGCGTTCCGGTATTGCCCATTCGCTGGAAGAAGCGCAGGCGGTACAACGCAACATTGCGCAGGTGACGAACGGCAGCGGCTATCCGGTGATCATCCGGCCATCGTTCACGCTCGGTGGCACAGGTGGCGGCGTGGCGTACAACCCGGAAGAATTTCAGGAAATCTGTCAGCGCGGATTGGATCTGTCGCCGACGCGCGAGTTGTTGATCGAAGAATCACTGCTCGGTTGGAAAGAGTTTGAGATGGAAGTCGTCCGCGACTGCGCCGACAACTGCATCATTGTGTGTTCGATTGAAAATCTCGATCCGATGGGAATTCACACCGGCGATTCGATCACGATCGCGCCGGCGCAGACGATGACCGACAAGGAATATCAGATCATGCGCAGCGCGTCGTTTGCGATCCTGCGCGAGATCGGTGTCAATACCGGCGGCTCCAACGTGCAGTTTGCGGTGAGTCCGAAAGACGGTCGGTTGATTGTGATTGAAATGAATCCGCGGGTGTCGCGTTCATCGGCGCTGGCATCGAAGGCGACGGGTTTTCCGATTGCCAGAATCGCCGCCAAGCTGGCGGTCGGCTATACGCTCGACGAACTGAAAAACGATATCACCGGCGGCGCCATTCCGGCATCGTTCGAGCCGACGATTGATTACGTGGTCACCAAGGTGCCGCGTTTCGCGTTTGAAAAATTCCGCGAAGCCGATCCGCGTTTGACCACGCAGATGAAGTCGGTCGGCGAAGTGATGGCGATGGGGCGGACGTTTCAGGAATCGTTGCAAAAAGCGTTGCGCGGGCTGGAGGTCGGTGTTGACGGTTTCGACGAACAGTCGAAAGACCGCGACGACATCATCAAGCAGATGAGCGAAGCGGGGCCGATGCGGTTGTGGTATGTGGCCGATGCGTTCCGTGTGGGAATACCGTTCGACGAAATTCATAGAGAAACAGCCATCGACCCCTGGTTCCTGTCGCAGATCGAAGAAATCATCACGATGGAGACGCGGCTGACGGCGCACACGCTCGACGCGTTGTCCGAAAAGGAAATGCGCGTGTTGAAAGGCATGGGTTTTTCCGACAGGCGGTTGGCGAAGTTGTTGAAAACCACACCGGCGGCGGTGCGCGAGAAACGTTTGTCGCTGGGTGTCAGACCGGTTTACAAGCGCGTCGATACCTGCGCGGCGGAGTTCGCCAGCAGCACGGCGTATCTGTATTCGACTTATGAAATTCCGTTGTACGGACAAACGCACGCCGCTTGTGAAGCGCAACCGAGTGGACGGCGCAAGATCATGGTGCTGGGCGGTGGGCCGAACCGGATCGGGCAAGGTATCGAGTTCGATTATTGCTGCGTTCATGCGGCGATGGCGTTGCGCGAGGACGGTTTTGAAACGATCATGATCAACTGCAATCCGGAAACCGTATCGACCGATTACGATACGTCCGACCGATTGTATTTTGAGCCGTTGACGCTTGAGGACTTGCTCGAAATCGTCGAGCTTGAAAAGCCGGAAGGCGTGATCGTGCAATTCGGTGGACAAACGCCGTTGAAACTGGCGCTGGCGCTTGAGGCGCATGGCGTGCCGGTGATCGGCACGTCGCCGCAAAGCATCGACGCCGCCGAAGACCGCGAACGTTTCCAGCAACTGTTGCACAAGCTCGGCTTGAAACAACCGCCGAACGCCACGGCGCGGACAGAAGCGGAAGCGCTGCGTTGCGCCGAATCCATCGGTTATCCGCTGGTGGTGCGTCCGTCGTATGTGTTGGGCGGTCGCGCGATGGAAATTGTGCATGAGGCGCGCGATCTCGAACGCTACATGCGCGAAGCGGTCACCGTGTCGCCCGATTCGCCGGTGCTTCTGGATCGTTTTCTCGACGACGCGATTGAGTGCGACGTTGACTGTATCGCTGATGGCGAGACCGTGTTCATCGGCGGTGTGATGGAACACATCGAACAGGCGGGCGTGCATTCCGGCGATTCGGCGTGCGCGTTGCCGCCGTATTCGCTGTCGGCGGCGACTGTGGAAGAAATGAAGGCGCAAACGCGAGCGATGGCGAAGGCGCTCAATGTGGTCGGTTTGATGAATGTGCAATTTGCGATTCAACAGACCGCGGACGGTGACGTGATTTACGTTCTCGAAGTCAATCCGCGCGCCTCGCGCACCGTGCCGTTCGTTTCCAAAGCGACAGGATTGCCGCTGGCGAAAATCGCGGCGCGTTGCATGTCCGGAAAAACATTGAAAGCGCAAGGCGTTCTCAAAGAAGTGATGCCGAAACGAATCAGCGTCAAGGAAGCCGTGTTCCCGTTTCGCAAATTCCTCGGCGTCGATCCGGTGCTGGGGCCGGAAATGCGCTCGACCGGCGAAGTGATGGGAATCGGCGAGACCTTCGGCGAAGCGTTGTTCAAGGCGCAGTTGGCGGCGGGCGTTCGCCTGCCCGACAGCGGCACCGTGTTGTTCACCGTCAAGGATGGCGACAAAACGCGCGCCGTGAAAATCGCACAAATGTTGACGGCGATGGGCAGTTATACGCTGGTGGCGACGCACGGCACCGCCGAAGCGATTCGCGCCGCCGGCATCGAAGTGGCCACTGTCAACAAACTCAAAGAGAGCCGTCCGCACATCGTCGATATGATAAAGAGCGGCGAGATTGCGATGGTGTTCACTACCGTCGAAGAAACGCGAACGGCGATTGCCAACTCGCGGTTGATCCGCATCACGGCGCTGGCCAACAACATTCCGTATTGCACCACCATCTCCGGTGCGATGGCGGCGGTGGAAGGATTGCGCTCGCTGAAAGGCGGAGACTGGAAACTGTATCCGTTGCAAGCGGGGTAAGTTTCAGGGATCAGAGGTCAGAGGTCAGGAATCAGTGCCGTAGGCTGGGATGGAACGAAGTGAAATCCCAGCTTCCGTCGAAAAGGCAAAACGCTGGGATTACGCTACGCTTCATCCCAGCCTACGGCGCTGGAAGATTCAGGTTGTTGATGCCAGGAAGGTTTTCCCACCAGCGTGAAACTGTTGTTGTTCCTGGAATCCATTTTTGTCCCATCCGTGGCGTGATCAGGTTGACGTTGCCGTCCTCGTCTGCCAGCGCAGCAACCATACGAATGGATTCGTCCCAGGGGTGCAGGGCGAGATCAAAAACGCCCCAGTGAACGGGCATCAGCGATGCAGCTCGAACGTCGTGGTAAGCGCGAATGACTTCCGCCGGAAAGAGGTGCGACTTGGGCCAGCCGGGATTCCAGGCGTCGATTTCAAAAAAAGCGATGTCAAAGGGGCCGTGTTTTGCGCCGATGTCGCGGAAGTGTTCGCTGTATCCGGTGTCGCCGCTGATGAAAACCTGTCGCTGATTTCCCTTCAAAACATAGCTGGCCCACAACGTATCGTTGCGTGAGGACCAGGTGCGGGCGGAGAAATGAACGGCAGGTTCCGCAACGATGCGGATACCGTTTTCACTGAATTCATCGCTCCAGCCGAGTTCGCGGATTTTTTCCGGAGGAACGCCCCATTTGAGAAGATGCGAACCCACGCCAAGCGGCACGATGAAAAGCGTTTCCTTATCTTTGAAATGGCGGATGGTGGCGTATTCCAGGTGGTCGTAATGATCGTGCGTGATCAACACAACATCAGGCAACGGCAATTCCTTGCGCTTGAGCGGGGGAGGGACGTAGCGCGGCACCGCAAAAGGGATCGGTGCGGCGTTGTCAAAAATCGGATCAACCAAGAAACGCTTTCCTTCCAGTTCAATGATGAGGGAAGCGTGTCCCAGCCAGGTCACTGCCAATTCTTCAGGCGTTTCCGCAAAAGCGTTTTTGTCGAGCTTGACGATGGGCAACGGAACTTCCGGAGCGTTGGGGCTTGGGAAGAGGTGGCGATACCTGCTGGGCTTTCCGCCGCGCACACGATCCGGGTAAAACGGTGTGTCTCCTTCCAGGTTGCGAAACTTTCCGTCCGCGAAATAGGGCAGGTTTTCATAGGAGGAAACATCTTTCGGCGCTTGCCCGAATTCGCGCAGCGCACATCCTGTCAACGAAGCCAAGACAGCCAGCGGAACAGCGGCAGCAGCGATGAGAAACGTTGAGAATTTTTTCATGGGTTTTCCGAAGGTTTTTTACCGCAAAGAACACAAAGGATTTTTTGTGATCTTCGTGTTTTTCGTGGTTCATTTCTTTTTCAACGCCGTAAATTCTTGCGGTTCCCATTCGCGCAAAGCGAAAAAGAAGCCGACGCCGTGCCGTTCGTTGAGTGGCGCGGCAAGGCTTTCTTCGTGCAGATCGGCAAAACTTTTCCGCAACCGTTTCAACTGGGACTGAAACTGCGTATTAGCGGCCGGAGTAAGCATCGCGTGGGTGAACGCGGATGTTTCATAAGGCGCTTTGAAGGAGCTTTCCAGAAAATCACGCAAACCCTGTTGCTGAAAGAAGCGGCTGATCGGGCCGTTTTCCTGCCAGGCAAAATCACGCGCGATACGCAGGCGCACACGGTTTTGCGGCAGAAAATCAATCACTCGCAAGCGGTCAAGCATGAGCAGGTGTTTGATACATTGCGTCTCACTGATGTCGTATTTGGCGACGATATCGGTCAGCGTCCAATGGTTCATCACGCATGCGGCCACCAGAAAGAGCCGGGTGTCGGCCATCAACGCTTTTTCCTGTTCGAGCGTCAACGAACGCAAAGGCGGTTCATACGTCGCGGCCTCCTGCATCAGTTCGGCGAGCGTGAGACCGAGCAAGTCCGCGATGGCGACAAGCTGCTCCAGCGAAATGCGGCGCAGGGAGAACCAGCGTTTGACGCTGGCCTCGGACGTTTCCAGCAGACGGGCAATATCGCGGTACGTCAGATTGCGCGCTTTTAACTCGCGCTTGATCGTCAGGAAAAGGTGAGCGATTTGGGTGGTTCCGCCTTCCATAAAAAAACCTTCCGAAAAAGTATCAATAAATAATGCTTTGGAAGCATTGTAATGCACTTTTTTCTTTTTTGGTTTCAAAAATAGCGCCGTTGCGTCATCCTTCCTGCGTTACTTTGTGATGGAGGTGTTATGTCTCATGTTATTTCTTTTTCTGATCGCAAGCGTCGAGTGATCTCTTCGGAATGGCTTTTGTGGGCGCCGCCGCTGCTGGTGGCGACGATGATCGCCGTGCTTTACGTCTATGGACCGATCAGCCAGCCGCCGGGTTACCATGATTTTGCCGATCAGCGCGTGATAGGGGGCGTGCTGCGCGGCGCGGACGTGTGGTCGAATCTCGGCCTGGCGCTCGTAGGCTTGTGGGGGCTTATCCGGCTGATTCCGCAGCGTCATCATCCGCAACTCAGCCGAGGCTGGCCGGGATACCTGCTTTTCCTGCTGGCCTTGATCGGAACCGCCGCCGGTTCGGCGTTTTACCATTGGGAGCCGGACAACTTCCGATTGATCTGGGATCGTTTGCCGATTGCGCTGATGTGCGCCGGTTTGTTGGCAGCGGTGCGCTGCGAAACGCATCGTTCGGATGAGGGATGGGCAGCGATGGCGGCGCTGGGCATCATCGCAACCGTCAGCGTTGCCTGGTGGGTCGTGACCGGCGAATACGGACAGGACGATTTGCGGCCTTACCTTCTTTTGCAATGCCTGCCGCTGGTGCTGATTCCGCTGTGGCAGAGAGCGCATCGCGTACCCGTCGCCGATCAGAAAGCGTTTCTATGGGCGATTGGTTTTTATGTGCTGGCGAAAGTGGCTGAACTTGGCGACAGCGTGTTGTTCGACAACCTGCATGTGGTCAGCGGACACACATTGAAACACCTGCTTGCAACGCTGGCGGCGGCCGTGATTGTTTGGAGGTTGGGGTTCAGAGGTCAGAGAACAGATGTCAGAAATCAGAAATGCGTCATTGCGAGCGAAGCGAAGCAATCCAGAAAAAATTAACCGCAAAGACTGCATAGAACGCAAAGAAAAAATCGTCATTCTGCGCGAAGCGAAGTGAACCGCGACGGGTCGGTCTCACGCGAGGGCGCGAAGCCGCGAAGCCGCGAAGAAAAATGTTCCCCTCTTCCGCATGCGGGAGAGGGGAGAATACGGTGCCGGGATTACGCTACTACTTTATTCCTCTGCCAACTTGTTGAGTTACCGAGAAATCCTCGGTAGTTGAATTTACTCCCACTCAATCGTCGCCGGCGGTTTTCCTGAAATATCGTAAACGACGCGGTTGATGCCGCGCACTTCGTTGATGATGCGGGTGCTGGTGCGCGCCAGCAGATCATGCGGCAGCGGCGCCCAGTGGGCGGTCATGAAGTCGGTGGTTTGGACGGCGCGCAGCGCGACGACGTGTTCGTAGGTGCGACCATCGCCCATCACGCCGACGGAGCGCACCGGCAGGAAAACAACGAACGCCTGGGCAACGTTGTCGTACCAATTGCGGCCATCGTCGGCGAGGGTGTTGCGAAGTTCTTCGATGAAAATCGCGTCGGCGCGTTGCAGCAGTTCGATGTGTTTGCGGTCGTTGATCGCGCCGAGGATGCGGACGCCGAGGCCGGGGCCGGGGAACGGGTGGCGGTAAACCATTTCGTGCGGAAGGCCGAGGGTGACGCCCAGTTCGCGCACTTCGTCTTTGAAGAGGTCGCGCAGCGGTTCGAGCAATTTCAGGTGCAGGGTTTCGGGCAGGCCGCCGACGTTGTGGTGCGATTTGATGGTGTGCGCTTTTTTGGTTTTGGCGCCGGCTGATTCGATCACGTCAGGATAGATGGTGCCTTGCGCGAGCCAGCGGGCGTTCGGCAGTTTCGCCGCTTCGCGCTGGAAGACGTCGATGAAAATTCTGCCGATGATTTTGCGTTTTTTTTCGGGGTCGGCTTCGCCGTGCAACGCCGAGAGGAATTCGTCGGCGGCGTTGATGTGGATGACGCGCACGCCCATGTTTTTTTGGAAGGTGCGCATCACTTGTTCGGCTTCGTTCAGGCGCAACAGACCGTGATCGACAAAGACGCAGGTCAATTTGTCGCCGATGGCGCGGTGGAGCAGCGCGGCGACGACGGAGGAATCGACGCCGCCGGACAGTCCAAGCAGCACTTCTTCGTCACCGACGTGTTCGCGGATCGCGGCAACGGATTCTTCGGCGTAGGTTTTCATTGTCCAGTCTTCGCCGCAACCGCAAATGTCGTGCGCGAAACGCGACAGAATTGCCGCGCCTTGTTGGGTGTGGGTGACTTCGGGATGGAATTGCACGCCGTAGAAGCGGCGCGTTTCGTCGCCGATGGCGGCGATCGGGCAATTCTGCGAGGTGCCGATGATGGCGAAGCCGGGCGGCAGTTCGGCGACTTTGTCGCCGTGGCTCATCCAGACATCGAGCAGGCCGTGGCCTTCGGCGTTGCTGCGATCCTGGATGTCGCGCAGCAACGCGGAGTGGTTGCGGGCGCGCAGTTCGGCGTAACCGAATTCGCGCACATCGCCCGGCGAAACGTTGCCGCCGAGTTGTATCGTCATCGCGTGCATGCCGTAGCAGATGCCGAGTACGGGAACGCCCAGCGTCCATACGGCTTCGGGCGCGCGCGGCGAATCTTTTTCGGTGACGCTTTCCGGGCTGCCGGAAAGAATGATGCCTTTCGGCGCGAAGTCGCGGACGAAATCATCGGAGACATCGAACGGATGGACTTCGCAATAGACATGCGTTTCGCGCAAGCGGCGGGCGATGAGTTGGGTGACTTGCGAACCGAAATCGAGGATCAGGATTCTGGCGTGGTGGGTGTGGTGGGACATGATAGGGTTTGAGAATTAAAAGTTGTTTCCCTCTCCCCTTACCCCTCTCCCGCAAGCGGGAGAGGGGAGAGGAATTGTTTTGCTTCGCGCTTCAGAACGGCAGGCGTTACCCCCCCATCCGATAATTGGGCGCTTCTTTGACGATTTGCACATCGTGGACGTGCGATTCGCGCATGCCCGCCGAAGTGATTTCGACGAACGCGGCGCGTGTCCGCAAGGCGTCGATGTCGCCGCAGCCGCAGTAGCCCATCGCGGCGCGCACGCCGCCCATCAGTTGGTGGATGATGCTGGTCAACGGTCCTTTGTACGGTACGCGACCTTCGATGCCTTCGGGCACGAGCTTTTGCGCGGCGGCGGGATCGCCTTTTTCCAATTCCTGAAAATAGCGGTCGGAACTGCCTTGCTGCATCGCGCCGAGCGAACCCATCCCGCGGTAGCTCTTGTACGAACGCCCTTGATAAAGTTCGATGTCGCCCGGCGCTTCTTCGGCGCCGGCGAACAGGCTACCCAGCATCACCGACGAAGCGCCAGCGGCAATCGCTTTGGCGATATCGCCGGAGTAGCGGATACCGCCGTCGGCAATCACCGGAATACCGGCTTTTCCGGCGGCTTCGCAGGCGTAGAGGATCGCGGAGATTTGCGGCACGCCGACACCGGCGACGATTCGCGTGGTGCAGATCGAACCCGGCCCGATACCGACTTTCACCGCGTCGGCGCCGTGGTCGGCGAGCGCCTGAGCGGCGGCGCGGGTGGCGATGTTGCCGCCGATCACTTCGATGTGCGGGAAACGTTTTTTGACCCAGGCAACGCGGTCGAGCACACCCTGCGAATGGCCGTGCGCGGTATCGACGACGATCACGTCAACCCCGGCTTCCACCAGCAGCGCGGCGCGGAATTCGTTGTCGGGCGCGACGCCGATGGCGGCGCCGACACGCAAACGCCCCAGCGTGTCTTTGCAGGCGTTGGGGTATTCGGAAGATTTCAGAATGTCCTTGACGGTGATCAGGCCGCGCAACTCCATCGCATCGTTGACCACCAGCACGCGCTCCAGCCGGTGCTCGTGCATCAGCCGCTTGGCGGTGTCGAGATCGGAGCCTTCCTTGACCGTCACCAGCCGATCTCCTGGCGTCATGATGTTGGCGACGGGCTGATCGAGGCGCGTTTCAAAGCGCAGATCGCGGTTGGTGACGATGCCGACGACGCGACCGTGATCGACCACCGGCAGTCCCGAAAATTTGTGTTTCTGTGTCAACGCCAGCACATCGGCGACCCGCATCTCCGGCGAAATCACGATCGGATCTTTGACGATGCCGCTCTCGAAACGCTTGACCCTGGCCACTTCCTCGGCCTGCTTTTCGGGAGGCATGTTTTTGTGCAGAATCCCGATCCCGCCCTCCTGCGCCATGACGATAGCGAGGCGCGCCTCGGTGACCGTGTCCATCGCCGCCGAAACCAGCGGGATGTTGAGCGCGATGCCGCGAGTCAGGCGCGTTTTCAGCGAAACCTCGCGGGGTGCCACATCGGAATGGGCGGGTGTCAAAAGAACGTCGTCAAAAGTTAACGCTTTGTCAATGGTACGCATAAAAGGCCATGCTCCTCGCAAAAATTGATTATACTTGTGATGACAGCCCAAGCCCAAGTCCAATGGCGCGAAAAGGGCATAGTTTTCATGATTAACCAGGAGGCAATGTCATGACTTCCCCCATTTTTTCATTTCGTGGTTCGGTGCGCCTGTTAGCGGCCGTATTGGCGTTGGTATTGAGTGCTTCGGTGTCGGCGACGCTTTACAAAACCGTAGGCCCTGACGGCAAGGTGACCTATTCGGATAAGCCGCCGATGACCGCCAAAGAAGCCGAAAAAACCGAAAGAATGCGCAATGTGCCGCCGCCGGGCGATCCCGACGCGGCCAAAAAGCTGACGGAGCAGCAGGCGGATTTCCAGAAGCGGGCGCTTGACCGTGAGGCCAGCGAGCAAAAGGCCGCGGACGAGCGGAAGGAAAGAGCCGAGCTGTTGCGGCGCTGCCAGGATGCGCGCACAGCGATTCGGCAGTACAAGGATACCGGCATGACGCTTTATCGCGCCGGTGAAAAAGAAGGAGAACGGGTGGCGCTGGACATGGACACGCGGCTGAAAGAAGCGGCGCGTCTCGAAGAGGACATGAAAAAAGCCGGGTGCGAGTAGTTCAGAGGTCAGAGGTCAGGAATCAGATCGCACAGGTTCTGTAGGGGCGGGTTTCAAACCCGCCCTTTTTGTATCTCACGCGGGGAAAAAACCTTAACCACGAAAGGCACGAAAGGGGCTCATGCGGAGTCCGAAGAAGATCTCTCTGCGTTCTTTGCGGTTATAAAAACAAACAGGGCGGGTTTGAAACCCGCCCCTACGCGCGCAGGGAGATGTATTTCTGATGCCTGATTCCTGACCTCTGATCCCTGACTCACGTCGGCTTTCCCGATCCGGTCAATCCCATTTCGCGGTGGCGGGTGATGACTTGATAGTTCTGTCGGAACAGTGCGGACAAGCGCTCGACCAGATAAACCGAGCGATGGCGACCGCCGGTGCAGCCGATGGCGATGGTCAGGTAATTGCGGTTGTCGCGCACATAATCGGGCAGCCAGCTTGAGACGAAGCGGTAAATATCGTTGAACATTCGCTCGACGTTCGGCGAGGCTTCGAGAAACGCGGCAACCGGCGCGTCGCGGCCGGTGAGCGGCGCCAACGTCGGCTCATAGTGCGGGTTGGGCAAACAACGCACGTCGAACACCAGATCGGCATCGAGTGGTACACCGTGTTTGAAACCGAAGGATTCGAAAAGCAGTGACAAACGGGAAGCGTCCACGCCGACGAATTCTTTGATCCAGGAACGCAACGCTGCGGCGGGAAGATCGCTGGTATCGAACGCAAACGCGATTTCGCGTAAACCGGCGACACACTGACGCTCGTGTTCAATCGCTTCGGTCAGCGTACATTCGTCGGTGGAAAACGGATGGCGACGGCGGGTTTCGGAAAAGCGTTTGACCAGCGTGTCGGTCTTGGCGTCGAGAAAAAGAAAGCGCACGCTCCAACCGGCCTGGCGCAACGCCCCGAGGGTTTCGTCAAGCTGCGGAAAGCCCGGCGCAGTTTTGGCGTCGAGCGCGATCGCCAGACGTGTCTGGCCGGTGTTGCCGAGAAAGGAAACGGTGTCTTTCAACAGCGGCAGCGGCAGATTGCTGACGGCGTAATAGCCGGAATCTTCCAGCGCCGTCAGCGCCACGTTTTTACCGGAGCCGGAAATACCGCTGATGAGCAGAAGGTCCACAATTATTCAGATTCCAGGGTTTGACGGTGGCGCTCGATGAATTCCTGGGTGCTGTCGATGCCGCGCCGGTTCAGCACGAAATTGCGCACGGCGGCTTCGACCAGCACCGCGAGGTTACGTCCGGCGGCGACCGGAATGATCACCTTGCGAATCGGAACGTCGAGAATATCCTGATACGATGCTTCAACGCCGAGCCGGTCGAGCGTGGCGAAAGCTTCGTGGTTGTGATCCTCGAGATGGACGATCAAACGCAACAATTTGTGCGGGCGCACGGCGGTTTCGCCGAACATTTGCCGAATGTTGAGAACGCCGATACCGCGCACTTCAAGAAAATCGCGCAACAACGGTGGGCAGCGTCCTTCGATCGTGTCCGGTGAAATGCGGTGCAGTTCGACAATATCGTCGGCGACCAGCGCGTTGCCACGGGTGATCAATTCCAGCGCCAGTTCGCTCTTGCCGATGGCCGAAGCGCCGGTGATCAGTACGCCCATTTCGAGCACGTCGAGAAAAACGCCATGCGTCGTGATGTATTCGGCCAGCTCACGCAACAGATAAAGGCGAAGGGTATCGACGACGTGAGGAGAAAGACGCTTCGAGGTCAGCAGCGGCACATGGTGTTCATTGCAATAACGACTGAGCAGCGGCAGCAGCGTGTCGTTGCCGGAAACGACGAGCGTGGCCAGTTCTTTGGTCGCAAAGAGACGCGCCATCGCCTGCTCGCGGCGCTCTTCGCTCAAGCCTTCGAGATAAGAGATTTCGGCAGCGCCCAGCACTTGCACATGGAAGGTGTGGATCAGGTTCAGATGCCCGATCAGGCTGGTGGTGGGGTGCTTGATTTCATCACCCTCCAGCAGGCGGCGCGCGCCGGTGTGTCCGGCGACCCACTCCAGTTGCAAACGCTCTTTGTTCTCGTCGAACAGTTTTTCGATGGTAATGGTACGCATTTTCGGATACGGGAGTTGAAGTATCGGGGTCTATTATGCCCTTAAATCAGGCATCAGAGATCAGGAATCAGATTTCGGGACGGGCTAAATCCGCTCTTACGGTTGGCGGTAACGCCGCAATAACGCAAAAACGGCGGCATCGTCGGCGGCGGCGCGGAGGCCGTCGCGCAGGGCGCGGTCACCGACCAGTTGCGCGAGTTCCGCAAGCAGTTGCAGGTGTTGCTCGGTCGCGTTTTCGGGAACGAGCAGGACGAAAAAAAGATCGACCGGCTTTTTGTCAGGGGCGTCGAAGGGAATCGGCGATTGCGTGCGCAGGAAAGCGGCGCGCGCCTGCGCCAGGTTTTTGATTCGGCCATGCGGGATGGCGACGCCGTGTCCCAGCGCCGTCGAACCCAGCTTTTCACGGGCTTCCAGCGCGTCGATCAACGGTCTGGCAACCAATCCCTCGCGGACGAACATCGCGCCGATTTCGGCAAAAAGTTCGGAGCGGTTGCGGGCGGCGACATCGGTTTCGATACGCGGCGGAGTCAGCAGCGAAAGAATCGATGGCGCGGAAGACGAAAAAGCAGCGTTGGTGTTCATGGCGATGTCGGTAGCGGGGATCGACAGAAAAAGGCATCGGCAAAAATCAGCACCCTTACGAAGAAGAACCGGCGAAGGGTTTCGCCGGTTTTTCCATGTCTGACAGAAAATTATACGCCGTAAAATAAAGCGTTGCTATTCCGTCGCCATCCGTTTCACGGGTGTGGTTTTTGTGCGCTTGGCAATGCGCAGCTCTTTTTGTTTCAGCACCAGCCGATCCAGTTTGTCGATGATGTCATCAATGGCAGCATACATGTCGGTATCAATGCTCTCGGTGTGGAGGTCTTTCCCGGCAATATGCAGCGTAATTTCGACTTTGTGTTGCAGCTTGTCGGTGGTGAGAATCACGTTGACATCAATGACTTCCTCGAAATGGCGGGTAATCCGTTCCAGTTTCGATGTCACATAGGCTCTGATCGGCGGCGTGATATCAAGATGGTGTCCAGTCAGTTGAAGATTCATAAAGCACTCCTTGAGAATAACAAAACTTCGCCTCAAAAAGACGAGGCACTACGATACGACATACGGTTTTCCGATTTTATACCATCAAAAGTCCTTTCGTTGCAGAGCGTTTGGAATGGACAAGGCTTCGCGGTATTTGGCGACGGTGCGCCTTGCCACCATGATACCTTCTTTATCGAGCAATTCGGTAATTTGTTGATCGGAAAGCGGGGCGGCGGGGGATTCGGCCTCGATGATTTTCTTGATCAGCGCGCGGATGGCAGTCGATGAGGCGGCGCCGCCGGAGCTGGTGACGAGGTGGCTGCCGAAAAAATACTTGAATTCGACGGTGCCTTGCGGCGTCAGCATGTATTTTTGCGTCGTTACCCGCGAGATGGTCGATTCGTGCATTTCCAGCAGGTCGGAGATGTCCTTCAACACCATCGGGCGCATCGCCACGGCGCCGTGGTCGAAAAAGCGTTGCTGCCGTTCGACGATGGCCTGCGCGACGCGCAGAATGGTGTCAAAACGCTGCTGAATGCTGCGCACCAGCCAACGCGCTTCCTGCAAGCGCTCCGACCACATCGAATGGCCGATGTTTTTCCTGGAAAGCATTTCGGCGTAGATCGCATTGATGCGAATTTTGGGAATGGCGGCATCGTTCAGTTGCGCCACCCAGCGGTGGCCTTGTTTGCGGACGACGATGTCCGGAATGATGGCGCTCGTTCGGTCATTGTCGAACGCGCGCCCCGGCTTCGGGTTCAGACGGAGAATGAGCGCGCAGGCGTCGCGCAGAAGTTCTTCGCGGAGGCCGGTCACCTTTTTCAGCCGGGTGAAATCGTGGGCGGCCAGCAACGGCAAATGCTGTTCGACGATGATCAGCGCCGTTCGTTGCGCCGCGCTGTCGGGCAACGCGCGCAGTTGCAACATCAGACATTCGCCTGGCGTGCGTGCGCCGACACCGACCGGATCGAAGTCCTGAAGAAGGCGCAAAGCCGTGTCGAATTGTTTTCGTTTCAAGGATTTCGGCGATGAAAAACACTTGCGGAACGCCTCGAACGTCGTGGTCAGATAACCGTTGTCGTCAAGCTCGTCGATCAACGCTTCGGTGATGATGCGGATGCTGTCGTCGGCAGGCGTGAGCGCCAGTTGCGAGAGCAGATGGTCGCGCAACGACGTGCTGGCAGCGTATTGAAACGCATGTTCATCGTCCACCGCTCCGATGCCGCCTTCGTCGCTGGTCAGTATGAAATCTTCTTTTTCCGGCGACCCGGGCGTTTCAAAATCGTTCGGCGCTCTGGCGTCGTCGTAAGTGTCGGCGCTTCCTGTTTCGTCGGACGAAGAAACCACAGTCGTTCCCGAAACGTCGGGGACATCGAGGGACGTTTCAAACGCATTTTCGCCGTTGTCGGTGTCTTTTTCGAGCAGCGGATTGTCTTCCAGTACGCGCTCGATCTCCTCGTTCAGTTCCAGCGTGGAGAGTTGAAGCAACCGTATCGCCTGCTGCAATTGCATCGACAGCGACAGTTGTTGCGAAGTCTTGAGGTTGAGCGTCTGCTTCATGCGGCGCTTTTGGTTAAAGTTCCGATCACAACCGGAAGTGTTCTCCCAAATACACTTTACGCACCGCCTCATCGTGAACGATGGCCGACGGCGCGCCGGAAGCCAGCACACTGCCTTCATTGATAATGTAAGCGCGGTCGCAGATGCCCAGCGTTTCGCGCACATTATGGTCGGTGATCAGAACACCGATGTCGCGCTCTTTCAAAAAGCGGATGATGCGCTGAATGTCGAGAACCGCAATCGGATCGACGCCGGCGAAGGGCTCGTCGAGCAAAATGAAATGAGGACGCGACGCCAAAGCGCGGGCGATCTCGCAACGTCGCCGCTCGCCGCCGGACAGCGAAATCGCCGGAATGTCGGCGAGGTGGCTGATCGACAAATCTTCGAGCAGCGCATCGAGGCGGTTGGAAAGAGCGTCCTCATCGAGGTCTTGCAATTCCAGAATCGCGCGGACGTTTTCGGCGACAGTGAGTTTGCGGAAGATCGACGCTTCCTGCGGCAGATAAGCAAGACCGCGACGCGCCCGCAGATGAATCGGCAGATGCGAAATGTTTTCGCCGTCGAGTTCGATGCGACCGCCGTCAGCGGAAATCAGGCCGACGATCATGTAGAAACAGGTGGTCTTTCCGGCGCCGTTGGGACCGAGCAACCCGACGACTTCGCCGCGCGCGACCGACAACGACACATCATGAACGACGGTGCGCGTCTTGTAACGCTTCTTGAGTTGATGGGCGGATAGCGAACTCACCGTGGCTCCAGCGTGGTATCGGGTTTCAGGGGTCTGGCAGGTTTTGGCTGCGGCAGTCTGCTTCCGCCGTCCTTGCCTTTCGGCTGGAACGTACCGTGGACGCGCTCTGCGGACGACGGTGTGCTTCCTTGCGGCAACGTCGAATCGGGACGGCCTTCGGCGCGGAACGTTTCGGTGGCGCTGTTGTAGTAAATATAATTGCTGCGAATTTCATCCACGCCTTGTTTGAGCAGGGCCTGATCGAAAAGTTCCAGCACTTCTTTCTGACCGTCGTATTCGGCGCGCAGCGCGTAGCCTTCGACGTATTCGTCGGAGCTGTCGCTTTTCTGCCGGAAACTCACGGGCTTGCCGTGCGCGGTCGCCGACAGCGTATTGTCCGGATTCTGCCGAAGCACGACGCGGTCGGCGTGGATGCTCATGGTGCCCTGGGTGATGATGACGTTGCCCGACAACGTGGCGACTTTGGTTTCATAATTGATCGCTTCGCTTCTGTCGGCGGAGAATTGAATGGGCTTGTCGCGGTCGCTGCGCTCGGCATGCGCCAGCATTGCGCCGGACAAACAAGCGAGCAGCAAAAGGCTCCGGAGGCTTTGTCGAAAGAGCGGAAAGAATGAGAAGCGGAGAGAGAAGCGCATAGCAGTTAATGGCGTTGTGGACGTTGCGGCTGAAAGGTTCCCTGAACGTTGGCGTGGAGCTTGATGATATGGGTGTTGCGATCAAACTCCATACCGACCGATTCGATGCGGGTGCTGGGCGATTCCAGTGAGACTTTCTGATCGGTTCGCACGATATTATCGTTGGGGCGTACATGCAGGTATTCAGTATGCAGCGTCAGCGGCTCGGAGGAAAGCCCCTCCTGCCGGGAACCGCCGGACGGCGCATCGCGGACAGCGGTGACGGAACCGCGAAGGTACAAATCCTGACGGTCGCCGCTGAATTGCGCGCGATCGGAGGTCAGCGTAAAACGCGGCTGCCCGGGGTTTTGCAGGATGATCTGCGGTTGCTCGAGCTCGATCAAGCCGTCGTCGGGAAAATGCTCGGCCAGAGCAGCGGTCAACTGCTGTTGCGGCAAACCAGCCGCGTTGAACTGCGTGGCGTGAAAATTTTTGATGAAAAGATCGGGCGTATGGCGAGACAAAGCATCCCGTCCGGCGCCGGGCGATTGAACTTGCGCATCGAGCCAATACGTCAACGCCGCCAGCGCCGCCAGAAACAACAGCGGCGACCAGGAAACCCAGCGGTGGACACGGTCTCGCAACGTGGTCATGGTCAATCCTGTAACCCTCTCCCCTTGTGGGAGAGGGTGGCCGAAACAAACCCCCGCCGCCTTTGGCGGCACCCCCTTTGAAAAGGGGGCAAAACGGGGGCAGACCAAGAAAGGGGGAATGTGAGAAGAAACATCATATTTACAGAATCTTCACGCAGACCGCAACATCGAAACATCAGGCGTTTTTCCCTGCGCCGTCAGGATCAGATCGCACACCTCGCGCACCGCTCCGCCGCCGCCCGGTTTTTGCGTCACATAATGCGCGACCTGCTTGAGCGCCTCGGGCGCATGCGGCACAGTGATCGCCAAACCGCAGATCGTCAGCAACGGCAGATCGGGCAAATCATCGCCGATGTAGGCGCAGGCATCCGGCGCGACATCCAGTTGCACGCACAACTCGTGCCAGGGCGCCAGCTTGTCGAACACACCCATGATCACATGCTTGACACCGAGCGCGCGAGCGCGGTGCGTGACCGCCGGAGCACGGCTGCCGGTGATCCAGGCGATTTCAATACCGGCGCGTTGCAACAATTTGAGACCGACGCCGTCGGTTGCAAAAAAAGCTTTCGATTCGACACCGTCGTCGTTGAAATAAATGCGACCGTCGGTGAGAACACCGTCCACATCGCAGATCAAAAGACGAACGGCCGCGGCGCGTTTGAGCAAAGCAGCATCCATCACAAAATCCTCGCCCGAAAGAGATCATGCACATGCAACGCGCCGATCAAATGCTGCGCGTCATCGACGACCAGCAGTTGCGAAATTTTCGGCGCGGCTTCCATCAGCGTCACCGCATCGACAGCCAACTGATCGGCGTGAATCGTGCGCGGCGCGGTTTTCATCAGTTGCCGTATCGGCACGGCCAGATCGCGGTTCTTCTCAAGATAGCGACGCAGATCGCCGTCGGTGAAAATACCGACAACACGGGCGTCGTCGTCGAGCACCGCGGTCATCCCCATGCCTTTGCCGCTGATCACCACCAGCGCATCCTGCAACGTCGCTGTTTGTGCGACCATTGGCAGCGCGTCGCCGGTGCGCATGATGTCGGACACGCGCGTCAACAGGCGGCGACCCAGCGTGCCCCCCGGATGCGAACGCGCAAAATCCTCCGCGGAGAAACCGCGCGCGTCGAGCAGCGCCAGCGCCAGCGCGTCGCCCAACGCCAGCGCGACCGTCGTGCTGGTCGTCGGCGCCAGGCCGAGCGGGCAGGCTTCCGATTCGACCGACGCGTCGAGATGAACATCGGCAGCGCGGGCGAGCGTCGAACCGGCGTTGCCGGTCATCGCGATCAACCCCGAACCCTCGCGCTTCAGATGCGGAATCAGCGCCACCACTTCGTCAGTCTCGCCGGAATTGGACAACGCCAACACCACATCCAGCGGCGTGATCATGCCGAGATCGCCGTGACTGGCCTCCGACGGATGAACGAAAAACGATGGCGTTCCGGTAGAAGCCAGCGTCGCGGCGATCTTGCGGGCGATATGGCCGGACTTGCCCATACCGGTGACGATGACCCGCCCCCGACAATCGAGAATACGGACAACAGCGTTGGCAAAGGTGGAATCGAGCCGCGCCGCCAATACCCCAATCGCATGGGCTTCAGTGGCAAGCACCTGACGGGCAAGCGCCAACACATGCGTCGGATCGGGAGGAGCGGACGGGAATGTGGGAAATCGTGTCATGGCCTAAGTATAACGCTAAGGCTGGCATGGTTTTCGCTTCTCCCTGGACTTTTTGCTCTTCCCATTCCCTCTCCTGCTTGCGCAAGCGGGCGAGGGGCGGGAGAGAGGGGGGGGGCAGCGCGTAGAGCAGTTGCGTAGTTGCGTAGCCCGGATAAGCGAAGCGCCATCCGGGTGTCAGGTATCAGAGGTCAGAGGTCAGGGATCAGAAAAACCTCGTTTCACGCGAAGCCGTAAACGCCCTTCCCTTCAAGGCACAGGTATCTACCCAAGTATGGGAGTAGCCCCGAAGGGGCGCAACATGAGTAACCGTCGGTGGAGCGAGCATCGCGAGCGAAACCGGCGGAAAGCGAACACCCAACACTCCCCCAGCCCTTGCAGGGCTGGATGATGGTACTGTCTGTCTCCGCCGGTTCCGCGTTCGCTACGCTCACGCTCCACCGACGGTTACTCATGTTGCGCGCCTGCGGCGCTGCTTGGAAGGTGAGAAAAAAGCAGAGCACATGTCATCAGAGACCATGACGCAGCACTTGTGTAGATACCTATGCCGCGTGTGGGAAGGCTGTTCCCTCCCCCGCTTGCGGGGGAGGGCTAGGGTGGGGGGAGCCACAACACAAAAAAGCATATCGCATATCAACTGAATCGGAAAATACCCCTACTATCCGAATGTCTTGACAAAAGCCAGCAACCCTCCTATTCTGCTACGCTAAAGCATAACGACATATCGTTGTGCCTTACGTTGTAACTTCGCGTATTTTCGCGCAGTTTCGTATCGCAATTGCTGTTCTGTTTCAAGGTACCGCTCAGGGATTTGGAAAGAAAGCAGAGAACCGCACTCGTCCCCGAACGGAATTTATTTCGTTGATATTGTGATTAACG
>WQTW01000003.1 GCA_009786085.1 Pseudomonadota bacterium | reverse complement strand
CCCCCAGCCCTGCAAGGGCTGAATAATGTTTGTTCAGCCCTTGCAGGGCTGGACGATGGTGCTGTCTGTCTCCGCCGGTTCCGCGCTCACTACGTTCGTGCTCCACCGACGGTTACTCACGTGACGCGCCTGCGGCGCCGCTTGGAATGTGAGAGAAAAGCAAGTCATCAGAGACCATGACGCAGCACTTGTGTAGATACCTATGCCCTTGTGGGAGAGGGGTAAAAAAGGTTATTGCCGGACAACAGCAACATCGAATTTACGCTGCGTCAATTCGGCTTTCATCCGACCGGTTTGCTCGGCGCTGTCGTAGGGGCCGACACGCACCCGGTAAAAGACGCCGCGACCGGGCGCCTCGCCGCGTTGAATGGTCGCTTCCCAACCGTACAGCGCCAGTTCGGCCTTACGGTTGTCGGCGTCCTCCTGCCGCGAAAACGAGCCGACTTGCAACCAGTAAATATCCCTGGGTTTGGTAGAAGTCGCTGTCGCAGGCGTCGTCGTCGTGGCGGGAGCGGTGCGCGCGGAGGTGTTTTCCGTGACCGCGGCAACGGTGTGTTGTTCGGCGGGTTTTGTGGCCGGTTTCGCAGACGGCGCGGTCGCTTTATCGCTTCCGGCGCTGGTGTTGCCGCCAGCGGTGTTACTCCCTTCCGGCAACACTTTGTAGAAATCGAAACTGGGTTTGTCGCTTGGTTTATCGGCTGCCTTACTGTTGCCGGTTTTCGCCGTCGATGCGCCGTCGGGAATGCGCTGGCTGGCGGCGGGTTTGTCTCTGGGGGTGAACACCTCGGTGACAGCGTTGCCGCCCAGTTTCCAGGCGGCCGTCAGCGCCATCACCAAACCGGTAACGATACCGAGAAAAATGCCGGTGAACAATATTCCCCAGCGAAAAGGGCCTTTTTTGCTTTGAGCCATCGTGATTTACCTTAGCGTTTTACTTGGAATTTTACATTCCGACACTTACATTTCATCGGGGGCGCTGATGCCCAGAATCGCCAAACCATTCCGCAAAGTCTGACCTACAGCGACGACCAATGTCAACCGTGCCTGCCGCAGCGCGGCGTCCTCGACCAGAAAACGCTCGGCGTTGTAGTAGCCGTGAAATTCGCCGGCCAGTTCGCGCAGGTAAGCGGTGATGTGGTGCGGCGCCAATTCGCGGGCGGCGACGGCCATGTCCTCCGGGAAATCGGCGAGTCGGCGCAACAGCGCTTCTTCGTGCGGACGGTTGAGCAGCGTCAGATCGGCGGCGTGCGATGAAGATACCACAGCGTCGATGGTTTGTTGCGCCTGCCGCAACACTGACATCACGCGGGCATGGGCGTACTGCACGTAATACACCGGATTTTCTTCGGCCTGCGAACGCGCCAGTTCGAGATCGAACACGAACTCGGTGTCGGCTTTGCGCATCGACAGGAAAAAGCGCACCGCATCGCGTCCCACTTCGTCGATCAGGTCGCGCACGGTGACATAGCTTCCGGCGCGTTTGGAAATTTTCACTTCCTCGTTGCCGCGCATCACCGTGACCATTTTGTGTAAAACGTAAGCGGGATACTCTTTCGGAATGCCGAGGTTCAACGCCTGCAACCCGGCGCGCACGCGCGCGATGGTGCCGTGATGGTCGGTGCCCTGAATGTTGATCGCCTGTGTGAAACCGCGCTCCCATTTGGTGATGTGGTAAGCGACATCGGGGACGAAGTACGTGTAATGACCGTCGGCTTTGCGCATCACGCGGTCTTTGTCATCGCCGAAATCGGTCGTGCGCAGCCACAACGCGCCGTCCTGTTCGTAGGTGTGCCCCGACGCGATGAGTTGTTGCACCGCCGCTTCGACGCGACCGTCGGTGTACAACGAACTTTCGAGGTAATAATGATCAAAACACACGCCGAAGGCCTGCAAATCGGTGTCCTGTTCTTTGCGCAGCGCGGCGACGGCGAAAAGGCGCACGCTGTCGAGATCATCAACATCACCAGCGTTCTGATCCAGATAATCCTGCGCGATTTCGCGGATGTATTCGCCGTGATAACCGTCTTCGGGGAACGTCACCGCTTCGCCGCGCAATTCGCGCGCGCGCGCCTGCACCGACAACGCCAGATTGTGAATTTGCTGACCGGCATCGTTGTAGTAAAACTCGCGCGACACCTCAAAGCCCTGCGCCGACAACAGATGGGCGATGGCGTCGCCCAGCGCGGCCTGACGTCCGTGGCCGACATGCAGCGGGCCGGTCGGGTTGGCGGAAACGAATTCGAGGATGACACGCTGACCGCGGCCACTTTGACCGCGACCGAAGGCCGCGCCTTCTTCGAGCGCACGGCGGACGATGGACACGCGCGCTTCCGGCGTCAAAAACAGATTGAGAAAACCCGCTCCTGCGATTTCGTGGCGTGCGACGTGCGGCGACGGCGGCAAAACGTTCTGCAACTGTTGCGCTAATTGTTGTGCTATCTCGCGCGGATTTTTTTTCAACGCACGCGCCAACACCATCGCGGCGTTGCAGGCGTAATCGCCGTGCGTCGCCTGCTTTGGGCGTTCGACAACGATACCGGCACAAACGCCGTCATCGGCCTCCGGCGCGACTTGCCTCACCGCCGCCAACAGCCATTCTCTTAACTCGGTTCTTAAATCCTTCACGCGTTCCGCCGGAGATTTCAAAAGGAGGATTATACCTTTGCTGTTCAGGAATCAGAGGTCGGGAATCAGGAATCAGAGGTCAGGAATCAGGGATCAGGGATCAGATTCTGTAGGGGCGGGTTTCAAACCCGCCCTTTTACCTCACGCGAAGGCGCGAAGCCGCGAAGGAAGAAAGCCCCCTCCCCTTCAAGGGGAGGGCTGGGGTGGGGATGGGGTTGTCAGGGATCAGAGGGCAGAGGTTTTCTCCGCGTTCTCCGCGCCTTCGCGTGAGGCCTACTTTGCGGTTAAAACCCTATACCTGCAACGGATCGACATCCAGCGCCCAACGCACCTGCGTTGTCCGAAGGGCGTCGAGGGTTGGTTGCCAGGCCGCCAGGAAATGTTGCAGCGCACGGCGATCCTGGCTCTGAATGACGATTTGGGCGCGGTGGTGGTCGGCGCGTCGCACCAGTGTCGCCGGAACGGGCGGGTAGATGCGGACAGCGTTTTTGGGGTTGTCGAGTTTGAGCGCCTGTCGATGCACGTCGCGCAGAAAGGTGTTGAGCGCGCGGTCGTCACGCGCTTCGGCAGCCAGCAGCGCCAGCGCCGAGAACGGCGGCAGCATGGCGGCGCGGCGCTCGTCGAGCAAGGTGCGCGCGAAGGCGTCGTAGTCGTGGCGCACGAGGGTTTCGTACAGCGGATGGTTCGGGAAATCGGTTTGGACGATGACTTCGCCGGCGAGAGCGCTGCGACCCGCCCGTCCCGCGACTTGATGCAAAAGCGCGGCCAGCCGTTCGGTGGCGCGGAAATCGGCGCTGTACAGCGCGTTGTCGGCGCCGAGTACGCCGACGAGCGTGACGCGCGGAAAATCGTGCCCTTTGGCGAGCATCTGGGTGCCGATCAAGATGTCGATCTGGCGGTCGGCGATCTGACGATGGAACGCGCCGAACGCATCGCGGCGGCGGGTGCTGTCGCGGTCGATACGGGCGATGCGGGCGCTCGGAAACGCCTGCGCCAGCGCGGCTTCGAGCCGCTGGGTGCCGTGACCGCGCGGCAGAAGATCGAGGTTGCCGCACGAGGGGCAACGCTCCGGCACTTGCTGGGCGTGACCGCAATGGTGACAGCGCAAGCGCGTCGGTTTGGTGTGCAGCACGAGACGCGCCGCGCAGTGCGGACATTGCGCTTCCCAGGTGCAGGCGTTACATTTGAGCGACGGCGAGAAGCCGCGACGGTTGATGAAAATGAGCGATTGTTCGTGGCGGGCGAGCCGCGCTTCAATCGCTTCCCACAACAGCGGCGCGATGCCTTGACGGCTATCGTCGTCGGCACCGCTGATACGACTGCTGGCGCGGCCACCGACATCGTGGCGGGCAGGCGTCAAGAGCAGTCGCGGCAACGCCGCTTGCGGATCGGCGCGTTGCTGAATGCGCAGATGCTGGTAGCGCCCGTTTTGCGCGTGCTGGTAACTCTCCAGCGACGGCGTTGCACTGCCCAGCACGATCGGCACTTGCCGGACACGGGCGCGCCAGACGGCCAGATCGCGGGCGTGATAACGAACATTGTCCTGCTGTTTGAACGAAGCATCGTGTTCTTCATCGACGATGATGAGCGCCAGCTTCGGCAACGGCGTGAACACCGCCAGTCGCGTGCCGAGCACCAGTTGCGCGCGTCCTTCGGCGGCGCGTTGCCAGTGGTACAAGCGTTCGCCATCGGGCAGGCCACTGTGCAGAAGCGCGGTTTCGACGCCCGGAAGCCGCGTGTGAATGCGCGCCAGAAATTGCGGCGTCAGATGGATTTCCGGCAGCAGGATCAGCACTTGCCCGCCCTGAGCCACGATGTCGCGCGCCAGCGTGAGATAAACCTCGGTTTTGCCACTGCCGGTGATGCCTTGCAACAGGAACGGCTGGAAACCGCCGAGCGCTTTTTCGATGGCATCGACGGCGGCGCGTTGTTCTTCGTGCAGTGGTGGAAAATGCAGTGGTGGGAACTGCGGTGGAGGAAAGTGCAGTGGAGGAAACTGCGGCGGTGGAAATGCTGCGACTCCATTTGAATCGTTTGGGTTTAAGTGGGCGCTTTCCCGTGAAGGTGCGTCACGGTTTTCACCCCTCTCCCCTTGCGGGAGAGGGGTTGGGGGAGAGGGGGAAGCTGAAACCCCATCCCCACCCCAACCCTCCCCTTGAAGGGGAGGGCTTTCTATAGCGTCGGCAGGAACCAGCCAACCGGCGGCGCACCAATCGCGGAGGTATTTCTTTTGGGCTGTGGAGCACGCTTGTTGCTGCGCGACGTTGAGCACATGACCGGCGCTCACGGCCTCCCACAGCGCGCGCCATGCCGACGCCGGACGTTTGCCGAGTTGCGCGAGCCGGGCGCTCAGTTGCTCGCGGCCTGCGTCGGTCAGAACGAGCGGTTGGGCGGTGGTTTTCGGGGGTGTCGCTTGTGCCGACAGCGGCGGCACGGCCAGCGAGAACGACAGGCCAAGCTGCGTTTGGTAGTAATCACTCGCAAACGTGACGAGGCGGCGGATGTCGTCGGGCAGCGGCGGTTGCGGATAAACGGTTTCGAGAGAGAGCAATCGGGAAGCGTCGATTTCGGTGTGGGTGGACAGCCCGACAACCACGCCGACGTGCTTCCGCCTGGCCAGCGACACCTGAACCAGGCTGCCGGGAAGAACCGTCTGGGTGGCCGGAATCCGGTAATCGAAGGTCTGCGGCACCGCGACCGGCAGCGCCACATGCGCGATCGTCGGCGCTTCCGGCCAGTCAGGCGGGGGGGCGGCAGATGACGAAAAGGCGGACATGGCGGACATGGAATGCGACGCTCAACCTGTGGATAACTTTGTGAGGAACTTGGTTACCGCTTTGTCAATTAACAACGGAATAAAAACCGGGGCACCTGTCACCGCCCCTGTTTTCTGAAAAAACTTCTTTAGAAACAATGAGATGCGACGTTACTTTAAACCAAAGCCAACAATAGTCGCGCTAATTCGACTTGACAGTTTCAATGTGAATAACCCGCACGGTTCGACGCCGTTGGCGCGTGGCGAAGCCCTCACTCTTCCGCAAATTGCGTCTTATCGTGGCTTGGTGCGGCGTCAGCCCAAGCGCATCCCGTTTTTGCCCTCTCCCCGCTCACAGGAGGGGAAATCCAAAAACAAACCCCCGTCCGCCTTCGGCGGACACCCCCTTTGAAAAGGGGGCACCCTCACGCGGACGCTTGACGCATTTCGCGCGACACTCGATGCACGGTCTCCACCAGCACGCCGACATTTTCCGGCGGCGTTTGCGGCACGATACCATGTCCCAGGTTGAAAATATGCCCTGGCGCCGGACCGGCGGCGCGAACGACCGCTTCGGCGGCGCGAGCGACGGTGGCAGGATCGGTCAGCAACGTGATCGGGTCGAGGTTGCCCTGCAAGGCGACGCGTTGGCCGAGGGTCTTGCGAACTTTCGCCAGATCGACCGTCCAGTCGAGACCGAGCGCATGGGCGCCGCTGTCCGCCATCTCGTCGAGCCAGATGCCGCCGCCTTTGGTGAAAAGAATCGTCGGCACTTTTTCGCCGGCGGCGTTGGGTTTCAGCCCTTCCAGCACACGGCGCATCGCGGCCAGCGAAAACGTCCTGTATTCCGCCGCAGGCAACAGCCCGCCCCAGGTGTCGAAAACCATCACGGCGTCGGCGCCGACAGCGATCTGCTCGTTCAGATAGGTGGTGACGGCCTCCGTGTTGACGTCGATGAGCCGCCGCATCAAATCGGGGCGACTGTACGCGAGCCGACGCACATTGGAGAAACCGTCGCTGCCGCCGCCTTCGATCATGTAACACGCCAACGTGAACGGGCTGCCGGAAAAACCGATCAACGGTACGCGCCCGTTCAGCGCTTTTTTGATCTGCGCCACCGCGTCGAAAACATAGCGCAGCTTGTTCATGTCGGGGGAAGCCAGCGCCTGAATGGCGGCTTCCGAATCCGTTTTGCGCTCAAAACGCGGCCCTTCACCGGCGGCAAACGACAAGCCAAGACCCATCGCGTCGGGAACCGTCAGAATGTCGGAGAACAAAATCGCTGCGTCGAGCGGAAAACGATCCAGCGGCTGTAACGTGACCTCGGTCGCCAACGCCGGATTCATTGCCAGTTGCATAAAGCTGCCGGCCTGGGCGCGCGTCCGGTTGTATTCGGGCAGATAACGTCCGGCCTGTCGCATCAGCCAGACAGGCGTGTGGGAGGTCGGTTCACGGCGCAGAGCGCGCAAAAAAGTGTCGTTTTGAATCATCGGTTCCGTGTTTTCGAGAAGGGTTTTTCGTATCCGGGCAGGCGCCCGAAGCGGCAACAGGCTCGCATTGTCGCCCAAGCCGGCGTTACAGGCAAATGAAAGGCGGCTGAAACGCGGGTGGGCTCCGTTTTTCGGGGAAATTCGCAGGTATGGCAAATGCACAAAAACCAACACACGCGCTCTTTGTCGGGCGAAATGTAAGAAATTCTTGCGTTGTCCCGCCAAGTTGATGTCTAATCTCAGGGAGTGCCCCTATCTGCCTGTTCCGACATAATTTTCGGCGTTTCGGGCGTGTCTTTTAAAACATCTTCAGGATGATGACCATGTTTTCACGCGCTTTTTCAAAAATCGGTTTATTGTTGGCAATCCTCTCTGCGGTGCTTATGACTGCTTGTGGTGGGGGGAGTGGTAGTCCTTCGCAATGGATAGGTCTGCAACTTAGCGAATCAAAAATGGCTTATGGGCCGATCACGATGAGGATTCATGGCGGCAGTCCGCCTTTTGAAATCAGTACAAATTCATCAGGCATTCAGTTTCCGGAAAGAACGAATTCCAGAACCGTTTATGGTTTTGTCTATCCGCATGCAGAGGACGGAAGAGGCGAGATTTATGTTTGGGATAAGCTTCAAGGGTATTCCCACAGATCAAGGGCTACTTTCGATATTGTTGCGTTGCATTGGGATGCTCCGACCTTGACGGTCACGCGGGATCCCGCTTTCAACTGCAGCGGCGGAGATCTTGATCGCCGCGGCCCATACGAACAGGTCTGCGCCGGCAGTCAGGCCGTGGTTGAATTGCAACTCTACAGCCCGGGTGCCGCCAATCAAAACGTTCGGTTTAGGGTTCAGCTTGGCGAGTTTGATATTCGAGACGCCAACACAGGGACTTGGGGAAGCTCTGCCATCACCCACACGGACTCCTTGGGGAAAGCGCAGGTCGCCATTCAGACCCGAATGGACGCCAGAACGCATGTCGCCACGATTTACGCAGAACTGTCGGGGAACGAAATCTACGAGGCTTCGTTCATCATCGTCGGCTCTGACTTCAGGGTTTTCCCGGATATGATATTGTGGGAGGGCGCGGGTTCCTGCCCATCGAGAACGGCAGGGCTTGCGCTCTACGGCGGATCGCCGCCTTACACGGTGCAGGCAGCGCGGGGTACCTTGACCTCGGCAGGGGTTGCTCCCTCGGTTGTGTCGGCAAGCGGCGGAACCGTGGTTCTGACGGTGTCCGGTTGCGGGATGGGTGAGTTGGTCGCACAAGACTCAGAGCGTCGCACCATCACCGTGCCGATTACTTATGCACAGGGAACGGCGCCGGATCCCGGTGAGGAGCCTGAACTGCCGACGCCGCCGGTTGTGATAACCGTTGTTGGTGCCCAGCCTCCTGCAGGTCCTTATCTCACCAACTGGGGAACCGCTACAGCGGCGGGCAGAATACCGTGCGGTAACGGTTCGATCTTCGATTTCACCGTGGCTGGTGGGGTTTCTCCCTACACGGCCTTTGTGTCGCCTGACCGTCCAGCAAGAACGATAAGTATGGCTGGCCCTGTGGGGCAGATGGCGTTGCTGGCGGCGTTGGGAGTAGGGGATAGCAGGAACATTGAGATATTTGTGGTGGACAATGAGGGCAGAAGAGCTTCAAGGATGATCTACTGTCAGCCATAAGCACATCAGCCTAGCATTGGGTGTGTGTGTTTTTAAACCCCCTCCCAAAAACGGCGCCTCAGGGCGCCGTTTTTTTCACATGGGTAATCCAAAAATCCCGTTTCTTCTCTTGTTTCTTCTCTTTCTCGCCACCGTAATGCCACAATCAGCGCCGACAATGGCAAGCAAGCGCTCATCGACTTTTTTGTCACGAGAAATATTCATTGCCCGCCGGCTAAAAGCTTTCTCTATAATGAACGCCTTTCGCGTGTTTTCAAGAGAGATGTTTCACATGTTGCGTTTTTTAATTACCCCTATCATTGCTTTGACACTGTTGTTGGCAGGCGTTGTGGCGCAGGCCGAAACGTCCGCCCAGGCGGGAAGTGCGCTACCGACCTCCTCGTCATCGCCGTCAGTTTCTCCGCCCATTCCGGCGGCGATTCCCGCGCCAACCATCGCCGCGACGTCGTACCTTCTTCTCGACATGGCGAGCCATCAGGTGTTGCTGGCGGCCAATGCCGACGAGCCGCGCGAACCGGCGTCGTTGACCAAATTGATGACAGCGTATCTGGCGTTCAGCGCGTTACGCGACAAGTCGATTCGTCCCGACCAGAAAGTCTCGATTTCGGAACGCGCCAAGAGTGCGATCGGATCGAGAATGTTTGCCGACCCGCGGGTGCCGGTGAGCGTCGATGAGTTGTTGCACGGGATGATTATCCAGTCGGGGAACGATGCTTCGATCGCGCTGGCGGAATTGCTGGCGGGTGATGAAACGGCTTTCGCGGCGATGATGAACGCGCAGGCGCAAAAAATGGGATTGACGAAAACGCATTTCGTCAACAGCACCGGCCTGCCGAACCCGCAGCATTATTCGACGGCGGCGGATATGGCGAAGCTGGCGGCGGCGCTGATCCGTGATTTCCCGGAGTACTATCCGCTTTATTCGCAAAAAGAGTACCGCTATAACAACATTACGCAGCAAAACCGCAATCGCTTGTTGACGACGGATCCTTACGTCGATGGTGTCAAAACGGGATTTACCGACAGCGCAGGCTGGTGTTTGATCGCGTCGGCGAAGCGCGGCGAACGGCGGCTGCTCTCGGTCGTTCTCGGAGCGGCCTCCGATACCGCCCGCGCTTCGGAAAATCAGAAATTGTTGAACTGGGGTTATCAGGCGTTTGACGTGGTGCAGTTGTATCCTGCCGGTCAGCCGGTGTCGAAGTTGCCCGTATGGAAGGGTAGCGCGCCGGACGTTGCGGTGGGCTTTCTGGACGACCGTTATTTGTCGGTTCCGAAAGGGCAGAGCGATAAACTGCAAGTGACGCTGGTCGCGCAAGAGCCGCTGACTGCGCCGATTCAGAAAGGGCAAAACGTCGGCACGATACATGTGCAATTCGCGGGAACGCGCGTTGCGGAATTTCCGTTGGTCGCGCAGGAAGAGGTGGCCGCCGGCAGCTTGTGGCGTCGCGGATGGGACGCGGTGCGTTTGTGGTTCAAATAGACAAATTGTAGGTCGCTGGTGAGCGGCCTTTAGCCGCGAGCGAAGCGTGGCGGGAACCGCGACGTTATGGCCTCACGCGAAGCCGCGAAGAAAGACATCGCTCTTTCTTCCCTTCAAGGGACAAACCCCCGTCCGTCTTCGACGGACATCCCCTTTCAAAAGGGGGCATGAGATGGGGTTGTTTTAGGCGCCACAAGCCTTTCGTGTTTTTCGTGTCTTTCGTGGTTAAAAAAGGAAATGACAAATTATGAATCAGGATTCCATCGTTTATCTGAACGGCGTGTTTCAGCCGCTGTCGGAAGCCAAAATCTCCGTGCTGGATCGCGGTTTCATTTTCGGCGACGGCGTCTATGAAGTGGTGCCGGTGTACCAGCGCCGACCGTTTCGGATGGCGCAGCATTTGAAACGGTTGGAAAACAGCCTGGCGGCGATCCGTCTGCCCAATCCGAAAAGCGCTGCCGAGTGGGAAGCGTTGTTCCTGGAGATGATTCAGAAAGCGCCCCACGAGCAGCAAGCGGTGTATCTGCAGATCACGCGAGGCGTGGCGCCGCGCGATCACGGTTTTCCGAAAGGGGTGACGCCGACGGTCTTCATGATGTCCGTTCCGCTGAAAACGCCGACGCCGGAACACATCGAGCGTGGCGTGGCCTGCGTTTCGGCGGAGGATTTTCGCTGGCATCGTTGCGACATCAAAAGTATTTCGTTGCTTGGCAATGTGTTGTCACGGCAGATGTCGGTTGATGCGGGAGCGATGGAGACCATCCTTTTTCGCGATGGCTTTTTGACCGAAGCGTCCGCGTCGAACGTTCTGGTCGTCAAGAACGGCGTGATCCTCGCGCCGCCACAGGATCATCTGATTTTGCCGGGCGTTTCTCTCAACGCCGTGCTCGAATTTGCGCCGATGATCGGAATACCCGTAGAGATACGCCCCATCTCGCGCGCCGAAGTGCTGGACGCGGATGAGCTTTGGTTGACATCGTCGGGCAAGGAGGTGCTGGCGGTGACAACGCTTGACGGCAAACCTGTAGGTAACGGTAAGCCGGGGTCAGTGTTCAAAAAAATGTGGGCGTATTATCAATCAGAAATCAGAAATCAGAAATCGGAAATCAGAAATCCGTAAACCCGTAAACCCGTAAACCCGTAAACCCGTAAACCCGTAAACCCGTAAACCCGTAAACCCGTAAACCCGTAAACCCGCATTGCCATCTGAATGTCATGTATTAAAAAAATCTCAGCCAAAGCCGATTCCCGTCTTGATTTCCGGCGGCGACATCCCTATTATTAGCACTCGAGTCGCGTGAGTGCTAACAACGCATGGGGAGTATCCCTTTCAATCCCGTGAAGTTAGCGGCTCGCTGCGAAATCTCCCCTTATTTACAAGCCACTTAACAGGAGTGAGTACTAACATGAAGCTTCGTCCTTTGCATGACAGGATTATCGTAAAGCGCGTTGAAGAAGAGCGCAAAACCGCAGGCGGGATTGTCATCCCCGACACCGCCGCTGAAAAACCCGCGATGGGAGAAGTCGTCGCCGCCGGTCCGGGTAAAACCGATGACAACGGAAAAATCGTCGCGATGGGCGTCAAGGTCGGCGACAAGGTGCTCTTCGGCAAATACTCCGGCCAGGAATTCAAAATGGACGGCCAGGATTATCTGCACATGCGCGAAGACGACGTGATCGGCATCGTCGGCTAAACCGCGCCCTCACCCACATTCACCGAATTCCCCAGGAGAAAACACTATGGCAGCAAAAGATGTTCGCTTTGGCGATCAAGTACGCAACAAAATGGTCAGCGGGGTCAACACGCTGGCGAACGCCGTCAAAATCACCCTCGGCCCGAAAGGCCGCAATGTCGTTCTGGAGCGCAGCTTCGGCGCGCCGACCATCACCAAGGACGGCGTTTCCGTCGCCAAAGAAATCGAACTGAAGGACAAGTTCGAGAACATGGGCGCGCAAATGGTCAAGGAAGTCGCCAGCAAAACCTCCGATGTCGCGGGCGACGGCACGACGACCGCCACCGTTCTGGCGCAATCCATTGTCGGCGAAGGCATGAAGTATGTTGCCGCCGGTATGAACCCGATGGATCTGAAGCGCGGTATCGACAAAGCTGTCGTTGCGGTCGTCGAAGAACTGAAGAAGATCAGCAAGCCCTGCTCGACCTCGAAAGAAATCGCGCAAGTCGGCTCGATCTCGGCCAACGCCGATGAGTCGATCGGCCAGATCATCGCCGACGCGATGGACAAAGTCGGCAAAGAAGGCGTCATCACCGTCGAAGACGGCAAGGGATTGGAGAACGAACTCGACGTGGTCGAAGGCATGCAATTCGATCGCGGCTACGTGTCGCCGTACTTCATCAACAACGCCGACAAGCAAGCGGTTCTGCTCGACGATCCGTATGTGCTGTTGCACGACAAGAAAATTTCCAACATCCGCGATCTTCTGCCGGTGCTGGAGGGCGTCGCCAAAGCGGGCAAGCCGCTGCTGATCATCGCCGAAGACATCGACGGCGAAGCGCTGGCAACACTGGTCGTCAACAACATCCGCGGCATCCTCAAAGCCTGCGCCGTCAAAGCGCCGGGCTTCGGCGACCGTCGCAAAGCCATGCTCGAAGACATCGCCGTTCTGACCGGCGGCACCGTGATCGCCGAAGAACTGGGCTTGAAACTCGAAAACGCGACGCTCAACGATCTGGGTCGCGCCAAGCGGATCGAAATCGGCAAAGAAGACACCACCATCATCGACGGCAATGGCGACAAGAACGCCATCGAAGCGCGCGTCAAGACCATCCGCAAACAAGTCGAAGAAGCGACCAGCGATTACGACCGCGAAAAACTGCAAGAGCGCGTCGCCAAACTGGCCGGCGGTGTGGCCGTCATCAAAGTCGGCGCTGCAACCGAAGTCGAAATGAAAGAAAAGAAAGCGCGCGTCGAAGACGCGCTGCACGCGACCCGCGCAGCGGTGGAAGAAGGCATCGTCGCCGGCGGCGGCGTGGCCTACCTGCGCGCCCGCGCCACACTGAAGGCGCTCAAAGTGACCAACAGCGACCAGGAAGCCGGCGTCAAAATCGTGCTGCGCGCGATCGAAGAGCCGCTGCGTCAAATCGTCGCCAACGCCGGAGAAGAATCCTCCGTCGTCGTCAACAAAGTGATCGACGGCAAAGGCAACTTCGGCTTCAACGCGGCGACCGGCGAATACGGCGACCTCGTTGAAATGGGCGTCCTTGATCCGACCAAAGTCACGCGCACCGCGCTGCAACACGCCGCGTCGATCGCCGGACTGATGCTGACGACCGACTGCATGGTCGCCGAACTGCCGAAAGAAGATTCTCCGATGCCGGGCGGCGGCATGGGTGGAATGGGCGGCATGGGCATGGACATGTAATCGGGGCGAACGCTTCGATGGCCGATGTCTGAAAAAGTTCTGCTTTCCCGCTTTCGCGGGGATAGCGCCCAACAAAAACCCGGGGAATCCCGGGTTTTTGTTTGAGAGCGCCAAACAACCAAACAACGTTAATCACGCTCTCCGGCAAACGCCAGCAGAATGTTCAGAAGATGCGTGAACAAAATCCAAATGTTGACGAACAAACACAACGTCGCCATGATGTAGTTGGTTTCTCCACCGCGCACGATTCGGTTGACATCGTAGAGAATGTACGCCGAGAAAATCAGCACAGCGACACAAGAGATGGCCAAAGACAGCGCAGGAATCGCGAAGAACAGATTGGCGACAATGGCGATGAGCAACAGGATCACCCCTGCGAACAGGAATTTGCCCAAGAACGAAAAATCGCGCGTGCTCACCGAAGCGATAGAGGCCAGCACAAAGAAAATCGTTGCGGTCATCCCGGCGGCCAACGCCACCAACACCGCGCCGTTTGAGAACCCCGCCGAATACGTCAGGATCGGCGTCGTCATCATGCCTGCGATGAACGTAAAGACAAACAGCGCGACGATTCCCCAAACACTGTTGCGCAAAAGATTAACGACGAAAAAAGCGCCGATGATGACGGCGATCGTCAAAAGAGGCGCCGCGATAGGCGCCCTCATGTAGAGCGCGACAAAATTGAGCATCGAACCAGCCCAGGCTCCGGCAATCGCCGGCAACAACGACAAAGCCAACAGCATGTAAGTGTTGCGGAGCACGCGGTTTTGCTGGGCAACGCGCAAGGTTTCAGATGTGTGAGTGGCGACAGAAGTCGGTGAACGATAATCCATTGAAAAATTCCTCATTTGGTTAATACGAAAAACAAGTCGTAAGAGTAGCAGATTTTTGAACTATGGTCGCAAACATGCTACGATGCGCACCTCCCGCCGTGTACCGCTAACCGGTCGTTGCGGGTGTCATTTCCCGGAAGCGTGGCAGAGTGGTTGAATGCACCGGTCTTGAAAACCGGCGAGGGTGCAAGCCCTTCGTGAGTTCGAATCTCACCGCTTCCGCCAGTATCTTGTTTTAATTCGTTTTAACCAGTCTCAATCAGTTGCGCGGCGGATAATTTTCTTAAATAAAAACAAATGGTTATTGCTTCATCTTGTATTAACCAGTCTCACGCCGTATCATTCAAGCCGAGGCAAAACAGGGGGACAGGTAGGGGACAGATGACGAGATTAACGGCGACTGCATGCGCGAAGCTCGGCGATGGAAAGCACAGCGACGGTGATGGCCTGTCGCTGATTGTACGCGGTTCATCGCGCTCTTGGGTATTCCGGTATTCGATAGGCGGCGTGCAGCGGGAAGCTGGGCTTGGCAAGCTATCTCACGTCGGTCTTGCGGAAGCGCGGCGGGCGGCCGCCGATCTGCGGGCGCAGGTGCGGCAAGGCGTCGATCCAATCGCCGAGAGGGTGGCGAAAGCAAAAGCTGCGGCGCCGGTAGCGCGTGCCGATAAGAAAACGCTTCTTGCCGTGTGCCGCCAGTATCACGAAAATTTTGCCGAACCGACGCTGACAACGAAGCACGCAAAGCAATGGATTTCCAGCATCGAGCAACACATCCCTGGCGCCATCCTGAAAACACCCATCGACGAGGTGGAGGCTGGCGACTTGCTTGATGCGCTGCAACCGCTGTACACGTCAATACCAGAAACTGCGCGGCGGGTACGCCAACGGCTCGACGTTGTTTTCGACTACGCGATTTTGCGAAAGATGGCGACGGCAAATCCGGCGCGGGCGGTAGCGCGTTCGCTGCGCCAGAAATGGGACAGAGGGCAATACCGTTCGCTCCCGTACCGCGATTTGCCGGAGTTTTTGTCGGCGCTGCGAGAGTACCCTGGGACAGCAGCGCTTGCACTTGAATTTTTGATCTTGACAGTGGCGCGCTCGGAAGAAGTGAGGCTGGCTAAATGGTCTGAGGTAATTGACGATGTTTGGACGGTTCCGCCAGAGAGAATGAAGGCGGGTGATCAGCACGTCGTTTACATGAGTCAGCAGGCACAAGCTGTGTTAGCGCGCATTCCAAGGCTGGGCGGTGATTTTGTTTTTCCCGGCAGAAAGCCGGATCAGCCGCAAAGCAATATGGCGATGCTGACGCTGTTGTCACGCATGGGGTGGCGTGAGCGGACGACGGTACATGGTTTCCGTGCGACGTTCTCGACCTGGGCGAACGAGACGGGTGCCGCGCGCCCGGATGTTATTGAAGCCTGCCTTGCGCACCAAGAGGGGAATCTGGTGCGCCGGGCATACAACCGCGCAGCGTTCATTGCGGAGCGGCGGGAATTGCTTGCCGCGTGGGGGCGGTATTGTGAGTCCCATCAATCCAGGACTCGATAGCTGACGCCTTCCAGCCGACAGCCTGTAGTCCGATGATCTGCGACGGCGGGAATTTCCCGAGCTTGATCAGGCGGTAGATGGTCGAACGCGAAAGCCCGACTTTCTTGCTGACATCACGCGCTCTGAGTATTTTGTCGTCGGTCATTTTTTCACTCGTTGTTTACGGTAGGTTTTTGTAAGGTCTGACTTGATGCTATGACCGCGTCGCCGCAGTATATTGAATCAATCTGCGGACGGCACGAGCACGAAGCTCTCCGTACTTGCGGGTGAGGTGCTGACCGCCGTTTTCGAAGTTCTGAGGCCAAGCGTAGTCGTAAACGTAATCGTGTTCTTCGCGCGTCCAGTACCATTCTTCCTGAAATTCGTGTTTGAGCGTCGCAAACAGCAGGGCGCCTTCAACGCGGTTAGGAAGTTCACCACCATGTTTTGCTGCCCACTTCATTGCGTCTTTCCAGTTGATCGGTTTGGTCTCGCTCGGTAATAGGATCAGGTGATAGCTTCCGTATTCGCCCGGCGTGATGATCGTTCCGGCGTAGATTTCGCCGGGATTCAGGCCGATTTGTTTCCCCTGATACTCAAACGATTTCGGCTGTTCGAGCTTTGCGATCAGTGCGGCAATCTCTTCATGTCTCGCCTTGATTTCTTCAAGCGTAATGGTGGTCATGGTTCCCTCGAAATGATTGAATGATTAAATGGGCAATCTGCGGACGGCACGAGCACGAAGCGAGGCGGCCTTGTGGTAGTTGTTCTGACAGCCGTAGTCGAAGAACTGATGCCAAGCGTAGTCGGAATCGGAAGCGTGCGTTTCGTTGCTCCAATACCAGTCTTTTTTGAACTTATCGCGGTGGTTTGCGAAGAACATGGCTTGCTCGATTCGGTTTGGCAGATCGCCGCCGATACTTTTTGCCCACTCGATTTGATCCTGCCAAGAAGCGTCATCGTTGTCGCCGGGCAGCAGGATGATGTGGTACACGTTGCCGGAGGCATCGCCGATACAGCCGATGTAGGTTTCGCCTTTTGCAAGGGGCGGAATTTGAATTTGTTGCATGATTTTCTCCTGTGTTGTTGTTACATTGCTACGAAAATGATAATGTGTTGTATTGCGCAATACAAAATCAGTGGCTTTCCATTACCGCTTGATCGCATTCGTCGTTACCACACAGGATTTTCAAGTCTGGCTTTCCCCATGCTTGCGCGCTGCAACCCGGGCAGCGGTATTTAAGGCGATTCGATGCGTTTTTCTTCCGCGCTTTTTTGATCGCGCCTGTAAGTTCGTCGAGTTCGTCGCCCCATGTGATGCGGTATCTGTTTTCCAGTAGCTGACCGCACGACTTGCTGAAAGCGCCGTTATCAATGATGTAGTGGCTGCATTTTTGTCCGGTTCTCTTCCCGCCCGGCTGGCCGGTGGTAGATGGCATGAGGCCGATTGTCTCCATGATGTTCGCCCACTCGGTGTTGTGGTAACACTTCCGGCATGGTTTGCCGAATTGCTGCTGGTACTGGTGCGCCATCTCATGCACCAGCGTCGAAAGGATTTCTTCGATTGATCGGTTGCGAAAATGTGCCGGGTTCATGGCGATTTCGTCGAGGCGCTTCTCCCCTTTCATTTCAGAGAACCGTCCATGGAAGTAAAAGCCATAGGCGCGGCTGTGGCGCTGAAAAGTGATCAAGCACTGCGGCAAGCGCTTGCCAAAAATCCTGATGAACAGCGATTCGTTGAAATAATCGAACGCCTGCTGTAATTCAGCGTAGGCTGTTTGTGTCGGCGTGAGGGCGCTCACTTGCTTCACGCCGCCCTCCCCTCACACCTCACCGCCGCCCGAGCTTCGCACAAGGCGGCGACTTCGCCATATTTCCAGACGGTTGTCCGGCTGCCGATCTTGATGCGCTTGGGGAAACCGCCTTTCATTTCGCGGGCGTAGATCGAGGATTTGCCAAGCCCGGTCATGCGGGTAACTTCTGGAAGCCGGATCAGGTCGGTTTCGCGTCTCGCGGGAAGCTGTATGTTCATGATTGCCCCGCAACAAAAACCAGCACAAGCGTAGCGCCCGCGACAGCGCCGAACAAAAACAACCAAGCGTGTTCGGCGAAGCGCTGTCTCTGCTTAAAAAAGCGAAGCGCCCGTTCCCTTTTTTCGATGGCGCGCAGGTAGGAATAGGTCAGACCGATCATTTCATCCTCCACTGCTCGGATGTTCGGGAGAGAATCCATGCAACGCGCGGGCTGTAGCCGCAGCGCATCCTGGCGATGAATCGGAACAAGCGGCTCATGCTGCCTCCTTGTGTTTTTTCTGCGCGTGCCAGCGCACGCGCGCGGTGTTGAGAATTTTTTCGACGACGACTTCCGGGTGGTGCTTGCGCAGGAATTCGATGTCCTGCTCTCGCTGATACGGCGGCGCTTTCAGGATCAGCGTGGCGATGCCCCACACTTTCAACTCGAACGGGTATTCGCCCTGGCCGTCCCATTCCGGCTCGACAAGCACCGGCGCCGGCGTGACCGGCGGCTGTTTGCGCCATGCACCCGGTTCGTAGGTCGTTCTCACGCGGCCTCCGGCTCTCCGGCGAGGCGTTCGCTGCGCACACGATCAGCGGCGTCGGAAACCCTGTTCAGCGCCGCTGCAAACGCGTCCATGCTTTCCCTGTCCGGGATGTCGATAAGCACGCACGGAAGCCGGTAGTTTTCGGACGCCAGATCGTAACAGGCGGCGGCAACTTCGTCGTCGTTTGTGATGGCGAGTGTGCCTTCATAGAGGCGATCAGCAAGCTCCAGCGCTTCGCCATCGATAATGCAGTTGCATCCAAAGGCTTTGGCGATCACGAGTGCATTGAAGGTTTTGCCGATGCCTGGCGGTCCATAAAGGATGATGACGGGTTTGCCGTAAGCGGCGTCGCCAGTGTCTGCCTCTTCTTTCGCGGGCGCTGACCGCTTCTCCAGCACCCGGCGCGTGGCGGCGACGATTTCGTCGGCCTCTTCGGCGGTGATTTCAATGTCGCCGTAGCGGGTATTGATGGTGAAGCCGCGCTCCATGTCCGGCACTTGCTTGGCGAGTGCGTAGAGGGTTTCACGGTCGGTGTCGATGTGTTGGGGTGTCTGGTTCATTTGCATGCCTCTTTCCTGTAAAGTGAGACTCTCAATTTCCTTGTGCGACCGCTATGCGTTACTTCTGGAAAACAAAAATCGGGGTGTTCTTGGTGATTGGGAAAGCGCGATGTAATTCACCAGCGCTGAAGAAAGCCAAAGCGCGTCGTAAACAGGAATGCGCACGTAGATGGCCGTCTTGGCGTCGGCGCCAAGCGAAAAAGCGATCTTTCCGTCTTCAACCGGTAAAACGCCGCGCACTACCGTGTCTTGATAAATTTCTGGTGTTCTGCGTTGCTTGTCGGTTTCCTGGTCGAGCGCTGAAATTTCCCTTTTCCGCTTTTCCATCCGCTCGCTAAGCTCTTGCCTGTGGGCTGCTTCATCGAAGTTTTCAACCTCATCCGCCAGCGCGTCGGCCACGGCATCCACAAGCGCCGACGATGTCCGGTTGCTGTAGCCGACCCCGCCTCCCACCATGAAGAAGTGAAACGCGATCGGACGCTTGTCTTTAAGTGCGCGCCAGCGGCGGGCGTCGCGTTGGTCTTGGGTGTTTTCGTTTGTCATGATGATTTCCTGGGTGTTTTGGTGGCACGAGCAAATCTTACTAAACGGTAAGCTAATAGTCAACCTTTTGGTAAGTTTTTTGCTATACTGCGACCATCCGCGCAACAGCGGTAATGCTTGAGGTCTTGTTTGCACAGGGGATGTCATGGAAAGAAACGAATACATGCGAATAAAGGGCGAGTTGGTGACGGCGCAGGAAGACGCCCGGCTGGCCGAACAGAAGTTGACGTCGTTGTGGAGCGATCTGCGCTCCTTCGCCAATTCCGGCGACAGCGCCCGTCGCCTGCCGGAAGCGGGCTTTGGAAAGGCGCGCCAACTGCTGGACGATATATCGTTATGGCAGGCGGCCAAGCAAGAGGCCGACGCCAGGGTGGATCAGTTCCGCAACGAGATCAAAGGGGTGCAAATTCCGCCCGCCTGATGGCTGGCGATGGGCATGCCGATTGGTTTTGACCGGGCAAAAGAAAACCCGCCGGTGGCGGGTGCTTGCCTGGTGAGGTAATAACATACCGTAATCTTTTTTGTACTGTTTGTAATCTTTCTCGATCTCGTGGTTCCCATAACTGTTATTATGGGAACCGAAATCATTTTCGATGACGAACGTGTATTGAACCAGAGGCCATCTCAACCGCCTGATGATTGAGATTTAGTCGCGCCATTCACGGGCGCGTGGAACGAAAAGATGCTCATCACGCACGAACGCGAAAAACTTATTGAGGCGATCAAGTTCTTTTCAAAGAACACGAAGTATTGCGGCCTTGTAAAGGTTTTCAAGCTTCTTTACTTTCTTGATTTTGAAAGCTTCCGGCAAACCGGGCGCTCTGTGACAGGTTTGATCTATCACGCCCTTCCGAAAGGTCCAGTTCCTGACGCACTATATCGAACTATAAAGGATGACAAAAAAATAGGCGACATCAACGTCGTTGGCTTCTCAAGCGTAGAGACAGAAGACGGCAAGTCAAAGAATATTCCATCAAAATTCGAGTTCAAAACAAGATTTGACTCTCGCTTTTTCACAAAACGTGAGATTCGGATCATGGAGCGGCTTGCCGAAATTTATTTAGACGCCACGGCAGACATGATGAGCGAGGTTTCGCACAGCCGCGGTGGGCCGTGGGCCAATACGATAAAGCAAGGCACAGGGACTCCTATCGATTACATGCTTTCTTTATCGGCAGAAGACGATGAAAAGCTGTCCCGTGAAGAAATTGCAGAAATTATGGCGGATAACGACAGGGCGCGGAGGGTGTTCCTTTGACTCCTGGCTCTATTGTTTTCTGGGAAGGGTTTACACTTCATGATGGCTGTCACGCTGACAAGCTCTTGATTGTTCTTAACGACGGCAAAAGCAAGCCATACCTTGTTTTGAAAACAACGTCAAAACAACACAGAAAGCCTGGCACGGAAGGGTGTCACCATGCCAAGGGGTGCTATTTCATACCAGAAAACCGTGACTGGTTCAAAAAGGATACTTGGGTTCTTTTCAATGAACCTTATGAACTTAATAGAGATGATTTTTTGAGGGCGTGTTTAAAAGAAAGAACCGCAAAAAAAGAAGGGGAGTTAAAGCCCATTCTATTGCAGTCAATCAAAAACTGCTTTATTAAGTCCGATGATTGCTCAGAGCACTACGCATCGCTTTTGAAGTAGCGTCATTTCCTCTGCTTCCTGAGTTTCCGCAGCAGAAAGAACGAACCAGCGCGAGCTTCCTTCCTCCTTTTGTAAAAATTTGAAGCATTCGTCCCCCGATTCATCAATATAGACCCGGTAAGCAATCATAGTTATGCGTCCCTTATTTCAAATCTGCGCTAGAACCAAGAGGCCGCGCGTCTAATCGTGCTTTTCGCCTTCTTATTTGTTTTCCTGCGCGGCGATCAACGCCTTTAGGCGTTCGATCGTTTTGGTTTCAAACTCTTTTTCAAAAACATTATTTGATTGACACTCAACCGACTCTCTTGCACTTGAGGAAATCCATTTTCCGCGCATGGTGACGTTTGTTTCTCCGTTAACTTCTAAAGCAAGAATGTTCAACGATACAATTCCGTGAACAACGCCTTGTCCTGACCTCATCGCCCTTTGGTTCCATTGGGAAAAGTTGCCGTAGGGTTTTCCGTCTTTTATTCTAATCGCAGGGTAAAGGCAGTACATATCAAGTTGGCTATACGATAACGATGCGTTTTTGAACTGTAGCAACCCGCTGGCTTTTTCAATAACATCAATTTGTAACCCCAGCTCCTGCGCAGTCGCCAGCATGGCGTCAAAGGCGGCGTCCTTTTTTGTCGGAAGCGTGAACTTCTGCAAATGGCTTTCTACAGGTCTCAAAGTGTTTCGCGCCGCGCATCCGGAAAGCGCGACAACGGATGCGAGTAAAAGTGCTATTAAAATACGACTCACGGCTATCCTGCTCCTTTGAAAAAAACAATGTTCTGCGCGGAAGAAGCTGCGATTATTGCAGTGATAATCTCTAATTCCGTTTCGATGTCTCTCTTTCGCTTTTCACGTTAGTTATTTCGCGTGCACCTTCTGCGCGTCCACATAGGTGCGCAACACGGCATTGATGCGTGACTGGTAGCGGCTTCCGGTGTTGCGGAAGTAATCAAGCACGTCGCCATCGATGCGCAGCGTGATTTGCTTTTTGTAGCCTGGCAGCCCTGCCGCCCTCACCCAAACAGCGTCGGGCAGGTAGGGCGCATCGCTGTAGTCGATGGCCTCATCAGGCATCGCCGCCAAGGCTTCCAGCCTCGCCTTCTGCTCGGCGGTAAGCGGTGGCATATTGTTTGGGTCAAGGGTGTGCTTGACGGTATTGCTTGCGCTCTTCTTCATTGGCTTTTCTCGCTGAAATCAGTCGTATGGTTTCTTCATTTCGAACGGTGTAAGCCACGTAAAGCAAGACTGGATCGACGAACCCAATCGTTACCCAGCGGTCTTCGCCGTAATCTTCCCGTCCGTCGTAACGCTCAATGCGGCCAAGATCGTAGAAAACATGCTCGGCGTCCTCGAAGGCAACGCCATGCTTTTTCAGATTCAGCGCCGCTTTGTCGGCATCCCATTCAAAATCCATGGTATCATTATACCTACAGATGTAGTTACGTCAAGCGTTCAATGACACCCAATTTCAGCGGCTCACGCCTCTTCGGCGATCTTTTATTTGTCCAATATCTTTCGTTTTTCCTGGTCGAATTCTTCCTGTGTCAGTGCGCCCTGCTCCAGTAGTTTGTGCAACTCGGCGATTTCCTGTGCTTTAGATGTGTGCAATGGAATAGCTTGCGACAGATTCGCCGCAAACTCTCCTGGAAAGTCGCGGTTTATCTTATCGATAAAATCCTGCCTGATTGGTGTTCGACCACTTCCCTGGGCTATCTTGAAAGCGCAGATGCGACAAAGAGGCTTTAGCTTGGGTGGAATACAGCATAGCAGATTATGGTATTCGTCGCTGTTCTCCAGCCCATACTCAGACCAGCTATCATACCCAACCCCATGGAGCCATTCATCGATTTCAGTTCTTGTGTGTCCTTTGGTATCGGAATTTGCTTGAATGAAGTCAATGATCTTTGACCGCTCCCTTTGTGAGAGTCCGCGGGTTTGGCTCGAAAAAGACTTGAGCGCTTTTATTGCGACAAGAATTGGGTGACACAATGAATAAAGATGCTCCCGCCCATCCTGATCTTCAGATAGTCCGAAGTGCCGCCAAGGGTTCTCGATGATTTCCCCTGTCGCCTTGTCTATCATTTTGATAATTCCTTCCAGCTTGAAGGTGCGCTCTTCGCTTCTGAGATAACAAAAGGCGTAGATACGGTCGTTCTCATAACTGCTAACAGAAATTAACCGTTCGGTCGGATAGCCTTGACTGTCGAGATATTCAATCTCGAACTTTGCTCCTTTTTCCACTGGACGCTTTGCTTCTGATAAGACGGGTTCTGGCTCGGAAGGAATACTAGGCGGCTTGACGATTGGCGCCGCAATGTCTTTTTTCCTCGGCTTCCCGTTTTTGTAGGAGCCGTAAGCAAGAACGGCGAGAACAAGTGCGACGATAACGCCCCACTCGGTAAACGTCAAAAAGAAAATGGCCGCAAACACGGCCAGTAGAAAAGTTCTTGGCTTCCAAGTGTTTTCAATATCTTCGCTTGCCATTTTATTACCTCAATTTCAGCGGCTCACGCCTCTTCGGCGATCTTTTATTTGTCATCTTGTCTCTCCGCCAAATCAAGCACGGCGTCAATGGCGTTAAGCAACTCCGGCGACAGCTCCCCAGCTCGCTCGGCGTCTTGAAGGCGGGTAATGAGGCGCTTGGCTGGTGAAGTGGAAGGGCTTGTTAATGTCATTGCCGCCTGTGTTCGTTCAGCCCAGTCCCGCCCACCTTTCCCTGTTGTAAAGTCGTGTTCAATGATGTTGTGGTCAGCGCGGTCAAGCCAGAAGGTAGGCATGCCTGCAGCTTTTTCTATGTTACGCGCCTTTATTTCACGGAAAGACTTGTCCTTGAGCAGCCTTGAAAGCTCGCTGCTTGTCATGCCGGTAAGCTTGCACAACTTAGCCTGAACGCCTTCATGGCGCTCGTCGATCCATTCTCTTAGGCGATGTCTGCGTATTTCTTGCAAGTCTGTCATTGCTTAATCCTTGAGTAGAATTGTAATCGGCGCTTACTGAAAGGTAAACTTACCAAATAGTTGACAAAACGCTTACCATACGGTACGCTTTCTGTCATGGACAAACTTCGTCAATATCTGAATTCCCTCTCGCTGTGTGAGCAACTTGACTACGCGCGCAGGTGTGGAACGACTGCCGGATACTTGCGCAAGGCCATATCTGTCGCCCAAAAGCTTAAGCTCGATCTTTGTGTTCGCCTCGACAGAGCCTCCGCTGGCGCTGTCCGCTGCGAAGACCTCCGGCCTGATGTCGATTGGGCGTATTTGCGGCAGTCGCAGTCACAGAAAGAGGTCGCGTGATGTCGGTTCAGCAAGTCGAGTTTCTCGTTCAGAAAGCGCAAATCCTGCTTCACGGCGTCTCTGAACGCGTCGCGTCAAAAGAGCGTGGCACAGGGAATCATAGTGTGATGGATGCTTCATTTTTTGAGGAATATGACTTGGCAAAGGCTGAGTTCATCATCGGTAGAGCGTTACGTCTGCTTCAGGAGGGCGCTGCCAGTCGGCCATCTCTTCCTTTAAGCAAAAGCGCATGTCTTCAGGCGACAGCGAACGAAGCTGCTCTGGTGTCCACCCATGTTTCTGAATGAGGTGGAAATGGACAGCATCAATGCCTTGAAGGCTTTTGTACCCATCTCGCTCGGCAAGATAATCGCCGAAGCAGTGCAGTTCAAAAAAACTGTCGCGCATCGCGTCAAGCTCACGGCTAATCTTGCGATACCTGTTTATTCTGTCTTGGTTCATGGCGTTTCCTTTCGTTGGCTAGTGGTTGTTGGCGCTTCCATTCTACCGCGTTGGGAAGCGCCGCCCGTTTTCGATTGGCAGTATCTGCGCCAACCACAAAAAGAGGTGGCGTGATGGGTCCATTAAACAAACCGTTTGAACTTGACCTTCGGCGGGGAGATTTCCTTCAAAACACCCTCAAGTTCAGCTTCGTTGAATGCGGAAAACCACCCGCATTCGCAACTGAATGCCTCGCCCGGCGGAAACGGTGCTGCCGAACTCTTGCACTTCGGACAATAGACGGCGATGTGGTGCCCGATCTTGCTTCTGTCTTTCTTGAATAGGGCGCCGCGATGCTCCGTATATTGATCCGTTACCGCGTGAGCCGCTACTTGCTTTTCAAGTTCATCACAGCGTTTTCGAAGCTGGTCATTCTCTTGGAGAAGGCGCTCAATGGTCTTAAACGCCTCAGAACGCGCCTTGTCTTCAGCAGCAAGCTGGTCTTTGATGAATTCAATGCGCTCACGCAGAACAGCATTGGTCGGGATGCTTCCGAGCAGGTCGGAAAGGAGGGTGGAAATGTCTGACATGGCGCTTCCTTTCGTCGGTGGGTTGGTGGTTGGCGCTTCCATTCTACTGCGGAAGGGAGCGCCGCCCGTTTCATCCGTTCATTCTCTTTTTTTCGCCATTTTTTGTCTGTACGTGCTTGTACGTTTTTCACGTACAGCCACGGAAAGGGTGGGTAGCCCATGAAACAGGATGAGCTGTTTCACGAAACGCTGAACGACGCCCTGGTGGACACGGTCAAGGCGGTCGGCGGTTTCAAGTCTGTTGGCCATGACTTGTGGCCGGAAAAGACCGTGCGCGAGGCGGAACAGCGTCTGCGCGATTGCCTGAATCCAGACCGCCGCGACCGGCTCACGCCTGAGCAGGCGTTATGGCTTATCCGCAAAGGACGCGAAGCGGGATATCACGCTGCGGCGCGGTTTATCTGTCTTGAGGCAGGCTATGCGCCGCCGCAACCGGTCGAGCCGGAAGACCAGAAGGCCGTTTTGCAGCGGCAATACATCGAAGCAACCAAGACGCTGGCGAGGCTCGTGCAGCGTATCGATTCTATGGAGATTAAAAAATGATTACCGTTGACATTTCTTGTGACTCAAGTGAGCTCTGCCACTATCTCGACAGGCTCAATCGCGCCGCCGAGAAAAACCTGGCCGTCAAAGAGAAAATCCTTTCCCTTTTTGAGAAAGGCGGCTTTGACTTTTACGCTTCATCCAGAGTCCTCGGCGCTTTTGGCGGTGGGCAGAAAATATACCTGCTTCCGTCGCCTGGGCTGATGGCGATGGTGTTAGAGGCGGAAAGAGAGGCTGGTGTGGCGCCGCCGCAACCTGTCGAGCCGGAAGACCAGAAGGCTGCGCTGATGCGCGAATACGTTGCCGCGACGAAAACGCTGGCCGGGATCGCGCAACGGATCGACGCGATTGGGGTTAGGTGATGTTTTTAAGTGAAAAACTTCAACATTGTTTCACGCCATGTGACTTCGTATGGGGGGTGCCCCTTTTCTATCATTACGTCGTTTTGCGCAATCAGGCGAAGCGCATCTATGGCTGGAAGGGCGTTCTCTCTGGCTTTATGAAGCGCTCTGTCGAAGTCTTCGTCAGACTGCCCGATGCTTTCCGTAATAATTTTGCTTGCTTCTTTGTATTGTTGATCGAAAAGGGTTTGCTTCTTTATTGGGTTGATCGCAAAACTGAAAAGTGTGGTGATGCAAATCGCCAGACCAGAGAGCTTCAAGGCTGCATTACCGGAAAAAATAGATGCGAATGCTGTCGAGCTGAACAGCAGTATCAGCATAAAAAAAACACCGTTGATCAGCCCGTAAAACTTTCGATGAACTTCGCTTACACGTTGAAGGTAGCGCGCTTCAAACTCTATAGCGTAGCGCGTTCTGGTTTCATTTGTTTCCATATCATCCTTTCTTCCCTCCACTCGGCTGCGGCTGAGGCGCAGGCTTCGGTGGCGGTGCTGTTGGTACGGGGCGCGGCGGTACGCCGCTCTTTATCTCTTTGTTTCCAGATTGTCTCATGGTGGCTCCGGTTGGTTGTTAGAAGATGTGTCAGAAACTTTATTCTAGCACTTGAAAAAGGAGCCGCCACCCTCTTCGTAGTTGCCAAAAGTGATCACGGCAACCGGCGCGCGGGGTGCTGCTCGGCTCCGCGCGTTTCTTCTTCCGGTGTTTTACTGTCTGGCGCCGGAGCCGCCGGCGACGTTTCTCATAGCGCCGTCGGCGCTTTTTCTTCTCACGAGTGGAGTCAAGCATGTATAAAACGCAACCTGAGTTAGTGCTGGGACATCTTCAGAAGCGGTCGATCACGCAGGCTGAGGCAATGCCGAAGTACGGTATTTTCGGTCTGTCGAAGGTGATTTCCACTTTGCGGCAACGCGGCCACAAGATCGACGGCGTGATGACTAACGTGACCGTTGGCGGCACCACCCGCCGGATGATGAGGTACACGCTGCGCAAGGAAGCGAAAGAATAACGTGCTCGATTTCAAAAGCATCGCCGCTTCCGCCCTCGCCAGCATCGAAACGCTGCTGGCGGAGTGGCTGCCGCACGGGCGGCGCGACGGCCACGAATATAAGTCATTGAACCCGACCCGCGCGGATTCGCGCGAAGGCAGCTTCTCAATCAATCTGAACACGGGCGCCTGGGCAGACTTTGCGACAGACGATAAAGGCGGGGATTTGATCGCCCTTTACGCCTACCTCAATGGCGTTTCCAATGCCGAGGCAGCGAAGACGATTGCGAACAAGTTGGGGTTGGCTAAGCCAAAATCCGCGCCCACAGCGGCTAAAAAGGCGGTGGCGAAATGTGAATGGGGGCCTGTGCTGCCTGTGCCTGCGCACGCTGGCGAACCGCCGAAGGCGCATACCAAGCGCGGAAAGCCTGTGCGGTCCTGGGCGTACCGTGACGCCGACGGCAGCGTGCTCGGTCATGTTTATCGCTTCCTCAAGTCCGATGGCGGCAAAGATGTTCTGCCGTGCGTCTGGGCGCGGCACGCGGTTTCCGGCGCAGAAGAATGGCGCTGGATGGCGTTCCCTGTCGCGCGACCGTTGTACGGCCTTGACCGGCTGACCGCGCATCCTGGCACGTCGGTGGTGGTTGTCGAGGGCGAAAAATGCGCCGACGCGCTGTACGGCGTTCTTCCTGAGCGTCCGGCGGTCACTTGGCCGGGCGGATGCAGGGCTGATGATAAAGCGGACTGGTCGCCTTTGGCTGGGCGCGATGTGATCGTCTGGCCGGATTTCGATGACCCGGGGCGCGCGGCAGCGCGACGTATCGCGAAGATGCTGGCGGCGCTTGGCTGCAAGGTGCGCGTCGTTGATGTTCCTGCCGAAGAGGGACGTTCCGCCGGCTGGGATGTCGCCGACGCGGTGGCTGAGGGATGGGACAAGAAGCGCATCGGCCAGTTCATTGTCGATCATGCGCGTGAGCCGAAAAAGGCAATAGACCCGACTCCGGCTGGCGCTGGCCGCGTGAGTACGCGCGGCGGTGAAGACGATGAGTGGCGTGATCTGTTGTTGATGAAAGACGGCAACGCCCGCGACTGCCGTGAGAATGTGTTTTTGTATCTCTCGCATCATCCTGCCTGGCGTGGCGTGATCTGGCGCAATGAGTTCGCGCACAAAGTTGTTCGGCGCAAGCCTGCGCCCTGGGAAAACCCGGCGACCTTCAGCGAAGGTGTCGAGTGGACATCCGAAGACGATTACCGGATGGGAATGTGGCTCGCGCAGCAAGAGCGGTTGATCGTGCGAAACGAAGGGAATTTGTCAGCGGCGGTTGGCTGGTGCGCAAGCGATTCTGAGTGGCACCCGGTGCGCGAATATCTCGACAGGCTTGTCTGGGACGGCGAGGAACGTCTGGATGCCTGGCTGGCCGATTTCATGGGTGTGCGCGCGACGCCGTACACGATGAAGGTGGCGTCCATGTTTCTGATAGGAATGGTGGCGCGTATCTATCAGCCTGGGTGCATGATGCGAACGATGCCGATCTTCGAGGGGGCGCAGTATCAGGGCAAGTCGTCAGCGTTGCGTATTCTCGGCGGTGAATGGTTTGGCGATACGCTGATCGACATCAGCAACAAGGATGTTTACCAGCTCATTCAAGGCTGCTGGCTTTATGAGGTGGCCGAGTTGGATGCGTTCTCAAAGGCTGATGCGACGCGGATCAAGGCGTTTCTGTCGTCTCCGAAAGATCGTTTCCGCGCGCCTTACGATCGCCAGCCGCGTGACTGGGCGCGGCAAGTGGTGTTCGCTGGCACAACCAATCTTTTCGCCTACCTGAAAGACAGCACCGGCAATACGCGCTACTGGCCGATCACGGCGCGGGAATGCGGTGAGATTGAATTGGATGCGCTCGCGGCAGCGCGAGATCAGTTGTTCGCCGAGGCGGTGGTGCGTTTCCGCAAAGGAGAGCGCTGGCACCCATCGCGCGAGGAACAGCAACTGTTATTCGAGCCGGAGCAGGACGCGCGAGAAATCGAAGACGTTTGGGAAGCAGTGATCGCGTGTTATTTGCACGCATCGACCGAAAGCCGCATCACGACAGCACAGCTCATCGGCGACGCGCTCAAAGCTGAGGTCGGCAAGGTGGCGCCCGGGCGTTCGACGGAAATGCGAATCGCACAGGTTATGTTCAAACTGGGGTGGGGGCGAAGCATTCGTGAAACGACCGGCAAGCGCCAGCGGTATTACGCGCGGCCAGCGGTTGTTGAAATCAAACAGACGGCGGTGAGCCAAGGAAGTGGCGATGAGTGTCCGTTCTGACCAGAGATCGGTGAGGTTTGTCAGCGTTGGGCGGCTACTCCGTCCAACCTCGACCAACCTCGCCGGAAAAGGTTGGACGGCGCAAACCCGCTTCCACAGACGATCCGTCCGACCTCCCGACCTCGACCAACCTGCCGCGCGTGCGCACACACGCGCATGCGCGCGTACGTACGCGCGTACGCGCGCGTGTGTGTCACACACATCACGTTGGACAGGTCGGTCGGTTGGACATGTAGATGATTTTGCTACATTATTTTTGCCCGACCTTGTGCCCAACCTGTTTACAGGTCGGGCAATGCGAGGCAAATCGTGAAGATCGACGTTTCAAGCAACCTTGACGAAGTGCTGCGAAAATTCGAGGCGCTTCCGGCGAAACAGATACCGTTCGCTGTGTCGCTTGCGTTGAACGAAACAGCGAAACGGGTAAAGGAAAGTTGGACAAAGGAAATGAGCAGCGTGTTCGACCGCCCGACGCCTTTCACGTTGAATTCGCCGATGGTGTCAAAGCGCGCGACGAAGCAGGACATGACGGCTGTCGTGAAGATAAAAGATTGGGTTGGCGGCAAAGGAACCGCGCCAGCAGATTATCTGCAACCACAAATCCAAGGTGGTAGCCGTGTTCCGAAAAAGTTTGAGTCCGCGCTTCGGCGTGTTGGCTTGTTGTTCCCCGGTGAGTTTGCAGTTCCGGCAAGCGGGGCGCAACTGGATCAATACGGAAATCTGTCGCGCGGCGAGGTTGTGAGAATGTTGTCGTTTCTTCGCGCATTCGGCGAACAGGGGTACAGCGCGAACATCACGGATGATAAGCGCCGCCGGGTGTCGCGTACTGGCGTTAAACTCAAAAGACAGGGGTACGGCTACTTCGTCCCTCGTCACGGTGCTGATGGTCGTGACCGCCATCTGGCGCGCGGCATCTGGAGGCGTGAAGGACTGCACGGTGTCAACCTTGTGCCGATTATATCGTTCGTTCGGAGCGTGTCGTATAAAAAGCGGTTCGACCCACTAGGCGTTGCGCAGCGCATCGTAAAGGCTGTGCTGCCAGTTGAGGCCAACAAGGCCATCAACAAAGCATTGGAGACGATGCGATGACCGGACTGAAAAAAAAGAATTCCGTTTCTGAATTTCTCGATAGAAAAAAAGGTACTCCCTGCGAACCGTGCCTTAAGGGTAATTCGAACCCCGGCGTTGCGCTAGTCATGAGGTTTTTGTCAGGGGTTGTATTGTGAGGCGAAGCGATGGAGCTTGATAAAAAAGTAACACAAGAAGAATTCGGTACGCTTGTCGGCATCAGTCAGCAAGCGGTATCGAACTATCTATCACGCGGTATTTTGGCACAAGATGCGACGTGTCAGGACTGGCTGCATGCCTACTGTAAACACCTTCGGGAAATCGCTTCCGGCCACGGTTCCGGCGGCAGCAAAGCATTGTCGCAGGAGCGCGCCGAACTAACGTACGAATTGAAGCTGCGCGCGCGGCGCGAAAATGCCGAGGCTGAAAAACTGATTGCTCCCGTCTCGTTGCTCGAAGCCATCCTCGGAAAGGTCGGCGGTCGGGCGGTGCGCATTCTTGAGTCCGTTCCGGCAGACGTAAAACGCAACTGCGCCAGCGTGAGCGCCGAAGCATTAGGCGTGGTCCAAGAAAAGATTGCAAGCGCCTGTAATCTCATCGCGGCGATGAGCCTCAGTTCTCTGGATGAGCCGGACGCCAATGAGTGAAGAACTGTTCTCTTTCGACCATCAAACGCTGAACGCTGCGCTCACGCGCGGGCTGAGAGCGTTTGCGCTGCCGGAGCACATGAGCTTGACGGATTGGGCGAACAAGCACTTCTATCTGTCACGCGAGAGCAGCTACGTCGAACAGAAATGGACGCCCTGGCCTTTCCAGCGCGGCGTGATGGCAGCAATGAGTAATGATGAGATCGAAGACATCACGTTCATCAAGAGTGCGCGCGTTGGCTACACGAAGATGATTCTGGCGGCGCTCGGTTACTTCGCGCACCATAAGCACCGCAACGTCGCCATCTGGCAGCCGACCGACGACGACATCACGAAGTTCGTCAAGACGGAACTTAACCCGATGCTGCGCGACGTTGACGCGATGAAAGAGGTTTTTCCTGCTTACAAGCGGCGCAGCAAGGAAAACACGCTTAACCTGAAAATCTTCCTTTATTCGGTTTTGCACCCGCTTGGCGGCAAAGCGGCGACCAATTACCGGCGCATTTCGGTTGATGTTGCCATCCTCGACGAACTGGATGCTTTCGACCGCAGCATTGAGGGCGAAGGAAGTCCGGTGTCGTTGTCGAATAAACGGACTGAGGGCGCATCATTCCCGAAGCGCATTCGAGGCAGCACCCCGAAAACAAAGCACTTCTCGAACATTGAAGATAGCGCCAAAGATGCGGACATCTCCCTTCGTTATCACGTTCCTTGTCCGCATTGTAGGGAGTTCCATAAACTGACCTGGGGCGGCAAGGACGAAACGCACGGTTTCAAGTTCATCAACGATGACCCGGCCACGGTCAAGCATTTGTGCCCGCACTGCGGCGTCCTGATCGACCGCTTCGAATATCTGGCCGTCGCCGAGCTTGGGCGCTGGCAGGCCGACGACGGAACATGGATGGACGACGAAAGCGCCTTTCATGCGCCTGACGGGCAGGTCATCGCAACGCCGAAGAAGGTCGCATTTCACATCTGGACGGCCTACTCACCGAATGTCGAATGGTCGGACATCGTGGCTGAGTTCTTTGCGGCTCTTGAAAAAGTGAAGATGGGCGACAACACCAAGATGCAAGCGTTCGTGAACACCACCCTTGGCGAAACATGGCTGGAAGATGCTCAGACCGTTGACCCATCCGCGCTCAAAAACCGCGCCGAGCCGTACACACTGCGCATTGTCCCAATGGGCGGGTTGTTGCTGCTGGCGGCAATCGACACGCAGGACAACCGGTTGGAAGTCAGTGTCTGGGCGTATGGGCGCGGCTGCGAGACCTGGCTGGTGGATCACCGCAAGATATTTGGCGATCCATCGCTACCGGACGTGTGGAGCAAACTCAACGATTACCTGGACACCGAATTCACGCACGCCAGCGGCAAAGCGATGCACGTTTTTGCCAGCGCCATCGACAGTCGCGGCCACCACACGCAAGCCGTTTACGCCTGGTGTTATGCGCGGCGCAACAAGAACACCTTTGCCGTCGCCGGCCACGCCGGAAGAGAACGCGCCATCGTTCACGGCAGCACCGCAGTCGATCTCGACTGGAAGGGGCGTCGCGTCAAAAAAGGCGTGACGCTTTGGCAGGTCGGCACCAACTTGGCCAAGGATTTGATTCTGAACCGTCTCAACCTCGAAAAGCCCGGGCCGGGCTACATCCATTTTTCCGACCAGTTGCCTGACGAATACTTCAGCCAGTTCACCGGCGAAACCCGCGCCACTCGGCTGACAGCCCGCGGCGAAGAATCCCGCTGGGTACGGCTTGCCGGTCGCCGCGTCGAAGCGTTGGATTGCCGCGTTTATGTGACCTTCCTTGAAGCATGGTTGCAGCTCGACCGGCGCCCGGCGTCGTTCTGGGATCGCCTGGAAGAAAAAGTGCAGCCCAAAAACCGCGACCTGTTCGAGCCGGAATCGCGACGAAACACAGACCTCGACATTGAGATTCCTTCACCCGCCAAACTCCCGCGCCCGAAAGCGCGGAAGCACGGCGGCTTTTCCGCAACCCGATGGTGACCTATGCCTACCCAGGACATTCTTGACGAACTGAACACCCACATCCTTCATCTGGTTGGCGAAGGCGTACCCGTGCTGGACGCCTGTCGCCGCGCGGAAGACGCCATCAGAAAAATATGGGGTGGCGACAGGCCATACATCAAGAAAAGCGCGGTGGATGAAACCCTGTCAGACCGTGATCGCGCCATCGTGGCTGAATACCAGCGCGGCGAGCGCGTGGAACTGCTGGCGCAACGACACGGCCTGTCGGCTCGGAGAGTGCGGGAGATTTTGAAAAGACGAAGCGACGGCTGATGGATCACATGTGCGCCGCCCGAAGCTCTTCACGCACCACCTTCCTCAATGTGCGCTCAAGGCGTCCGTTCGCGCCGCTGACGTGAGCACGTAGTGCCTCGTTGATGAGCGTCTGGTAGTTGCCGCCGCCTTTCACCTGATCGCGGAACCATGCCAGAACTTCGGCGTCCAGCCGGATCGTGATGCGCTCTTTGTTCGCGTTTTCTTTCTGGATTCGCGCCAGCGCCGGAATGTCCTTTGCCCGTTTGGCCTTACTGAAATCGTATTCGTCTCTCATGATTTACGCTCCGTTGTAGCGACGGGATTCTGCGGGACTGGCTTTACGCGCTGAAATGATGCGGATGCAGCCATCCGCCCGCTCCGTCCATATCACGACCAGTACGCGCAGCGCCCAGTCCATGCCAAGTGTGACCCATCGCTCTTCGCCTACTGCATCAGGGTCTTCGATGGTCATGTTGGCAGGGTCTTGCAGCGCCACTGAAGCGTCCATGAAGTCCACACCATGCTTGGCAAGGTTGGCGGCGCGCTTCTTTTCGTCCCATTCGTAGTTCATGGCTTGATTGTATGTACTACGTGCACACTTGTCAAGCGGGCGGTTAAAGTTAAAAAAACGGCGGTCGTTTTGCCTTATTGACCGCCGTTTTTTTTGTGATAGTGGGGGCATGGCTAACGAAACCCACGCACAAAAAATGCTACGGCTCATTGAGGCGCGTCTCGAAGGGCGCTTGCTGTCTGAGCATAACGAGTACAGCATCGCTGGGCGTTCGATGAAGCTGATGAGCGTCCCGGAACTGATCGCAGCGCGTAGCAAATACCTGGTTGAGGCCAAGCGCGAAGAAACCGCCCAGAGCGGTGGTCGGCGCGACAGAATTTTTGCGAGGCTCTGATGAGCGCTTTGAAGAATCTCTCTCATCGAGTCGCCCGGCGCATTGGCTTTGTGCCGGTGGGCGCTGCGAAGGCAGCGGTATTTCGCGCTTTCGCTGCCGCCAAGGTCGGCAGGCTGACCAGCCGCTGGGAGACGACAGACAAGAGCATCAACGATGAACTGAAGGGCGATCTCGACCGCCTTCGCTTGCGGTCGCGCGATCTTTTCAAGAACGATGAGTATGCTCGTAAGTTTGGCCGTATGGTGCGAAATAATGTGGTCGGCCCCGCAGGCATCAGAATCAAGCAGCGCATTTACAACGCTGATGGATCACCTGACACAATCGCGCAAACGGCCATCGCCGAGGCGTGGAAACGGTGGGGGCGTCGTGGTGTGTGCGAGATTTCCGGGCATCACGGCTTCCGCGATCTGTTGCGTGGCTTAATCATTGACGCGGCGCGTGACGGTGAGTTCCTGCTTCGCAAGGTGCGCGGTGAGGCCGCACGTAATGATTTCGGCTTCGCGTTGCAGCGCCTCGACCCGGCGCGTCTGGATACGCGCCTCAACCGTGATGCGGCGTCCGGTCTTAACGCGATCATTATGGGTGTAGAAGTCGATGATTATTCGCGCCCTGTCGCGTATCACATTCTGGAAGCTGGTGCATCGCTTCACGGCGAACGTCGCCGCATGCGTGTTCCTGCCGATGAAATTATCCACGGCTTTGTCCCCGATGATTTTTGCGAGGCGCGGCGCGGCACCCCGTGGATGTATGCAGCAATGCTGCGCCTCAACGATCTCAAAGCGTACCGTGAGGCGGCGATTATCGCCGCCCGGATCGGCGCATCGAAAATGGGCTTTTACGTCCAGCGAGAGGATCACGCTGTTGATCCCAGCGAAGTATCCGACGGGAAAGATGAAGAAGGAAGGCTTATCGAAGAAGTCGAGGCCGGCGTTTTTGATTTGTTGCCGCAGGGAGTGGTCGATTTCAAGACGTTCGATCCGGCCTATCCGCACGATCAATTTGACCCATTCACGAAAGCGGCGTTGCGCGGCATTGCCAGTGGCGTTAGCGTTTCCTATGTCACCCTGGCCAACGATCTGGAAGGGGTCAATTTTTCTTCGATCCGTCAGGGGGTGCTGGATGAACGCGACGAATGGATGACCGTTCAAGACTGGTTTATCGAGGCCGCCCTCGAAGAGATTTATCCGGAATGGCTGCGCTTTGCGTTACTCAACGGCCAAGTGAGAGCGGAAAACGGCTCGGCGCTGCCGCTCTCGAAGTATGAAAAGTTCTTGCCTCACGAGTGCCAGGGGCGGCGCTGGGCGTGGGTCGATCCGTTGAAGGATGCGCAGGCCGCCATCCTGCGTCTCAACAACAAGCTCACGTCGCGCACACGGATTTCCAACGAAGGCGGCGCCGATCTGGAAGATATTTTCGCGGAAATCGAAAACGAGGAAAAGCTCGCATCCGAATACGGCGTCGATCTCTCGCAGCCGCCCGTAACAAAGCCCAACCCATCAAAGGATGAAAAAGATGACACAGAAGATTAAGCCAGGATCACGCGCTTTCCGTCATGTCACGATCACGCGGTCGATGGTCAACGAGGACGACAGGAGTGTTGAGATTTCGTTTTCCAGCGAGGAACCGGTTGAGCAGTGGTGGGGGATTGAAATACTCGATCACAGCAAAGGCGCAATGCGTGTTGATCGGCTCAAGTCCGGCGCAGCGCCGCTGCTGGTCAATCACGACTGGGGCGATCAGGTGGGCGTGATTGATGCGCTGCTGGAGTCTGAAGGTAAAGGCCGCGCGAAGGTTCGCTTCTCGAAAAGCGCGCGCGGCGCAGAAATCATGCAGGACGTGAACGATGGTATCCGAACATGCATTTCCGTCGGCTACATCATCCACGACTCAATTCTTGAGAGAGAAAAAGACGGCGTCGGGACGTACCGGATCACCGACTGGGAGCCGTTTGAAGTAAGCATCGTCAGTGTTCCGGCTGACACCACCGTCGGCGTCGGGCGCGGCCTTGATCGGCGCTCACAAATCGAGTTTTTACCAAACGAGGAAAACATCATGGATGGAGATAAAGTTGTAAGCGGTGGTGATAACCGTACCGCTGAAAAAATCAACACGCAGGAAATCGAGCAACGCGCCCGTGAAAACGAACGAGCCGTCGAACGTCAACGGGTGGCGGACATCACTGCCGCCGGGAGAGCGTTCAAGGATTTCGGCGGCGCTGAACTGGCGGCGGAATATGTCGCCAACGGGAAATCGTTGGGCGAATTCCAGCGCGCGATGCAGGAGCGGGTTGCCGAGAAGTCGAACAAGCCGACCAAAACGGCTGATATCGGGATGACGGGGAACGAGGTCAGGCAATTCTCGTTCCTGCGGGCGCTCAATGCGTTGGCGAACCCGACCGATCGTAAAGCTTACGAAGCGGCCGCATTCGAGCGTGAGTGTTCAGAAGCGGCGGCGAAAGTCGCGGGCAAGGCGTCGCGCGGCTTCATGGTGCCGAACGATGTTTTGCGGCGCGAGTTGAGCGTTGCGAACGCGGCGTCTGCTGGCAGTTTGGTGGACGACAAGTTCCTTGTGTCCGATTTCATTACCATGTTGCGTAATGCGATGGTGATCTCGAATCTCGGCGTACGCACCATGACCGGGTTGGTCGGTGACATCACCATTCCGCGCCAGATCGGCGGCAACGCGGCGTACTGGGTCGGCGAAGGCGAGGATGTGGACGCGAGCGAACCGGCCTTCGACCAAATCAAGCTCAGTCCGCGCACCGTCGGGTCGTTTACTGAGGTCACGCGCAAGCTGCTGATTCAAAGCTCAATCGACATCGAGGCGTTTGTCCGTCAGGAAATCGCCACGACCATCGGCCTCGAAATCGAGCGCGTCGCGCTGTTTGGTGACGGAAGCGGAGAATCGCCGCTGGGCATCGCCAACATGACCGGCATCGGATCGGTCGCCATTGGCGCGAACGGCGGTGCGCCGACATGGAAGCACATGGTCGATATGGAAACCCAGATCGCCGTGTCCAATGCGCTGGCAGGAAACATGGCCTATGTCACGAACGCGAAGGTACGCGGAAAACTCAAGACCACCATCAAAGAAGCGTCGGTGCCTGGTTATGTGTGGGCGGACGGCGGAAACCCGATCAACGGTTATCGCGCCGAAGTGACCAACGCGGTGCCGTCGAACCTGAGCAAAGGCACCGGAACCAATCTTTCGGCGATGATTTTCGGCAACTGGGCGGATTTGATCCTCGCGTTCTGGAGTGGTCTCGATCTCACGGTCGATCCCTACACCAAGGCGACCAGCGGCGGTGTTCGTATCGTCGGTTTAATGGATGTCGATGTCTCTATCCGCCGCGCAGAATCCTTCTCGCGGATGATGGACATCGCAACCGCGTGAGGGAAATCATGAACGACAAAGTCAAAATCAAGCTACTGGAGCCGTGCGTCGTCAACAAAAAGGACGAGCCGATAGGAGCGACACCAACCGTCAGCGCACGCGAAGCGCGCTACCTGATCGGTCTTGGAAAGGCGGTAGCGTTTCACGGTAACGACAAAGCGGCGCGTTCCACGCGCAGCGGGGATGAACCGCCTGAAAATCCGAAGGAGTAACGATGCCTTTCGTTGAAGACCTCGCCGTCTTTTTCGATGCCGACAACGGCTTCGCCGTTCGTGCAGTCTGGAAGCGCGCGGGCGGCGATGTCGTCGATCGCGTGCTGTTTGACGAAGAGACGTCCGAGGTTTTCCCAGGCGAGGCGACGGCCACGCTCCGGCAGATCACGTACAGGAGCGTCGGCGCTTTTGCCGATCTTTCCGAGGGCGAAACTGTCGAGATCGACACCGTTCGCTACAGGGTGCGCCCGCCGCGCCTGAAAGACGATGGCGCGTTGATGACCGCAACACTGGTGAGGCAGTCATGAGCAAGGTCATTGCGATTCTCAACGCCGCCGAGCGGGCGCTCACCGTGCCGCCGATAGATGGCGTCGTCGTCAGCCGGCAGAGGAATTATGCGCGTCAGGTTACAACGCCGACCATCAACGTGCGGCTTGGGCGCAAAGCGCCGCCGGAATTAAAGACCGGCGCGACCATGAATGGCGGCATCGCCGACCGGACGACCGAATTGCTGGTGATTATTGTCGCTAAAGGCGACGACTCGCTGGAACAGGTTGAGCGGCTGCATGGTGAAGTTGTGCGGCGGTTGTTTGCCGATACACGGCTCGGCGGGAGTTGTATCGACTTCGCCGACATGGGTGCGCAACGCGACGAATCGGATACCGACGGGCAGATCGAAATGCTCACGGCAGTTTTCCATGTGAAGTACAGAACCGTAGGAGATGAAATATGAAGAATCAGGAAATGCCGCAAAGCGGCGGCCGCTTCGTTCGAGACCCGAAGACCGGGGCGTTGACGAAGGTGCAGGGGCCGACGCCTGATGCCGAAATCAAAAAGGCGCAGGCCGAAGCAAAGACGAAAACCGTAACCGGCGCAGCCGCCGACGTGAAAGGTGAGTGACATGGGAAACCCGATGTTATCGAGAAAAGTTCTTCTCGCGATGATTGTCGAGGCGGCATACGGCGCCAGTGGCGCGTTCGCCGCGTCCGATGCGCTGCTTGTTGCCAATCCGCAACTGACGCCGATGAACAACCAGACGGCGGAACGTGAGATCATCCGCCCGTATTTCGGCAACGCCGGCAATGTTCCGGTGTCCGTTCACGGGCAGGCCGAGTTCGGCATCGAGCTTGCAGGCGCCGGTACCGCCGGAGCCATCCCGGGCTACAGCGCCGCGCTGCGGTCGTGCGGCTTCGCCGAAACTCAGACGCTCGGAACGAGCGTGCTGTATTCGCTGGTGACTGACAACATGGAATCTGTCGCCCTGCGCTGGGATTTGGATGGTGTACGTCACCTGTTCACCGGCGCGCGCAGCAACCTCAACATCGACCTGCAATCCGGCGCGATCCCGATGTTCAAATTCACGACGACAGGGCTTTTCGTGATGCCGGAAGACATGTCTATCGGCCCGTCAGACTTCTCGAAATTCCAGATGCCGAATGCCGCAAACACCGTCAACACGCCGGTGCTGATGCTTGACGGCATGCCGGTAGTCTCGTCCGGCCTGTCGATCAATCTCGGAAACGAGGTGACATTCGTCAGTCTCATTGGCCGCGAAGTCGTGATGATCACTCAACGCAAGGTGACGGGGCAGATCACGTTTGAAAATAACAGCATCGCTCAAAAGAACTGGTACGACCTTGCGCTGTCCGGTCGCCCGGTTCCGTTTTCGGTGACGCACGGCACAGAAGCTGGCAACCGCATCACCATCGCCGGGCCGAAGGTACAGATCGGAGCGCCGACGATGACCGACGTGAACGGTATCGCGATGTTGCAATCCGACATCGCGTTCATGCCGGACGCAGGAAATGACGAACTGACCATCGAGGTGGCGTGATGTTCAAAATTGCAACGACAGAAACCATCTGGGCGAAAGTCAAAGTCCCGGTAAAGGGCGACTTCAACACCGTCGAAGAGCGCCCGTTTCAGGTTCAGTTCAAACGGCTGGACGCCGACGAAAAGGCGTTGCTCGACCGGCGGCGCTTCCTCGCTCGGCTCGGTAAAAAGACTCTGGACGAGTGGGTGGAAGACGGCAGGCTGACGGCTGACGAAGTTCGTGAGGTCATGAATCTCGGTCCCATCACCGACAAGGAAATCTGCGAAACCTACATCACCGACTGGAAAGACGTGATGAGCGATGACGGCAAGGAGCAGATTCCGTTCTCGAAGGAAGTGCTGCCGCAGTTGCTCGCCATCGTTCCTGTGGTGCCGTGTGTCGTCGAAGCGTTCCTGAAAGCACAAGGGGACGCCGACGAAAAAAACTCGAAGGCGCCGCGCGATACTGGGCTGAAATAGTCACCGGTCGGCGGGCGGCGCCTGAGGCCCGGCGTCGTCAAGCCGAGGCGGTGGCGGATCAGTTGAGAGCAAGCGGCGCCAGTGAAGAAGTCATATCTGAAGTGCTGCGGCGGGAATTTACGGAGAGCGAAGAATATGAAATCTATCAGGAAAACATCGAGGCCGTCGGGATTTTCATGCGCCTGCATACCCAGTGGCGCGTCGTTTCGGTCGGAATGTCCGGCGCGCTGGTCAGACTGGGGCTGGATTACAACACGACCGCCGCCTATCTCGACGCGGTGAAGGTCGAGGATAAACACACCATGATGTTGAAGCTGCAAATCATGGAAAGCGCGGCGATGCAAGTTTTTAATGCAAAGTGCAATGCAAAGAGGTGAACAGTGGCTGGCGAAGCGGTAATCGGTATCAGACTGACGGCAGACGGATCGGGCTTCGTCGGCGCGGTCAATGTCAGCCGCGAATCGCTTGAGAAGCTGCGTGGCGAAACCGAAAAGGTCAAACCGGCGGCAGAATCATCGTTCGGTGGTGCGACGTCAGCGGTGAAGGCGTTTCTCGGCGTCATCGCCGCCGGAAGCCTTGCGCACTTCATCAAAAGCATCAATGCGGCGGATGCCGCGTTGATGAACCTTTCACAGAAAACCGGCATCTCGGTCGAAGAATTGTCGCGCTACGACAAAGTGGCCGCCGTCACCGGCAAGACCATGAACGAGCTGGCTGACTATTCCGTCAAGCTAGGGCAGTCCTTGTTGGCCGCTGTCGAGAAGCCGACCAGCGATTCCGCGCGCGCGATGCAGGCGCTTGGTTTCACCAGCGAAGAAACGGCGCGGCTGATGCAGCGCCCGGAAGAAGCGTTGCAACGCATCGCCGGACAGATGGGAAAGTTTCAGGACGGCACACAGAAAAACGCAGTGGCCATGGCGTTGTTCGGGAAACAGGGAAAGGACATCGTTCCGATACTTTCCGACATCGCCCAATACACGCGCGACGTCGGCGTCGTCACCGAAGAGCAGGCTGCGAAATCGCAGCATCTTGAGAACAGCTTGAAGATCATGGGCGTTGAGGCACAGGCGCTCGGCCGGTCGTTCTTGACCGGCCTGCTTCCGGCGATCAGTGATGTGTCTGACGCTTTCGGCGACATTGACAACAAGAAAGAGTCGATGGAAGGCTTCGGCGAGGCGGTCGGAGATGTGTTCAAGGCGCTTGCGAAGATATCGGCGACGCTTGGCACTGGCGTTAAAAACCTTTCCGTCAGCATCGCGGCGCTGGTCGAGGCTGCAGGTGCAGCGGCGAGGCTTGATATTGAAGGCATCAAGAGTGCGTGGGCGCTTCGCAATGAAATGATCGACGAACACAACGCGAAGCTGAGAGAGACGCTTGCTGCGATAGACGCCAATGCTAAAGCTCGAGAAAATGACATGGACGCGCACGTCAGGCAAATGGATGCGTGGCGGAATGCTCAAGATAGGAAGAATAAAGCGGCCTTAGATTTTCAGAAAACGGAAGATGACATTCGCCAAAAACAGATAAAAGCCGCAGACGATTTTATAAACAGATTGAAGGCGGAGGTAGAAGTTGTCGATTTAGACAGGATCGCGCAGTTGCGCCTGCAGGCAGCAAAACTTGGGGTTACGAAACAAACCAAATCGTTGATAGACGAACTGGAAGCCGCTGATAAAAAGAAAAAGAAACTCGCCGAAACAACAAAACGCCTGGCAGACGAAGAGAAGAATTTTAACGACTGGTTGAAGAAAGTCGAGATCACGTCTGACGACCTCAACAAGATACGCGACGACGCTTTGAAGGGCGCGGAAGACTACCTGAAGAAACTCGAAACGGAAATTCATTTGATGTCGCTCTCTAACGAAGAGCGCGCCGTCACCATCGCGCTTTTGGAGGCGGAGAAATTTCGCGTCGGTCAAACAGCGGAAGAATACGAGGATTTCAGAAAGAAAATAGAGGCGGCTGTCCGTGCAAAATTCGGCATGGAAGAAGCCGTCAAACAGCAGGAAGAGTTGCGGCGAGAGTGGAAGAAGACGCAGGAGTACATCCGCGACACGCTGACCGACGCGCTGATGCGCGGCTTCGAGGATGGAAAAGGATTTGCAGAAAACTTCCGCGACACGCTGAAAAACATGTTCAAGACGTTGATCTTGCGCCCGGTGATTGAGTTTGCGGTGCAGGGTGGTATGAATGCGTTGGGTGGTTTGTTCGGCGGCGGTTCTGGCGGCGGTCTTTTCTCTGGTTTGGGGTCATTGATCGGCGGGCTGTTCGGTGGTGGCGGAGGAAGCAATATCCCGTTTGGCCCAACTCAAGACGGCGGAAATCTTGCAAACATTGGGATGCTCTCCAGGCTTGGTTCTATGTTTGGGGGAATGTTTGGTGGTGGTGGTGGTGGATTTGGTGCTGCCGGTATTAGTTTGAACTTCCCCCGAAATTTCGTCCACCAAGTCGTGGTGGGTTAATCTATACGACATGGAAGGAGAGATGCAATGAGAATACCGAGGAAGGAATACACG
>WQTW01000002.1 GCA_009786085.1 Pseudomonadota bacterium | reverse complement strand
AATAATGTCTGTTCAGCCCTTGCAGGGCTGGACGATGGTGCTGTCTGTCTCCGCCGGTTCCGCGTTCGCTACGCTCACGCTCCACCGACGGTTACTCATGTGGCGCGCCTGCGGCGCTTCTTGGAATGTGAGAGAAGAGCATGTCATCAGAGACCATGACGCAGCTCTTGTGTAGAAACCTATGCTTTGAAGGGGAGGGAACTTTTGTTCCTTCGCGGCGTCGCGCCTTCGCGTGAGAACAAACAGGGCGCGATAAATCGCGCCCCTACGCTCTGATACCTGACCTCTGACTTCTGATCCCTGACACCCGGATGGCGCTTCGCTTATCCGGGCTACGCTCTGACCCCTGACAACAACACCCAGCCATCGAGCGTTTTCCAGGGCGCGATGTCGAACCAGGGCGCGTAGCAGGCGCAAAGTTCTTCCTGTTGTTCTTCCAGAATGCCGGAGAGGATGAGGCGACCGCCGATGGCGGTGCGACCAGCGAGCAACGGCGCCAACGCCCGCAACGGGTTGGCGAGGATGTTGGCGATCACGAGGTCGAAGCTTTGTTCGGGCAACTGATCGGGCGCGACGAAGATTGCGTCGAGGTGGTTGGCTAGCGCGTTTTCGCGGCTGGCGATCAAGGCTTGCGGGTCGATGTCGGTGCCGAAGGCTTGGCCGTTCGCGCCCATGCCAAACAGTCGCGCCGCCAGCAGCAGAATACCGGAGCCGCAGCCGTAGTCGAGTACGGACGCGAGAGGAAACACCCCCCCTCCGCCTCCGTTGACACTCCGGCAAACCCCCGCCGCCTCCGGCTGCCCCCCCTTTGAAAAGGGGGCAAAACAGGAGCCTGACAGGGAGAGAGGCTTCAAACCCCCGTCCGTCTGCGACGAACACCCTCCCCGATCAGAATCGCTTCGGGGACAGGCTCTTTCAAAAGGGGGCGTGTGTTCCCGCAACCATTTCAGGCACAGTTGTGTGGTCGGATGCGAGCCGGTGCCGAAGGCGAGGCCGGGGTCGAGCCGCAAAATGTACCGCGCATCGGCAGGCGGTGTTGACCAGGTCGGCACGATCCAGAAATCGTCGGTCACGGCGATGGGTCCGAATTGCGTTTGTGTTTCGCGCACCCAGTCGCGCTCGGCCATCGGCACGATTTCAAACAGCGGCAACGGGCAGGAGAGGGTTGTGGCAATGCGGCGCAATACTACGTTTAACGTAGTTTCTTCTGGTTCACCCGCCGGTTCGTCCGCAAACAACGCGTCGATCCGCACGACCGGCCACAACAAACCTTCGGACGCGCCGGGTTCGCCATATTGCGGGGTTTCCTGATCGGTGCCGAGATGGGGGTCGGATAAATCGACGGACAACGCGCCGATGTCGAGCAAGGCGTCAGACCAGGCTTCCGCCTGTTCCGCCGCCGTCTCGAAACGCAAAACGCGATAGTTCACGAAGATTTACTTCAGCGTTTTCCGCAACGCCATCCGTTCTTCGAGGTAGTGGATCGAATAATTGCTGCGAACGAAATTTTCATCGCTCAGCAAATCCTGATGCAGGTCGAGATTGGTTTTGATGCCGCCGACGACCATTTCGGAAAGCGCGACGCGCATCCGGGCAATCGCCTGTTCGCGCGTGTCGCCGTAGGAAATGATTTTGCCGATCATCGAATCGTAATTCGGCGGCACGAAGTAGTTGTGATAAACGTGTGAATCGACCCGAATGCCCGGCCCGCCCGGCGCGTGATACGAGGTGATGCGTCCGGGAGACGGCGCAAACGTTTCCGGGTCTTCGGCGTTGATCCGGCACTCGATGGAGTGACCGCGACGAACGATGTCGCGCTGACGCAGCGTCATTTTGTGACCGGCGGCAATCTTGATCTGTTCCTGAACGAGATCGACGCCGGTGATCATTTCGGTGACCGGATGTTCGACCTGAATGCGCGTGTTCATTTCGATGAAGAAGAACTCGCCGTCTTGATAGAGAAACTCGAACGTCCCTGCGCCGAGGTAGCCGATTTTGCGGCAAGCGTCGGCGCAACGGTCGCCGATTCGGGTCAACGTGCGCGCCGGAATGCCGACGGCGGGCGCTTCTTCGATGATTTTCTGATGGCGGCGCTGCATCGAGCAATCGCGGTCGGACAGCCAGATGGCGTTTTTGTGCGTGTCGGCGAGCACCTGAATTTCGACGTGGCGCGGATTCGCCAGAAAACGCTCCATGTACACCGTCGGATTGCCGAACGCGCTTTGCGCTTCGGCGCGCGTCAGCGTGACCGCCGAGATCAGCGCAGCTTCGGTGTTGACGACGCGCATACCGCGTCCGCCGCCGCCGCCGGATGCCTTGATGATGACCGGATAACCGACTTGTCGCGCAATTTTCAGGATTTCCTTCGGGTCTTCCGGCAACGCGCCTTCCGAACCCGGCACGCAGGGCACGCCGGCCTTGATCATCATTGCCTTGGCGTTGACCTTGTCGCCCATCATTCGGATCGTTTCGGCTTTGGGGCCGATAAAGACGAAGCCGGACGACACCACTTTTTCGGCGAAATCGGCGTTTTCCGACAGGAAGCCGTAACCCGGATGAATCGCCTGCGCGTCGGTCACTTCGGCGGCCGCGATAATCGCCGGCATATTCAAGTAACTCAGCGTGGGCGGCGGCGGCCCGATGCACACCGATTCGTCGGCCAGCCGGACGTATTTGGCGTCGCGATCGGCTTCCGAATGGACGACGACGGTCTTGATGCCCATTTCGCGGCAGGCGCGCTGAATCCGCAGCGCGATCTCGCCGCGGTTGGCGATCAGAATTTTGTCAAACAGAGGTTGGGGTTTACGAGCAGCCACGCGAACAATCCTTCGCTTGTTGGTAAATACTTGCTGCGCAGGGCGCGCTTATTCGATCACAAAAAGCGGTTGGCCGAATTCGACCGGATGACCGTTTTCAACCAGAATGGCCTTGACCACCCCGGCGCGATCGGCCTCGATCTCGTTCATCAGCTTCATCGCCTCGACGATGCAAAGCGTATCGCCTTCCTTGACGGCCATGCCGATATCGACGAAGGGCTTCGCGCCCGGCGACGACGCGCGGTAAAACGTGCCGACCATCGGGCTGGTGATCGTATGACCGCTCGGCGCCGACGGCGCTTCCGGCGCAGCAGGCGCGGCGGCGGTCGCCGCTGCCGGGGCGGCGTGCATCGGCTGCGGCGCCGCCATCATCATGGTCGGCGCGGTCATCATTGCTGCGGAAGCGCGGGTAATGCGCACCCGCTCTTCCCCCTCCTGAATTTCAAGCTCGGCGATACCGGACGATTCGACCAGTTCGATCAATGTTTTGAGTTTGCGTAAGTCCATGGTCAAGACCTTTTTTGTAAAAATTCGAGCGCCCACATCACCGCGAACTCGTAACCGCGTACGCCAAGACCGGTAATGACCCCGATGGCCTGATCGGCCAGCATGGAACGGTGACGAAACGGCTCACGAGCGTGGATATTGGACAAGTGAACTTCAATAAACGGCAACGCCACACCGGACAACGCGTCGCGCAACGCGACACTGGTATGCGTCAGCCCCCCCGGATTGATAACAACGAACCCGACCCCTTTTTGCGGCGCCGTGTGAATAAAGTCGATCAACACGCCCTCGCTGTTGCTCTGGAACGACAAAAACGGCACGCCTGCCGCCTGCGTCAGACCGTCCAACCGCGCATTGATGTCCGCCAGCGAATCATGACCGTAAATCGTCGGCTCTCGCGTGCCCAACAGATTCAGATTGGGGCCGTGCAGCACCAGAATGGACGGGACAGAAGAGGCGGCAGAAGACTTGGAGGCAGTCATGGCGCGGAGCAGAATGGAGGAAGAATCAGCGCGTCAGGCGGAGATCGGTAAAACGCGGCAAGAGGACAACAAAAACTTCATCATGATGCGATCCTCGCGCAACTGCGCGCAAAATATTGCGAAAAGATACAGCTTCGCAACAAAGAAGGCCGAACGACGCGCATTTTCAAAAGGCCATTAAATGAAAAAGGTTGAATGGAAGTTTGCCGCAGATCGCTACAAGTTGTCCAGTGTTAAATGAAAAAAAGTGTGACATCGGAAAAAACCGCGGAAAAAACCGCGGAAAAAACCGAAAATGCCACAAGCGTTAGGGGAAGCGTCCGCCGGAGATCGTCATTGACGGTGGGAACAGGAGCGTTTTTGAAAGTGAGCGGTCACTTTTTAGGCCGCAGGGCTGCAAAAACCGGCGCTGTTTCGGGCAAACAACCGTGCCAAATCCGGAAACTCTCCGCCGCCTGCTCGACCAGCATCCCGAAACCGTCACTCCACCGATGCGCGCCGCATGTTCTCGCCCACCCCAGAAAGAACGTCTCCTCGTTATCGGCATAGCTCAAATCATAAAAGAACGTGCCGGGCGCACACAGCGACATCAGCCAGGGCCAGGCTGAATTTCCCTCAGCCCCTTTTTCAAACGGAGTGCCGCCGAAGGCGGCGGAGGTTTGCCGGAGCGCCTCCCTACCCTTTGCACCCCTCTCCCCTTGCGGGAGAGGGGCTGGGGGAGAGGGGGTATTTTCGGGAAGCAGATTGCTTCCCCTACGGGCAAAACGTTCCGATAGAGGCGCAGGGGCGGCAACCTGCTGCCCGATCTGATTCCTGCCAACCCCCACCTTCAAGCTGGTGGCATGAATCACCAGATCGAACGCCGCCCCACCGGTTTTCGCTGAAAAATGCGAGACAGCCGACAACGGCGCGTCAGGATAAACAGCGGCGAACTGCTGAACAAGCCGCTGCGCCTTGTCGGCGCTCCGGTTCCACAACACGATCTGCGCCGGTCGCGCATCAAGCAACGGCCCCAGAATTCCGGCGCTGGCGCCGCCCGCGCCCAGAACCAAAAGTCGCTGATCGGCCAGCGGCAGCCCGAGTCTGCCGACCAAATCACGGACAAGCCCGATGCCGTCGGTATTGTCCGCGCGCCATCCGCCGCGCCCATCCGCCATCAACGTATTGGCCGCCCCCGCCAAGCGCGATCGCTCGCTGACCGCCGAAGCAAGGCGAAACGCGGCGTCCTTGAACGGCGCCGTGACATTCATCCCGAAACCGCCATCGGCAAAAAACCGCCGCGCCGCATCGGCGAAACCGGAATCATCGGGCGCCAGCGGCGCTTCGATACGCCGGTAAGTTATCGCCTTTCCGGTTTGCTCTGCAAACGCCCGATGAATCTCGGGCGAACGGGAATGCGCGATGGGATTGCCGATAACAGCGAAATGTTTCATTTTGGGAACGAAGCGAACAAAGAGTGGACATTCTAAACTTTTAACCACGAAAAACACGATTTAACCTGAAAACCTCAGTTGGACGTGCCCGCCAGTGCTGGCGAGCGCGTAGCACACTCACCCAACGGATAGGTATCTACACACGTAGGGGGGGGGTAGCCTGTACGCGCGCGATCGTTTTGTCAGTGATTTGCGCTCATTTTGTCAGCGCGAAAATCGTCATATAAAGACAAAACGCCTGCAAAAAAGCCACGCCGAAACGGGGCTTTTTATTTGCTTTTTGAACGCGGCGGACGGACGGTTTTAAACACCGGCTCCGGGCCGCGCGTCCCGGCGGTGATCTGGGGGTTGTCCGGGATCACCCACGATCTGCCGACTTGCTGCGCGCCCTTGACGCGCCCTTCTTTGAGCAGGGCTTGGAGGCGGCGCTGGCTGATGCCGAGCCGCGCGGCAGCCTCAGCGGTTGACTGCATGGTCGCGCTCCCGTTGCCATATTTTTACCGCCTCGTTGGCCAGTCTGCGAATCATGATCGGGGTGTTGTGCAGGCCGTTTTTGGCCTCCAGTGCGGCCTGCACGTTGGCGAGGTTGGCGGGCATCACGAAACCCGCGCCGAACGGCTGTGCACCGTCAGGCACGTTGCCGAAGTAGACGACAAGCCTGGTGTCGTGCGTGGCGGTGCAGGCCATCAGATCGACCTGCCACCGCTCACGCCATTTGTACGTCCTGCTGACCATTCCGGCCCTCATTTTTTTGGTTCCAGCGGAATTTTAACCCATTCTCGCAACCGACGGTCGCTGTTGTAGGTGTCCGTCATCGACCTGCGCCGGTGGCCGAGCAGCTTGCGGGTATCGATGCCCTGTGCGTCGTAAAGCCGCTCGGCCAGAGACCGTTGCTCATGAAAAGTCGGCGGTGTCCCCTCGCTGCTCCAAGGGCCGCAAACAGTCTCACGCAATCGGCAAAACCGCACCGATAAAAGAGAGGCATTGACCGGCAGCCCATGCGCCTTGTGCGCTGTATGTAGCAGATACGGCGTAGCGCTGCCATCGCGGCAGAGGTCTATCGCATCGCCAACCGACCAGCCGATGGCCTCGCAGCGCAGCGCCAGCGGGATGGCCACGCGTGCGCCGGTTTTTTCTTGGATCACCCAAAGATGACCATCAAAAACATCCTCGGCGAATCGCATCTTAATGATGTCCCCGCGCCGCTGGCCGGTGGTGACGGCCAGCAGCATCGCCCTGTGTAAGTAAGGGTACGGGCAGCGCGACGCCACCTCGCGCTCGGTGGCGGCGAGGTGGCGAGCAGCCCAGTCGGCGACGGTGGGGGCGCGTTTAAAAAAATTAAGCATTGGCCTCTCCAAGCGCTAAAAAGGGCGTCCGTCTTTTGACTGGCCAAAAAATCCCTTTTCACCGTCCCACTGCATTATGCCAGTGACCGTGAAACATTCCTGCCCATTGAGCGGCTGGATGAGAGTATGCCATTCCCCGTCATCAACCCTGTACACCCATGACACATACGCAAAATCGTAAACGTTGTGACGCACGTTGTGTGTTGCTATGCCCGACGAGCCTATATAAATATCACCATAAGCCGCTCCTGTCATTCGCGCGATTACGCTTTTTACCGTATTTTTGTGCGCCATTGCGTTAAGCTTTTTCATATCGCCACCCCATTCTTCCGCGCCGCACAAACCCATCTGGCCTGCCGAAGTAGACGGCGTTTTGCCAAAACGTGAGTGCGTTTTTACGTTTGCCGATATAGGCGTGTAGCCCGGAGTTGTAGGCCATCGTTTTTCCGTCACTCACCCGCATGGCGTGGCGCGGCACAGATCCCGACATAAGCAAACACCGCTCCATCGGAAAAACGTCGATCTCCGTTTTTACGCCCGCCACTCTGGCGTCGAGCCAGCCCGTCCGAAACGCGCTTTGCAAATCGCGGTAGGTCAGCATGGCTTATCTCCCTTAATCGCGCGTCCGATCAAGCGCGAATGCTGTTGCACCCATTCTTCCCAGTCGGCGACGCTGGCGTCCGGCCCCGGACACAGGACATCATCGTCATCACTTGACATGTCGTAAACAGCCGTGATGATGCTTTGCGCTGCGCCGCCGCCGATTTCGCGTGGCCGAAAAACTTTGGTGAGCGGAACGTCCTTACCGCCGACCGTGAAACCAGACACCGGCGTAGTAATCAGCGCCGAGATAACGCCCCGGATTTTGCGAGCGTGATTCCGCGCCGCCATAACGGCATCGTCCCACGACATCGTTGTGAGGTCGTACTCTTCGCGGGTCATCGTCGGGTCGCTCGGGGCTCCGTAAACGATATAGAGTGTGGCAATGTGGTTTTGTTTCATGATTCATCTCCGTAGAGGCCGGGGCGTGCCCCGGCGGGTGGTTGGTCAAGTGTTTTCGCGGGTATGCCAGGGCTGGCGGCGGATGTATCCGTAGTCGCCGTCAGCCTCGGAAAGGGTCAGCGTTTCAATTTCGCCGCTCATGGTTTCCCATTCGTCCAGGGCGATAACCACTCCGGTTACCGCATAATGGCCGCCTTCGCTCTGGGCGATTCTGTATTCCGCCTGCCAGGCATGGATGCGCAGTTCGGCGTTGCTCCACTCGTGGCCGCTGCCGAGGCGGTGTTTTTCGATCAGGAAGGCTTCGATTTTGCGGTAACCGGCCTCAGTGACTTGAGGGATCAGGTCTGCGCCGTCGGCGAAGGCTTTGCGTGATTTGATGTGTGACATATTTACAATCTCCGTAGAGTCCGGCTACTGGCTGGAGGCAGATGGGACGGGGTTGTTCCATAGGTGTAACTATACGCTATTGCGCATAGTCCGGCAAGCCTGTAAAGTTGATCCATGTCAAAAAGTTTCCATTTTGTGCAATTCAGTAAGAGCTTGCCCCCTCCCCAACCCTCTCCCGCAAGCGGGAGATGGGGCAAACCCCCGTCGGCTTCGCCGACACCCCCTTTGGAAAGGGGGCTTTGGAATTAGTTGCTGATCAGCAGTTCGCTGGCGGTGTGGTCGTTGTTGCTGCCGACGGTGTATTTCAGCTTGACTTGTTTAAATTTGAAGCCTTTGAAGATGCGTCTAATCTCCACGTGGTCGTTGAGGGAGAGGATGAAACGGCCTTTGATCGCCGTCAGTTGTGTTGCCAGACGCTCGAAATCGGCGCGCTCGAACAAGCCTTTGCCGTAGTAGTCCTCGCACTGGTAGTAGGGCGGGTCGAGATAGAAAAGGGTGGTGGCGCGGTCGTAGCGGCTGATGAAATCGCCGTAGGGCAGGCACTCGATGATCACGGACGCCAGCCGCTCGTGGACATCATCCAGCATCGGGATCAGCTTCGTGATGTCGAATTTGCCCGGACGGTCAACGTGTGAACCAAACGTTTGGCCGTGGCGTTTTCCGCCGTAGGCAACACGTTGCAGGTATAAAAATCGTGCGCTGCGCTCCAGATCGGTCAGGGTGTTCGGTGGCGTTTTGAGCAGGCGGTCGAAGTCTGCGCGTGTAGTGATCTGGTAGCGCAGCATCTCCAGAAAAGGCGTGTAGTGCCGCTGGAGCACTCTGAAAAAGGTGGCGACATCACGGGAGTAATCGTTGATGACTTCGCCTTTCGCTCTAAACGGGCGGCGCAGAAAAACGCCGCCCATGCCTACGAACGGCTCGGCGTAGGTCTGGTGCGGCACCTCTGCGATGGCGTCGATGATCTGCGCGGCGAGGCGCGATTTGCCGCCAACGTAGGCGGCGACGGGTGAAACGGGTTGAATTTGTTGAAGCATAGCAAGCCTTTCAGTGTTTAAAAAATCGAAAATCTGGTAGGCTTGTCCCGCTGCGACGTCGCGGCAGGGGACTTGCCCGGCTTGCAGGGTATATCTGCATTCTGGGGCTGTGCCGGTGTGTTGACGCACATCGTCACAGCGCCCCTCTCTTGTTTTGTTTATTTCACGGCTCCACCCCAAACCAGCGCAGAATAACAACGCCACCTGTCCCTGCAACGGGTTGTATCGTTCCTGTCCCGCCTTTGCCTCCGCTGCCGTAAGACTTTCCGTTTAAAACGCCGATAACGTTTCCGCCGCCCGCGCCGCCGCCGCTTGCGTCGCCAGCGAATCCAGCCGATCCAGGAATATTCCGTCCAGTGAGATCACCATTAAAACCAAAGATCATCCCACCTTGACCCCCTACGCCTTGAGCGGTGTTCGTCGCGCGCGTTCCTCGATAGCCGCCGTTTACTACAAAATTTGTGCCAGCGCCTCCGATTTGAAATTTTTGAATGTAGGTTTGGCCGCCGGTCGCTCCGTCTGTGGGCGCCGTACCGCTTACACCTGCGTTTCCGCCAGCGCCGACAATGCCTGTGATTATTTCACCTGGCGTAACGTAGCCGATCATGTCGAAAAGTGCACCGCCACCGCCACCACCGCCACCGCAATAACCATTACTGCCACCACCACCACCGCCGCCGCCGCCGCCGCAAAGATCGTACCAAAGCACACGAACACCGGCGGGCACCGTGAATGAGAATGCACCGGGCGCCTCTATGATTTTTGTCTGCCACATCGCGCGCGGCGAAGAAGCAATCGCCGCAACCAGCGCGTTGTACTGCGACAACGCCGTCGCTGCTGATTGCCGAGAGTTCACGGGCGCGTCGAGATTGTCGATTAACGCAACGCGCCCCGGCGTCAGGCGCAGCCAGAGTTGCCGAATGAAATTCTGGGTTTGTGTGTTTAAAAGCATTTTATTGTCTCCTTATGCGCTGATTATGCATACACCCACGCCGCAGAGAGCAGATTGCCATCTGTGGTGTAGGTGTAGGTTTGTGTTCCGATGTTTCGCCATGTCGCGCCGCCGTCTTCGGAGTACGAGAGCGTGGCCGTGTGCAACAGGCCGTTGCTTGCGCCGCTGGTGTAGTAGGTGTATTGCGCGCGCACGCGCACGGCGTTGTCTGCGTTGATCGTCACCGCCTGCGTGGCGTTGTCGGCGACGTAGGTGTAAGTCGGCGCTGACCAGCCGATGCCGCCGTACAGCGCGGCGTTGATGTAGTGGACAAGGTTGTTGTCGCGGATTTTGTCGATGGCGGTTTGTCGCGTCTGCGTGATGTTCGGCGCGGCGACGTCAAAGCGTGGTAGTGGTCTGGTAGTCATGGTTTCCTCTGTTTGTTTTTAACCACAAAAGGCACGAAAGAGCACGAAAGAATGACGGGAAGCAAACCCCCGTCGGCTTCGCCGACACCCTCCCCGATCAAAATCACTTCGGGGACAGGCTCTTTGAAAAGGGGGCTTTTCCTTTTCGTGCCTTTCGTGTTTTTCGTGGTTAAAATCATTTTCAAACTCCGCGTATCGTCCACTCGACAACGCCTGTCACGCGCTTGCCGGTGTTGTCGCGCAGGTAGATGTCGAACTGCATGGTGCCGTTGCTGTTGATCCGGATCGCGCCGCGTGATGGCGTGTAGTCCTCGGTGCCGGTATAAACGAGATCGACAGGCGCATCGCCGACGTAGCCGGAGTACCGCCCCGTCGTTCGCGCGGTGAAAACGCCGGTTGCGCCCACGGTGAGGCGACCACTCTCGACGCGCGGCACGGGGTCGAGCGTAATCAGCGGTTTGCCGGAGAGGGTGTAAGCGCCGACGCTGTTGATGCGGACGCGGGCGTAGCGGGCAGTGCGCTCGGCAACAATGAAGTTGCTTTGCGTGATATACGGCTGCCACGCGCTGCGATCCACGGACAATTCAAGAATGAAATCGGCTGGCCGCATGTTGCCACTGCCATCATCGTGATTGACGAACGCCGCCGACGACGCCCATGCGCCCATCACCGGCACACCGATGTCCCACTCGTGCGTCAGCAGCTCACTCGCGCCCGCAGCGCACGGCACGGCAAACGGAACGCCTGCGAGATCGGCAAAGGTGCCGGTAGCGTCGTCAAGATCGGCGTGACCGTAGTTGATCGCTTCTCCGCGATCCGATGTCCAGTGGTCACGCAGATCGGCCAGCACTGTCCAGCGCGTCGCGTGGGTTGCGCTGGCGACATCGAGCGCGGCGTAATCGACGAAGCGCGCGTCGGTGTCGATGTAAACACGTAACGGCGTCGCCAGCGCGTTGACGGAGTGGTTGCCGACCGAATCCAGCGCCTTGACCATGTAGATGTACAGCCCCGCTTCCTGATCCGGTATCGTGGCGCGGATGATGTTCGTTGTTGCGACAACCTCGCCGGAGAGCCACAGTGTTTCGACCACTGCCGCATCGGAAATGTCTGCGCCCGTATCAGGCGCACGTCGCACCTCATAGGTGATCGGGTCGATGTCGTGCGCCGCTGTCCATTCGAGACGCACGGTGCCGTTCTGGTCGAGGCGCTCGATCCACGCCTCGATGTCCGATGGCGGCAGGTATTTGCCGAGCGCGACGACGGTTGCGGTCGCCCAGGGCGAAAAGAAGGTGCGCGTCTTTGTCGAAACGCGGATCGTGTAGGTTTCGCCCTCGATCACCGGTGGTGATTGGTATCGGTTGATCGGCATGGTCACGCGCTCGACGAGCGCGCCATTGCAATAAAGCTCGATCACATACTCGACGTTGTACGCCCATCCCGTCGGGCGATCCCATGTCGCAAAAAGCGCCGACGCTACGGTGTCCCCGCCCACGGCATCGAAAATACTCAAACGCTCATCGACGATCAGGTTTTCCGGCGTCGGCGGCGACGAGGGGTCGGGCAATGTGGTGTCCGGGTAGGTCGGCTGCGCGCTGACGTTGCCGCTCCACATCTCCGGTTGATACTCGACCGTGTTGAGTTTATATTTTCCGAGACCGATCACGGCAGGCTCGTCAACGATAATAAACGGCTTGCCCTGCGGATACTCAGGGTAGGGGATCGTCACCACATCACCTGCTTCAAACACCAGACCGATGTCGCGGCACTCGACATCGAGTTCCAGATTGCCGAGTTGCAGTTTCAGCAGATGCTCGACGGCAAACCGCTGCGCCTCCTGATATGAGTTGATCATCGGCATGTTGAGATTGCTTTCCGACCAGCGCGTTGTTCCTTCCTGCGTTCCGGGCGCATAAGCGAACGCGGGCGCGTCCTGCGGCGGCTTGATCGTGTTGTCGGAAAACGTGACGTTGATCACCGTCGGCGACTGATCGACGCCGCGACGAATCGGGCGCGGAACGCCAATGATGCCTTTTTCAGCGTTGTCAAAGATGTAAACACTGGCGCGCGGTTTGTCCACCATCATCCGGATCACGCCGTTGGTTTTGTTGAGATAGACGTGCGCCTGAATCCGCAGCAACTCGACAAGCTGGATTGTTGAAAGGCGCTCTTGGATGGCGTAGTTGATCGTCCAGCGTTTCTGGCCGTTGACGAGTTCGTCGCAGTAGTCGGCGGCGGCTTTGACAGATTCCCAGTCGATGGCTTTGCCCCAGCCGTAAAGATCGTTGGAAATGAAGTCCGCCAGCGCCAGCGCCGGATTGCTGTTCCAGTATTTCGCGCCTGATCGCGGGTCGTAGAGCAGCATCCCGCGAATTTTCGCGGTGAGGTTGCTCGGATCGACCTGCGATGTATTCGGTACTTCGATGATCGAATAGCAGCGGCGGTTGAGTGTCGCATTAAACGTTTTGCCCGGCTTTGCGGCCTGATAGGCGGTTTTGAATCCCGCGTCAGGCGTCGTCTGAGTGCCATCGTAGTGCCGCATCACCACATCGTTCGGCAACGGGTTTCCGTTGCTGTCGCAAACTTCTTGCACACCGACCACCGGCCCAAGTGACCACAGAATGCAGAGATACGAGCGGTTGTTGTAGGTCACAGCATCCAGATATTTCGCGCCGAGAAAATAATCGCCATAGACGAGCGGGATCACCGATCCGATCGCGGCGATCGATGCGGTCTGCCATTCGCGGGGAGCGCTTGGCGTCGAGGCGTTGACGATTCCGGCAGTGCTGCCGCCGCCGAAGTTGTTGGGCGGGACGATATAGTCAGAGAATAAATTTCCGCCCGGTAATTTTGGCACAGGGATGGCGTTTGGTGTATCAATGTAGCCCGGATCGCCAGGGCGGAAGCCGGTGTCTGTTGATCCCGGCGGCGGAATCCAGGGCGCGGCATCGGCGGACGTCGATTTGAAATACACGGCTACACCTCCACCAGTTCCACCGTGTAAGTGCGCCGGAAGCGCTTCGGCTCTGCATAAGTTGGGCGCTGTTTAAATTTCCACACGCGCGGCTGGCCGTCCATCTCAAAAATAAATGAGGTGTACCTGTTCGCTTCGTAAAACGCTGTCAGTTGCGTCCAGTGCTTTTCTTCGATCCACGAGTGGATGAGCCGGTAATTGTATTTTTCGTTTTCGTGGGCGAGGGTTGTCGCCACCGTGCCGTCGGTCGTCGTGACCGTGCTGCGCCCGTCGCGCAGCGAGACAATGCCGCTGGCGCTGCCGATGGGGATGTTGGGATAAACCGGATAGCTCATGGTCAGAGGTCAGGGGTCAGAAAAACCATTTCACGCGAAGCCGCGAAGGCGCGAAGAACAACAAACCCCCGTCGGCTTCGCCGACACCCCCTTTGGAAAGGGGGCTTTTCGTTCCTTCGCGGCTTCGCGTCTTCGCGTGAGAAATTCTTTGTGTTCTCTTTTCGATCTTGCTGTTAAAAACAAAAATCATGTCCTTATCCCCATCAAGGTGATTTTGCCCTGCCCGAATTTGATCACTGCGCCGCCGGGAAGCGGGTCGGGATAGTCGGCAGTCGTCACGCGCTCGCGCGGCGAAAAAAGATGCGCGCCATCGTCGGCGGCGATGTTGATTTGCAACGTTCGCGCATCATTGGCGCTGATCTGCGTCAGATCGGCGAACGCATCGAGGATCAGCACCGGAGAAACCGAAAAATTAAACGTCGGCGCATACCAGATTTTGATCGGCGCGCCGACGATGCCGGAGGCCAACATCGTCGCCATCAGCGCATGATCGGGATCGGAGATCACGAGTGTGCCCGTCTTGGCGTAGGGCGTTTGCGCTTGCAGTTGCACCGAGACAAGCTCGCCGCGCGTCCACAGTTCGCCCTGCCACACGACTTCTCCCCATGAGCACAGGCGCACAGGCACATGCAGGTCGATCTGCACCAGCATTCCGGCACGGGTGGCGTCAGAGTGCTCTTGCAGCAGCGGAAAAAGGTGGGTTAATGGGCGCATGACTTAAAACCCTTTAACCACGAAAAACACGAAAAGCACGAAATAAGCGTCATTGCGAGCGGCCTTCAGCCACGAGCGCAGCGTGGCGGGAAGCAATCCAGAGAATCCCCATCCCCACCCCAGCCCTCCCGACCCTCTCTCCCGACCTCTCTCCCACATGGGAGAGAGGAGGGAAACGCCTCCCCTCTCCCCGTCATTCCCGCGAAAGCGGGAATCCAGCAGCACGAGGGGCAGGGGGAGAGGGATGGAAGGGGAGGGAGTTGTCTTTCCTTCGCGGCTTCGCGGCTTCGCGTGGAACAAACCCCCGTCCGCCTTCGGCGGCCACCCCCTTTGGAAAGGGGGATTTTCGTGCCTTTCGTGTTTTTCGTGGTTAAACATTTAATTTAACTCCGACGCCCGAATCTTTTGTGTTTTCTGTTGCGATGCCGCCGCCTGCTCTTGCAGCGACATCGCCAGCGCATACAGCGATCCCGCTGCCGCGCTCATGGCTGCCGCCGAATGACTGCCTGCCTGCTGCTGCATCGCCGCGGCACGGGAAACGGCTTCAACAAAAGATTCCGCCGACGATCCCACCGATTCCCCGAACGATTCGCCGCTCGACGCCTGCTGCTGCGCCGCCTCCTTGATCAACTGGTGGGCGGCGATGAAAGCGGCGTCGGGATCGTTGTCGAGCAGCAAAGGCTTGGTGTCAAGGCTCATGCTGTTTCGAGCTTCGTTGAGCGCAGTTGCCGCATCGTTAAGTTCTTCGAGCCCGATCATGATCGGCTTCTTGATGTCTCCCATGATTTCTTCAATGGGCTTCAGCCAGCGTTCGCCCACCGGATCATCAATATCAGGCAGATCTCTTAAAACAACATCATAAACGTCTGCTCCGAGTTGTTTGGCAACATCCAGAATCGCCTGCGCCAGTGTGTTTCCAGCGTCGACGATGTTTTTCTCTGCGGCGTCAACGCCGGTGTAAATGTCGATGAGTGTGCCGATGCGATCATCTTTACTCGCCTGCAACTCATCGAGCTTGCGCAGATATTCTTCTCTGCGCGCCCTTTGCTCGTCCGCCGAGAGCAGGCTCCATGCCTCGCCCATGTTTGACGTGATGCGATCAAAAAGCCGCTGGATTTCTGCTGGGTCTGTCGCATTCTGAAACTCGATGTAGGCCGCGTCGGCCTCTTCTTTTAGCCTGTTGTATTTTTCTTGATCCGATAGCCCGCCGAATTCGATCGTCCGGCGCAGGTCGCCAATGGACTTGTCCATCGCCCTCGACATCTGCTCGATCGTTCCGATCACGGCGTTGAATGCCGGCCCCAGTTGCATCAGTTGCAGCGCCATCTGCCGCCCCGATTCGGTGCTCATGTCCATCGATGCGACAAGTGCGCGGTATGCCTCGATGGACGACGGTATCGGCGTCTCGATGTCGGCAAACGCATTGCGCAACACCTCGGCGGCGTCGCCGAACTTGTCCGATTCGGAGGCGAACGCATCCCAGAATGAGGCCATCAACTCTGCCAGCGGCTCGATGCCTCCCGCATCATCGACAAGCGCCTGTCTGTCGGCAGCGCCATCGAGGCCGACGCCCTCGAAGTTGATGCCGGTGATCCTCGCCAGCCTGTTCGTTGCCGTGAACGTGTCGGTCAGTCGGGCAATCGTTTCGTAGATCAACTCGCCCTTGTCGGCGACCGCTTCAAAGTCAGCCTCGGTCAAGCCGGTGACGCCGAATATCCGTTGCTGCACGCCCTTGATATCGTCGAGGACGCGCAGCGAATGGAAAATTTTTCCGATTTCGGCCTGAAACTCTTCCGGGTCAAGGTCTTTCAGGTCTGTAACGTATTCGCCCCAGCCTTCGCGGATCGATTCGACCGCCGTCGTCGCCATCTCGCGGAAAATGCGGACAGTTTCTGCCCTGAGTTTGTCCTCTACATCGTCCCACTTGCCGCTGGTCAACACCACACGGATATTCTGCGACCAGTCCTCGCCGAACACATCTTCAAAACTCTTGCCAAACTCTTTCAGGAAATCGGAAACATCCCTCGGAATGCGTCCGATCGTTTGATCGATCAGCATGCTCATCCGGCGATCCATCGGAGCCTTCTCGGTGCCGCGCCGGTTTCGCCGGAATAATCCGCCCTGCTGGAACCAGTCCTGGAACATCTCTCCTTCGAAGCCACCCATCGTTAGCGACCCGCTCACGCCGCCCTCTCTGGCCTCTGGTTTCTTATAACCGAATACCCGCGTCCACAGCGCCGATCCGGTAAGCAGCGACGCGATGCGTCCGCTGAAACCGATGTTTTGCAGCAGCTTGTCCAGTCCAAGCTGGATCGCGCCGTTTAAAAAAACGCCGCCGAGAACACCGCCGGAACCGAGCAGGCCGGAGATGATGGCGTGCTTCCCAAGTTCTTTGACCATATCGTTGCGTTGGCCGTCAGGCTGCCAGCCCTGACCATACAGCTTGTCGTTCGCGGTCATCGCCGCGATGATCCAGCCGATGTAGGGGATCATCCTCATGAACGACGCGGCACCGCCGGACAACTGTGGCGCGATCGACATTTGTCCTGCTGAGTTAAATACCGGCCCCATTTGAGAAAGGCCAAGCGTTTGCCCCATGCCGGAGGTGGCAAACATCTGAAATATGTTCTGGAACTGGCCAAAAATTCCCGTGAAGCCGTTGCCTATCGTTTGCATAAACGATTTGCCAGCCACGTTTCCGCCGCTACCGAACATCGACATGAAGCTGGAAAAGAGATTACTCCCGGAGCCGCCACCTCCACCCATCAGCGAACCAAACAAATTCAGCCCGCTGTTGACGGTGAACTCGACTATCGGGCGAAGAATCATCGTCTTGAAGAGATTGACAGCCGCGTCTCGGAAGTTTTCGAGAAACCCTTTACCATTCTCAAACCCGCGCATGATCGCATCGGTCAGGGTCTGGCTGATCTGCTCGGCAGCTTTCTTGCTGCGATCGACCATGTCGTCAAAGGCTTTTTTGACTTGGGTCTTTTGATCGAGTTGCTTGTAAACGTTGATCAGCCGCTCCTGTTGCTCGACCGCAGTTTGAAGCACCACCCACGCGCGTTGTGTTGCGATGGTGTTATCTATCGTCGCCTGCTGGAGTTTGAGCTTTTCCAGCGTCAACTCGGCAACTTGCACTTTGGTCAACCCGAAAAGCTCGTTTTCCTTTTCGACCTGCTCCAGCTCGCGCTCGATGGCTTTCTGCACATCATCAAACGTTTTGAAATAGGCGGTCTTCGCCTCGTTGACCGCGTTGAGAGCGTCAAGCTCAAGTTTGAGCAGGCGATTTTCTTCCGCTTTTTGCTTGAGTCCAAGCGGCGTTTTAGCGTATTCCTCCGCTTTCAGTGCGTTGTACTCCGCTTGCGTGATGTTCAGCTTTTTCCCATTGACAATCACGCCCGACAAAAGCTGGTCAAGCCCTTTGAGCATGTTGAGGTACTCGCCTGTCAGCCCGTCGCCCCGCTCGATTTTGAGCGTGGCCTTTTTGTGAATGGACTCTAAAAACTTGCCCCATTCGTCAGCCGCGCTTTTCGCGGACTCGGATAAACCTTTGCCCATCGCTTTGGCTTTCGTCGTCACAGTATCGGCAGCGTCGCCGAGTGCGCTGATGGCGTCTTTCGTTCCGTTCGTGGATTTTTTGGCCTGTTCTTGCGCGATTTCGTAATCGGCCATGTCGTCAGTGATCTGGTTGATCGCCGACAGATTTGCAGCAAGCTCTTTTTTCAGCCTGATCTGCGCTTCGGCAAACGTTTCCGTTTTCGCCGCAGATTCCAGATACTCATCTGCATACGCTTTCAGCGCGGCAGCAGCACCGTCCATCTTGGGTATTTTTTCCAAGCCTGCGGCGATTTTTAACAAGAAGTTTCCGAACACCGTTTGGAATCCGGCCACCATTTCCGTGAAAGCCGTTTCGATTCGCGCCCAAACGAGCAATACGCCGTATTTCAGGTGTTCAAAAACTTTCAGCAAACCGTTGACAAGCGCGATTCCGGCAAGACGAACCTCAATGAACCGTTCGCGCAACAACGTGCCAATCTGCCATCCTGCGACGGCGGCAAAGAGTACGCCGAAGCCGAGCTTCACCGCGTTCACGTTTTTGATCGACGCGAGCAACCCCGCGTTGTTCACTGCATGGTAGGCCGCTGCCGCCACTTTCAGCGCAGCGTAAGTAACGACCATCGTTCCGAGGGCGTTGTTAAGCGTAAGCGCGGCCTCGCCTGCGCCGAAGAACATCTCGGCGGTCTCCGAGACGATCCCGTAAACGGACAGCAGTAATCCTTCAATGATGAGAAGCGCCGCTTCCACCGCGCCGCTCTTGACCGCCCAGTCGGCGACGTCACCAACAATCTTGGCGACGACCCCGACCAGTTGCTTGGTGATGTCCCACACCCGACCAACCTGCGCGGCGATGCCGGACAACGCTTCTTTATTGTCATTGATCCACCCGGACAACCTGATCGCCCCATCCATCAGCCCGGTCATCATTCGCCCGATCACGTCTCCAACGCTGCCGAGGGCGCCGTTTAAACCGTTGATGAGCGGCAACAGCTTTTCGTTGACTTCGCGCGTCTTGACATCAAACATTGTGTCAAAGACCTTGTTGCCCGCGTCCTTGATCGCGTCTTGCAATTTCTGGGTGATGCCGCCCGAGAACTCTTTGATGATTTCGCCAAGCCCGGCTTTCATTCCGCTCCATGAGCGGCTGGCCATCTCCGCAGAGATCGCAAACATCCGAGTGCGCTTATCCAATTCCTCGGCGAGTTTGCCCGCTTTCGACCACTCATCCACCAACTCTTTTGTGATGCCGAGCGCGCGGTGCATCTGATGCTCTTGACGCATCGTGCCTTGCAGGATCGCGCGCACCTCGTTTTCCACCATCGACATCGGGATCGCCAAAGCATTGGCGACCTGCGTCATCGACACGGTGAGCTTTCGCGTGTCGTCGATGGACATGTTCAGCGCCTGCGCTGGCGCGAGGATGCCTTTGAACACTGTCACCAGCTCGGAGAATTCAGCGGTGGTGTTGACGCCTTCGAGTTTGAGTTTTCGGAGTTGCTCGTTCGAGATGTGCAGCGCCGCGTTAAAAGCCTCCTGCCCGTCGAGCACCTTCCCTGTCGCGTCGCGCAGTTCGTTCTGCGCAGAGATCATCGCGGCCATGCCGATCCGCGCATCTTCGATCTGCGAGTTAAACGAGATTCCTTTTTTCAGCGTCGCAAAAATGCCGATGGCCGACGCGGCCACACCGATCAGTTTGCCGATGGTGCCGGTCAGGCCGTCAAAACCTTTGGCGGCGGCGCTGGCCGCGTCGCCGGAGGCGCGAACGCTCTTGCCTGTTTTTTCGCTTGTGTCGCCCGCGCCCTTTGCTGCCCCTTGAAATTCCTTCCACGAGCCGGTGGCAGCACCGACCTGCTGGACAAACAACTTTCCGTCAGCGGTGATTTTGAGTCGGAATTCGTTGTTTGCGCTCATCGCGTTGCCGTTGCAGTATCTCGTTTAATTTGTTCTTTGCTGCCGCCTCCATCAGCAACAACTCATCGGCGACCAGGTCGATGTTTTCCGCTTTGCGGTGCTCCAGTAATTTAAGCGCCAGATCAATGTCGCATCCGAGGTAATAGCCGCCGGACATCCCGATATCGAGTCGCCAATGGTTGGCGAGGCGAAGAAACATCGAGATGGTTTCGGCTTCATCAGCGTCAACCTCAAAGTCGCCGTTTTCCTCTTGCATCGCCTCATAGTCAGCGATGACTTCCGGCGGCGCTCCTGCGGCGCGGAGCGCATCGATGGTCGGCTGGTAGTCCGTGTAGTCATCGAGATGCTCCCGCGCCCAGTGGATCGCCGCCGCCGTTAAACGTTTTTTCTGTCGCGCCCCGAGCAGCCGATCAGCCACACCCGGAAAACCTCGAACATCGCGCCCGGTAGCGCGTTAAACAGTCGTTCGCGGTTCTCGCGGTTGAATTCCAGCGGGCCGTTGTCGTCAACGACGTCCCATCCCGTCCAGACCTTTTCCAGCGCGGACATAACGACCGCCTCGCCCTCTGCGTTGCCGCTAGAGTTACTCAGTGCATCCTGTACTTCCTGCACCTTGTCTTTTGACCAGCGCACAAAGTCGCAGTTGATTGCCACAACGTCGTCAGTGCCCTTTGCGTTGGAGACGTACAGCGTGACCTTGCGTTTAAAAGTGTTTGAAACGTTCGAGATATTAAAAGACATTTTTGCTTCCTTTCTGTTTAAAAAAAACGATTCCTATTAACCCCATCCCCACCCCAACCCTCCCCTTGAAGGGGAGGGGGTTACGGTGCATGATTCTGACTTCTGACTTCTGACATCTGACCCCTGACTAGCTGACCGTAATCAGCATGTCGTCGTTGCCATCTTTAATCAGCGGGATGATCGTCGCCGTGTTGGTCAGAATTTTGCTGTTGTCGCCGTACTCTGCCGATGTCAGAATCGCGTCCGGGTACGCCATCTCGATGATGTTCCCCGGCTCGTTGCCGTGCGTGTAGATCACCTCACCGTGCGTTTGTTCGCGCACATGCTTGTAAAGATCAAACTCCGCGACAGGACGCGCTTCATACTCGACCGTCGATGTCGGTAGCCGGTCGGAGATCACGATCTCGTCGTGATTGACCCACTCAGGCTTGACCACTTCGGTTTGCGTATCGCCTGTGAGGCTGCGCACGATCGCCGTCACCATCCCGAAAATGTTGACAAGCCCGGTGAACGTCGGAATTGCAGCGCGTGGCTTGATCCACTTGCTGAAATCGGCGTCCGGCGGCATCAACTGATCTTCGACAGGGTTGAACTTGCCCGTGAAGCTGAAAGAAAACGTCGGCACTTTTTTGGCTGTGAAATCCCACGTCACCGTGCCGCGACATCCGGTGCCTTTGTGCAAGATGCCGTCCTTGTTGACGTAGATCGTCAGGCTCTCGATGTTTTTGCTGATCGGGTTGTAAATCACCGACGTATCGGGAATAACCGTCTCCGCCCATCCGCAGCCGCGCATCAAAACGCCCCAGGGCGGCACCGCGCCGGGTTCGCCGCCGCCGACGATATAAACCTCGCCGGTGAGCCGCATTTGCTCGGAAACAACGATCTGCTGGTTGTTGCCGAAAGTAGGCTTTTTATAGTCGAGACTTGCCGTCTCGGTTTCATAGGGCGTCAGTTGTACATTCGCCATCCTGATCGCGTTCAGCGCCGCCGTCGGATTCGCGTCGTCGCCATAGGCGCTTTCGATCTTGGCGAGGATCAGCTCGACTTGTGAGGATTTGCTCATGGCGCTTTACTCCTTTGCTGCGGTTTGATCTTGGGTCTTCTCCCCTCTCCCGCTTGCGGGAGAGGGGCGGTGGTTTGCGCCGGTCGGTGGATGGCGGCCTGCGGCCTTATCCACCCTACGGATCACAGCCGGTTTGGTTGGCGCTTGCGTTTGCACCAACGCCCCGTCTTTGACGATGTAGCTCCCGCCGCCGTTTGGCAGCGGAGGGCGCGTTACTTTTGATGTGGTCTGTCCAGACATTTTTTCCTCACTGTTGGTCTCATTGTTGGCAAAGACGAGAGGCCGAAAACTCATCAAGCCAGTAAATACATTGATCGTCGTAGCTCTCGCGCATCCCGCGCCTGAACCGAAACTCGGTATGCCCGTTCGGCGGCAGCCAGCCGACCATCGCGCTGTAAACCTTGAGCCGTAGCGGCTCCAGCGATTCCAGCGCCGCCGCGCCTCTGGCGTCCTTGACGTTTCGCGCCACGATGTAAATCTGAAACGAATCCTCAATCAGTTCGTCGGCGGCGTTGATGTTGTTGTCGCCGATGCTCTGGCTGGTGGCGGGCATCACATACGCCGCCGGCACGTTCTGCCGAAGGTTTTTCACCGTCGCCAGATCGGCGGCGACGCCGACAAATCGAAAAGCGTCGATCGCCTTGATCCGCTCAACCACATCGGCAACATGAATCAGCACCGCGCCCATCAGTAATCCCTCAGGCTCGCGCGATCAAACCGTCGCGGCGCGGCGGTCATCAAAACGCGCCCCGTCGATCCTGCATCAGCGATCTCGTCGCCGAGATTGTTTTTGCCGTCGCGCACCGCTTCGAGAAACTTGATCGCGTCCGTGTAGCGTATTCGAACAGATTCAATCGCCGCATCGTCGTAAAGCCGGTAACGCGCAATGTCGCAGCAGACGCCGATCAAGCGCAGCGGCGGATTGTTTAAAAGCGTATGGCCGTAGCGTTTGCTGATATAGCTGTCGATCTCAGATGTCGCATCATCCAGCGCGAGATTCAGCACCTCATCGTTGATGAGGTCGCCTGTTTCGCTGGTGATGAGGATGATTTCCCTCTCACCAAACGCCTTGATCATCTGCTCGCGGGTCGCGTAAAACGGCACGTCGGCTCCTTAAGCGGGCGGCAGGTTGCCGCCACTACGGGCTTCTTCGAGCGCCGCCTCGGCTTTTGCGAGACGCTCTTTGGCTTTGTTCACGGCGGTCGTGCGCACGCCTTTCTGGTTCGGCGCGGCAGCATCCAGCGCCGCATGCGCTTCATCGAGCGCCTTCGCGGCGGCCTCGACTTCGGCTTGCAGGGCGGCGAGTTTCCCTCCATCCCCTTCAATCTTGCTCCCCTCTCCCGCTTGCGGGAGAGGGGCAGGGGGAGAGGGCGGGAGTTCTGATGGCGCAGCGGCCTTGTCCTCGACGACGACGATCAACCACTTCGCCAGCAACGGCGCGGCGGCTGCGTCGTCAAGAACGATCTGCGAACCCGGCGCAACACTGCCTTTACTCGTCCGCAACACTGTGCGCGTTATGTACGGTTTCATGTGTCGCCTCCTTACAGCGTGATGCCGGTAATCAGCACACCCGCTGAATCGCTGGTCATTTGAGGGCTGCGCTCGTCGGAAACGCCGTAGATGTCTGACCGCGCACTGTAGTCGTGCCACGGTTGCAGCACAGACGGGCGACCGTTTTGACGGTACGTGTAGCCATACGCTGGCATTTCAGCCGCCGGAGAATCTGGCACATAAGCGAAAACGATGTCGCTCCCCCAAATGCGCGAGAAATCCGCGTCTGGATCGTCGATGTTTTCAACGTAGTTCGCTTCACCGATATGTACGCGCGGGATGTCAAGCGCCTCCCGAATCTGTTCCAGCGTAACGATCACCTTCCCGGCTTTTTCTGCGGCGTTAATCAGCGTCGGGTGATTCTTAAACGCTTTCAGCGCTCCCGGGCCGACAATGGCGACGTTCGGATTCACGCCGATTCGCGCGGAGACGGCTTCTTTTGCTTCTTCGGTGAGTTCGCGCACGTTGATGTTTGTAAACGACCCGGACAACGCAATCACGTTGCTCGGATGGTAGTTATCAGGATTTCGCGCAATCTTCGCGTGCTCGTGCTCAAGCCCAAGCAGCAACGCCTTCCACGCCGCCTCGACATGTCGCTTTGCCAGGTCGATGTCGGCAAATTGTTGAGCGTCCCGTTTGTCCTCTTTCGGAACTTTCGCGTCGAGGTCATGCAGTTCGAGCGCGAATGGCTCGGCTTCGTAGCCGACGCTCATTCTCTTGGCATCGGCGCCACGCGCACGCAGCGTTTCGTAGAGAACGAACGCCTCTTTGCCGAACTTGATGACCTTCCCCTGCGCCGGAGCCGGAACAAAAGGGAAAAGATGTTGGCCAACAAACGTGTGGTTTGTGTAGCCGCGAACGACCGTTGACAAAATGGGGTGAATCCCAAGAGCAACCTGATCTTTATTAAGCATTTTTTGTTTCCTTTTTTCAGCTTTGGTTAGCGCGGCAACAACACCGCTTCAATACGCGTGCCCGCCGTCCCGTTACGGTTCGCTCGCGCGAAGCCAGCGTCTCCAGCGGCCTTGCGAACCTTACCTGTGCCGTCCGGCTCCAGCAGATCACCGGCGACAACGGCCTCTGTAATAAACACCTGCGATGACCCGAGCACCGCGACAGCAACCGTGTCATTGATCGCTGCGCTGGTTTGCGCAACACCTTTGACAACACAGGAGTCGGTTGCCAATTTGCCGTCGTAGGTTACCGGCGCGTATTCTGTGATCTCCGTCGTCGCAACGACGGTATCAACCCAAACGGGGCGTGCTTGCATGGTTATTTCCCTCCGACCGCCTTAACAGCAGTCCAGTAATCGGTTTTGTTTTGCGAGGCGTAAGCCTCGGCCTTGTTGTGGATATCGAGAAGCTCTCTGTCCACAGAAACGCCATTCGGTGCTGCGAATGCCACAGGAGCCGCAGCGCCAGGAACCGGCTGCTTCGCCGCTTCGCCAAGCGGGATCGACGGCTGCAGCCGCTCAAGGAATCCCTTGAACCACTGCACGCTGTTGACTTTTGTAGCGGCTTGGCAGCCAAACGCCACGAACTCAACTTCCGAATCATTCGGCAGCGCCAGCGCGAATTCGATCGCGCCCGCCGCCTCGGCAGCGGGAAGCTTGCCTTCCGCTTTCAGTTTTTCGGTGAGCGCCGCGAATTCGGCGCGCCTTGCCTCGCGGGCGGCGGCTTGTTGTTGCTGTTGCAGCGCGGCGTTTTCAGCGCGCAGCCGTTCTAACTCTTTCTTTTCTTGATCGGACATTTCTTGATCCTCTGGTGGTTGTGGTGTAGTGGTGGGCGCTGCCGTTGTCACCGACGAAGCTTCAGCGCCAGCGTCAGAAAGGAGGGAAGACCCGCTGGGAGCAGCGCCCGTAGCCGTGAAAGTCGTTTCGTCCTGCACGCTCTCCGCGCCCGCCTGACGGTAAAGATCGGCGATGTAATACTCAGGGATCGCGGCGTCGGCTTTTTCTGCGCCGAACTGGTCGATCAAAAAGTCGCGCAGCCGAGACAAAATCGCGCCGAAACCAGATGGCGTGAGCGCGTAGGAAAATTCCACCACGCCATCGTTGCCTCCAGACCAGGTCACGGGTTTGAGACCAGGCACCGCCGGAGCGGCAGCACCGAGAAACCCCCAATGCCTTGGGTACCAGACGCCCGGCTTTGGATTGCTGGCCTCGTTCGGCCGGAAGAAGGCCATCGAAATTTTGCGGTACGCCTTGTTTTTTACCAGCGACGCAAATTGCGGATTCACGTCCTCGGCCTCGGCGACCAGTTTATCGCCGACCCGTTTAAATGATTTGACCCAGCCATACGCGGGCGCATCCGTGGCCGGATGGCCGACGACGATGGGCGCGGGCGCGTTGACCGGATCGTAAGATGCCGCGATCTGATCCAGATCGGCGGCGGAATAAGAAAGGCGCTCACCCGTGGAGGTCGTGTGCGCGCCAACCCGGAATACCTCGCAGGGAGGCAACGAGGCGTCGGGAGCCGTTGGGGCTTTTGCTTGGTTGGAGGTTTTTTGGGTGTCGGTCATGGCTCGCATTCTGCGAGCCAGCGGCGAAGAATTGCCTGCGAAGGATTTCGTATGCAGGAATCAGGGATCAGATGTCAGATGTCAGATGTCAGATGTCAGAAATCAGAGGTCAGAGGTCAGAGGTCAGGGATCAGAAACCCATTAACCACGAAAAACACGAAAGCCACGAAAGGTAGGGTAAACCATTTTGCCGACGTCGGGAAAATGGTGGCAAACCAGCCAAAAACCGGCGTCGGCGCAAAACCGCGCCGAGCACCGGCCACGACAACCCCCGTTTAACCGTGTTTAAATCGGCGCAGGCTAATTTCTACGGCGGGAGGTGCGGGGTAGATACGTCAATCCGATTTTAAACGCCCCAAAACGCCGATTTGGCAATGCCCCCCTTTTGAAAGGGGGTGCCGCCAAAGGCGGCGGGGGTTTGCCCTGCCATTCCGAGCAACGCCTCGATATGGTCAGCCGATGGCCTCGTCCACGCGCCGCGAGATGCTCAACATGATCTCGTCCCAGCCCTCGTCCGTAACAACGAAGTACGGACGCGCTGGGATCGTGGCCGCGTGATTGCGTCCAGCTTTGCCGCCAAACTGATGGATGCGGCCATAGACCTTGTTCGTCCTCACCTCGGCGTAATCCGCGCCAAAATCGGCAGTAATCGAGCTCAGAAGACCGCCTTGCTTGTCCTGGAGTATCTTGCCGCCCCGCCGATCCGGTCGGCGCTTGAGCGTGCTCTCGGCCAGCGGCGTCCATGTGTCCGGTCGCCCCTGCGCGTCAAAATTCTTCATGGTCTCGGCGCGCAGGGTCTCGGAGATTTCCAGCATCATCGACGACCCGCCCGATCCCGCCACATCCCGCAGCCGTTGTAAAGCGTGCGTAATGGCGTCATCACCGGTGATTTCGATCTTCATGGCTTGCTATCCTCGCATTTGCATGGCAAAATTTAAACACACGGTCGGACAGCAGAAAGTCGCTACGCTGCCAGTCGTGGGGATCGGGAAACCGTGAACTAGACGATGAGGGATTCCGGTGAAAGCCCGGGGCGGCGCCCCTCCCGACCGTGACTTCATTTTATCTTTCCCCATATCAGCTTGTACGCCCTCGAATCTTCGAGGGTTTTTTTATCCTTGATCTCGCCGCCTGTGATGATGATGTTCATGGGCGTTTTTCTTCTTTTCCCGAGATCATCAGCGACCTGTACGCGGTAATTGATATCCACGACCACTTTCTTTTTTCCGTCCCCGCTTCCTTCGGAGACAAGAAAGAGCGTTGGCGTGGCAGTTCCCACGGTAGCAAGATCGAGAAGTATGGCTTCTGTTTCGCTTGTTCTTGCCGGGAGGTTTTGCCAAAACTCCGCAGGCAAGGGGTTCTTTTTATCGACCCTTCTGCCATGCGCAATCTGGCGGTCTTGTGCATGTATAACAGCGGACGGCGGGATAATTTTTTCCCCGGCAAGCGCGGCGATCGCCGCTGGCGGGATCGTGTAAACAGGGAAGCATGCGCCGGTCGTTTTTCTGAGGTCAAGAGCCGTCGCCCACTTGTTGTAGGCGTCGTTTAGCTCCTTAACCGCATTTCGTTTTCCAAGAATGTCGGAGCCTGCGACGGCCGCAATCGGCGGAGGCGCTGTCGCGGCCTTCCCAAGCGCCCAGGGCGTCAGGCCGCCGCTGCCGTCTTTTGCCAGCATCGCCTGATTCCCGTTCCACCCCGGATCGGTGCTAAATGCCCGCTGCATCCCGGGCAGCCTGACCGATGTCCGGTCAAACTCGTTCCCGTTGCGATCCTCCGACGTCCAGTGCGCGGTGTATTTTTTTGAGTCGGTGACGGTCAATCCGTCCCTGTCGATTTCCCGCTGCGTCAATGCCCGCACCGTGCAGCGGCAGCCGAAACCGTTGGGCGGCCAGATGTTTTTCCAGATCGGGTCATCGTGTTTAAAAATCGCGCCGTCGAGTGCTTGATGATCCGGGCGCGTGCGCGAATCGCCCACGGCGCGGTAAAGCCAATAAGGGCGGTGTTTCGCGTTGGCGGCCATGCTATCGTGGCGCCCCGCCATGTACGCGCTTTGGAGGTTCGAGCGGTAAATCGTTTCCAGTCGGCGCGGGCTTCCGAGTTGTTCTTTGCGAATTTCGCCGGTGTCGAGGTCGAGAGATTCTTTTCGTCCCCACCAGCCCAACGCCTGTAGCCTCGGCGTCAGCGTTTTTTTGAATTCATGAAACGTTGTGCCCTCGCGCATCGCGCGTTCCACTTCGCCGCGTATCGTGGTCAGCACATCCATCTCCGTCACTTTGGCGACCGTGAACGCCCGTGCATGCGTTTGTTCGCGCACGTCGTGCCAGTCCCATGAGATCGCGTAGCCCTTAGAGCGGAAATACCGTATCGCCGCCTCCGGCGGCAACCCGAACACAGCGGAGAGTTTGACAGGATCGGCCATATTCGTAGGGACGGGTTTCAAACCCGCCCTTGTTCATTCGCCGAAATGCGTCCATAGGTTTCCGCGACAAACATCGCGCGACCCAGCGCCGTTTCAAGCGCGTCTGATTTCATCAACGGCATCGCTTCGTCGAGTTTCTGCAACGCCTCTTCGTAGTTGCCCGCGCTCATAATTAAATCGACAACAGGCTGCAACATCTGCTGCGCCTGCGCGTTGAGCGCCACCGGCGGCAACGCAGCGATCATTTCATCCAGCACCGCCTGATGCGGGTCGTCCGAGGCAAACCCCCGTCCGCCTTCGGCGGCCACCCCCTTTGGAAAGGGGGCTGCAAATTCTGATCCCTGTAGGGGCGAATGATTATTCGCCCCTACCTCCCATCCATCTCCATACGTCCGCGTCACATAATCCAGCGTAGGCCGAAACCCCATATCAAAAATCGTCTTGTCCCGCGTCGCTCGCGCGTTTAAATCCTCACTCTCTTCATACTGCCGCCAAACCCTGGGCGGCATCGCGCCCGGCGTGTTGAAATCCACGATCCATTGCACCAGCGATTTGTTGATCGTCGCCGAAAGAAGATCGCCGTCGCCGCGCGACAGTTCGAGCCGCACTTCGTTTCGGATCAACGACGCCGCCGCCAACGCGCCACCGGCGTCACGCGATCCGCCACTCTCGCCGAGGATCGCCTGCTGGATCATCTCATCGCAGTAGCGGAGCAAATCCTCATAGGTGGTTGCACCACTGCCCGACCGCGCCGCCTCTAACAACTTGACCTGCACGCTCTCCGGCAGCACGATGGAGGCGTCCTGCGAAATCCGCGCCAGCCTGTTTAAAAATTCCTCTTGTGCGTCCTGCGCCGTACCCGGCGGGAACGACCCCATCACCGTCGGCGCGCCGAATTTCTCGGCGAAGGTCAACCAGAATTCCATCCCCTCGCGTTTGAACCACACCGGCCAGTAAAGCCTCGTGCCGAGACCGAGGCCGTAGGGGTTACCGTCTTTCGCACCCACGCTGTGCACGATGAATTTTCTCTCTGGCAGTTCTTCGCCGGTCAGCATGTGCGTTTCCGTCAGCAGGCGCAAGCTGCCGTCCTCGGCGAACACAAAGCGCCGCTGGTCGCGCGGGATCAATTCCGTCACAACGGTTTCGCCGCCGTGGTTGTCCCACATGATTTCGGACACCGAGTAGCCTTTGAGCAGCGCGTCGAGCAACTGGTAACAGGCATCGTCAAAATTAAACGCTGTCAGTTGCGCCCGCACTATGTCGGCGGCGCGCACGTCGAGCGCGTCCTCGCTGGCGGGATCAACCTGCCACTCACGCGAGATCACCGCCATCTTGCGTTTTTGCAACGCCGCAAAAACGCAGGTGTCGCGTTCCAGCTCGTCGTAAATCCAGATGCCGGAGCCGCCGCCGCGTGAGGCCAACGTCGCGTCGTTGGGCTGGATCACACCGCCCCAGGGCTTGTTCCACACACAGCGCTGCCGCGACGCGATTTCGTTTCGCTCCGGCGTCGGCTTGTTTAATTTTTTCATCATGTCAGCACCTTAAAAATCAAAACCTTTTGACCACGAAAAACACGAAGAACACGAAATGTTTTTTTCGTGCCTTTCGTGGTTAAAAAAGTTTTTCAAAACCCATACCTGTTCCGCTTCGTTCGCGCCGCCGTCAACGGCAAAGCAAAGCTCGCACCCGCAACAGCCAGCGTCCACAGCATGTGCAGCGCATCCGGCCCGTCGTCGTGGTCGGCCATCGGGTAGTGGCGAAGCTGCTCCAGCAGCGTCGCCTGTGTGTGGTGAAAGCGGATCAGTCCGTTGGCCACATGAGGCTGCAACGACTCGATCCGCAGCGCCTTGTCGGCGTGCGGGATCACTGCCTGAGCCGGAACTGGCATGCCGAGCGCCGCGGATCGCTTGACCAACTCTGTCCTGAAAAACTCCTGAAACTGCACCGATTCGATTGCCCATACGATGCACTTATATTCCTTGTGGTGTTTCAGGATGTCCGCGATGATCGTGTCCGGCAGCCTCTTTCGGATGTCGGCCTCGACCACGTCGAGGACGCCGGTGGCGCGGTTGAAGCCGCCGACCAATATTGCCGACGGGTCGCGCCCTGTTCCTTGTTTTCCGAGCGACGGATCGCATGCGCCATAGTAAATCCAGTCAGCCATCCGGTTGACCCAAAAGTGCAACGTGCCGAATAACGCGATGCCGATGTTGACCGGATCGTTTTGATACTCGCTGTCGAATGCGGCATGATCGTCGGCGCGGGCTTTCATTAGCGCCAGCAACGGACGGGCGGCAGGCCATGAAACGATTGCGCCGCGATCCATCGCCTTCTTGTGCTGCCAATAAAAAGCGTCGGCGGCGATTTCGCCGTCGTTGCGCAAAAACTCTTCCCAGCGATCCCAGAGCCGCATGTCCTCCGGCCACTGCACGATGGCCTTGAACACCCGCGATTCCCACATCGGCTTTTTGAGTGTGCGCGACAACACTGAATCGTAGTGCAGGATCGTCCCGATATAAACCACGTCCATCGTGCCGTCCGGCGGCCCCAATTTCAGCACGGATTTGTTCAACCACGATTCCAGTTTGTCGCGCTGCGCGGGGCTGCGGACGTTCTCATCATTTTCGATGTCGTCGAGAATCACCAAGTCTGGACGGTGCGGCCCGTGCCGGATGCCGCGAATGCGTTTGCCTGAGCCGAATGCCTGCACCTTGATATCGTTCGCCGTGATGATCGTTCCTACGTTCCACACGCGCCCGCCGCCCATGATCTTCGGAAAATCCATTTGCAGGCGCGGGTTGCACTCCAGCTCCGCCTTGATCGCTTCGAGCATCGTGCACGCCTGCTCTTGCGAATCCATGATGATCGGCACGTAATGTTTGCAGCCGCGCACGATGCACCACAGCACGAAAAGCTGCGACACGATGGTCGATTTCGCCTCGCCGCGCGGCGCGGCCAGCGCCAGCCATTTACCCGCAGGATCGGCAATAATTTGCGGCAGTCGCTCGAACAAAAACACATGCAGCGCCGACGGCTCCTTCGTTCGCACGTAGTGCGGAAAATACGTCTCGACGAAAAACCGGAAGCCGTCCGCCGCCAGCGCCTTCTTGATGCGCGTAGCTCTGGCGTCGGGATCGGCGGCGAAACCGGAACACTCCGATTCGATCAGTTGCCGATAGCCTGCGGCAAGCTGCGCGATACTGTTTAAAAATTCGCGGCGGGATAACTTCATAACTCACGCGAAGGCGCGAAGGCGCAGAATCCAACCCTCTCCCCTGGCGGGAGAGGGTGGCCGAAGGCCGGGAGAGGGGGGGTTGCTGTCTGGGCGGGTTTGAAACCCGCCCCTACATTTCTGATGTCTGACATCTGATCTCTGTTACCCATATTTTTTACTGATGTAAACACCGAACGGCTCAATGATTTCCAGCAGCGCCTGCGCGTGCTGCGGCGCGTCGGTCTTGATGAATTCGACCAGATCGTGCAGCACTTCCAGCGCCACGGCCATCTTGTTGAGCGCCGGTGACGACTTCGCGGCGGCGGCCATCGTTTTGTTGTAGGCGTCTGAGAGGCGAGAGAGCGTCTCGGCTTTCTGCATCGGCGTCGCCTTCTCATCCTCTTTCAAACCCTGCATCGTCGCCTGAAAGAGCAACATGAAATCTTCCATGATCGCAGCGGAGACGGCGGCGGTTCCCTGTGCCGAAACGGAATGGGCGGTTCGCGCCATGTCCCAATCGTCGCCCTCTTTGCGCGCGTCGCTTTTCCAGCGCGCGACGGTGCGGGTATTCACGTGGATTTTGCGCGCGATCTTATCAACGCTTTCGCGCTGATAGACGTAGAGGCCGCGTGCCGCGAACCGTTGCTGCGTCGATGCCGCCATTATTTACCCATCCACCACTGTTTAAACCCTTCGATGATCAGCGCCATCCCGATGGATGCGGCAGCAGCGATACCGGCGGCGTGTTTGGCGATGGTGACGTCCTGTTTATCGGCGCGTTCTTCGAGCTTGCCGACGCGACCGCCGAGCTTGGACAATTCTTCTCCGTGGTATTTCTGAGTGGCCTTGATCTCGGCCACGTTGGTCGAAATGCTTTGCACGAGCGATTGCGTGTTTTTTTGCGATTCAACGATGGTCGCGTTCTGCCGGATGATGGCGCGCAATTCGCCTCTGATTTCACCGAGGCAATGATGGATGTTGTCGTTCATTTCGGGCACGCTATTAAAATGTGATGTACGAGAGAGAGGTAATCTTCACGGCAATGCTTCAATGCCTCGATAAGGTCGAGGTCGGCAGCGATCAGGTCAGACACACGAGCGTCCTCCGGCAACTGCGTTCGTAAATGCTCGATGGCGCAACCGTACAGCGCCGACGCCGGTATCGTGTCAAGGCAGCCGGGACGTTGCAGCGTTGCGCAGCCGGATAAAGTCAGCGCCAATAACAGGATCAGGATCGTTCTCATGTTTTTTCTCCATCGGGGTTATTGCGTCCTTCCACTTCAAAGTGAGGGCGGGGGTTTGTTCCCCATCCCCCGCCTGCGGGAGAAGGTCAGAAAGCTCCCCTCTCCCCGTCATTCCCGCGAAAGCGGGAATCCAGCAGCACGAGGGGGTGGGGGAGAGGGTGGTGGTTTGTTCCCCCTCTCCCGCTTGCGGGAGAGGGGTTAGGGGAGAGGGCGTCAATTCACCCTCTCCCCTCGCGGGAGAGGGTGGCCGAAGAGCCTGCCCCCGAAATGATTTTGATCGGGGGACGGGAGAGGGGGAAGCATTCCGCCGCTTGATCTCCGCAAGCTCCAATCTCAACCTCGCAAAATCCGCATTGTCACGCTTGCGCAAATCATCGCGCCGCGCAATCTCTTTATCGTGCTGCGAAATCTTTTCCCGCTGCTCACGGATCGTCGCCTCAAGAAAACTGATCGTGCTGCGCTGCTCCGCAATCGTTCTGATCTTGTCCTTCGCTCCGTAGTACCATGAGGACGTTTTCCACCCGGCAAAAACGCTCCCGAAAAACAACACCAGCGCGCCGATGATCGCCACGCCGAGGCGGTGCGCCGCAAACCACTTAAGCATCGCCGCCCCCTCTGAGCCAACTGCGAACGCGATCCCACAACGAACGGAACCAGCCGCGCTTGACTTCTTCCTCTGCCGCGACCACAGGCTCCTTTCCAAAATCCACGCACACACCGCCGCCGAAACCGGCCTCGATGTAAACACTCTCCAACGTCAGCAGGATGCGCCTCGGATAGCCACGGTTCTCTTTGAAGTTCGCGGCGCTGCGACCACTGTTCACAAGCTCGACGTTATCAAACCACCGCGCCGGATCGTAGCCTTCGGAAGCGGCCAGCTTCTCGTCTCTGCCGATCCACGTCAGCCCGCCGTTGTAAGCGGACAAGGTTTTTGCCCAACGCTCACAGCCATCAGCACCGCTAACGCGGGCGTGGAGATGGTGGTTATACTGCGCCATTGCGCGTAGCGCCCATGCCGGGTTAAACGGCTGGTGTTCGCCGAGATCGCGGTACACCGTCACGATCCAATCACCGGTTTTTGGCATGAATTGCGCCAGACCGGCAGCGCCGACGCGCGATACCGCGTTCTCACGCCAGAGGCTCTCTTGATGGATTTGCGCCGCAAACGTCGCCGTCGGCGCATCGACCCCCCACACCAGCCGCGACTGCTGCACCAGCAACCGCTTGTGCGTATAAGCCGCGTGCGGAATCTCAACCGCCTGCACGACAGGGGAAAACAGTAGCGCAAACAAAAGCACCGGCGTCATTGCGAGCGCAGCAAGCGTAGCCTGGACAAGCGAAGCGCCGTCCGGGAACAACCTCACGCGAAGGCGCGAAGGCGCGAAGAAAGCGCCGTCATCCCTGAACATCACGCCCCCAAACAAACACCGATGATGCAAGCGGCGATGATGATCGCGCGTCGTGTGTGCGCCGCGATAAACAACTGCTTATCGACGATCACCGGAGGCGCGTCAAGATCGACGCTCGAATACCTGCAATAATCGCTTGGCCGCGAATCCTTATTCGCGCGCCGATCAAACCAGTAGCCGATCACACCGGCGGCGGGGATCAGCGACAGCTTGTACAACGATACGCCCAGCAACTCAGGCCGCCAAACCGCCACAGCGACCAGCGCTGCAACAGCGATCAACATCCAGCCGGACAAGCGCGGCAACATCGACAAAAACTCGCCAAACATGGCTTGAATAAACTTCATGGCGCTACTCCTTAAAACGGTTCTTGTAACGGGAAGGGGTAAATTTGCACGTCGCCGAGGATGGGCACCATGTAGCGTGCGCTTCAAAAATGCAGCGCCCGCCCTGCCGCCCGCGCCCGTAGTGCTGGCACTGGCCGCAGCGCTCAGAAATATCGCCAGCCCCCTTTTCAAAGGGGGTGGACGCCGAAGGCGAACGGGGGTTTGTCTCTCGGTTTGCACTCATAGCCCCCCGAATGCTACGCATTCGGGGAGAAGAAGAGCCTGCGAAGTATTTCGTAATCAGGAATCAGAGGTCAGGGATCAGATACCCTCCCACGCAAGCGTGGGAGGGTTTGGGTGGAGGTGGTGTTAACGAGACGCGTTCAACTCTGCAAAAACCTCGCACAGCCCAAGTTTGATGATGCTCACGAGCACATACAAACCTTCGAGGTCATGAGGCGCGAAGTGGTGAGAGCATTCCTTGTTTCCGGCCTCAGCGCCCGCAAGCAGCGCCGCTGTGATGCCGTCAAGCGCCTGAATGAGCGTTTCCAGTCGGCAAAGCGGCGGTTCGTCATAGATATTATCCATCGCCATCTCACCCCTCCAGCGGCAGTTGCGGCTGCCGCGCGTCGGCCAGTGCGCGGTATTTCGACCACCGGACCGCGTTGGTCTTTCGCGCCCGCTCAGACAGCGCCGGATTCGGGCTATACGACACCAGCCCGCAGCCACTCATTTCGATGAGCCGATCGCGCACCATTTGCGGCGAAACCCGCAAGAGCAAGCCGATTTCCTTCTGCGACAGACCAAGATTGCGATAACGCAGGATTTTGCGCCAGTCCGGCCTTAGCCGTAGCACCGCATCTTCGAGGCAGGCGATTCGCAGCCGCTCGGGGACATCCACCGGCGTCGCGGGCGTCATCTGATACTGTCCCGTGCGGCGGATCGACGGCAGGACTTCGGCGGTGACCCACTTCCTGAAAGGTTTGGCTTCCCGCTTTTGACTTTTGAACAAGGCGTGGTAAAGGCCGGATTCGTTGACGATTTCGAGACGTTGCTTTCCGCCAAGGGTATTCAAATTTGAATACCCTTTTTCCTCAGCGTCGAGCATCCGTGTCATTGCTGTGGCTGTTTTATATCCGACGGCCTTTGCTACATCAGTCGCCACAAACCAGACAGCGCCGTCCTTGTCGATAGTGCGGACTGATAGCTTTTGCTTGAATTTGAATGTTGCGATTGCGTTTTGCATGATTAACTCCTGTGTTGCGGATTGATCAGCCGCCCCTTCCTTTCCACGGGAAGGGTGGCGGCGCCGACGGGGGTGGAAAACCGGAACACAGGAACCGGCCCAGCCTGAGCTGGCCCCGACGGGCCGCCAGATGAGCTAGACACACATAGCCGTAAAAAAACCGCTGAAAGGGCTTTCGGCGGCTGCGCGCCGTGTTTCCGGGTTTCCACACCCGGTCGAGGAATTGGCCTCGACGCAACAGATAATGCCCCTATCGACAACATTTTGCAAGCGTTTTGACATTTTCGTTTCCTTTTGCCGTACCATTTCCGCTACAAATTCTTTTACGAGAGAGACCAACATGGCGCTGATCCAATGCCACGAATGCGGCAAAGACGTAAGCACTGAGGCTGTGGCTTGTCCTGGCTGCGGGGCGAAGCCGAAACAGCCGGACGCGGCGCCGACGACGAAACCCTCAAACCATCTCTCTGGAAAATTTGTCTTAATAACGTTCATAGCGATTGGCGTGTTTATCTACTACAAAGCCAATGACTACGGCCCATCAGATTCATCGACATCAGCAACGACACAACCATCGCCAAAGCAAATAAAGCAAGGTGCCATAGCTGCGCTTAAGATTGAAAAATTTGACTTTGTTGTAGATGGTTTTGGAAACATCATGATGTTGAAAAATTTGAAGATCCAAAATAACGGAGCGCGCAATATCAAAGACTTTGAGATTACCTGTAACCATTTTTCGAAGAGCGGGACAAAGATTGACAGCAACAAGAGAACCATTTTTGAGGTCATTGAAGCTGGTAAAGCGTGGTCAATAAAAGAATTTAATATGGGTTTCATCAATCAACAGGCAGAAAAAACAAGGTGCGAGATTACCGACCTTGTCGTGATGTAATCAAAACTCAAACGCCCGCTGATTTCCCCTCTCCCCCGCCCCCTCTCCCGCAAGGGGAGAGGGGAGAAGTGAGGTGTCGGTGGTCTTCAAAATGTTCTGCAACTGCCGGTGCGTGATCCGGTACGTGTCCACCAGTTCGTTGATGCTTTTCCCTGCGTCGTAGGCTTTCACGATTTCCACGTTTCGCGCCGCGACGACCGCGCCACGGCAGAAGGGCACGGCCAGCGTGGTGTCGCCATAGTGCCGAATCAATTTCATCGCCTCTTCTTCGCCGACGATTTCGGCCAGCGAGGCCGCGCTGGCCGCGCGATGGCCTTTGGGGATGTGAATCAGCTTGCCGCCAAACGCGCGGACGAACGCCGTCGTGGCGGGAAGCCCGATCACCCCAACCATCTCGCGTATCGTTTTCGGCAGCAGATCGTTCATCTGTTACTCACCCGCCCCTCGTGCTGCTGGATTCCCGCTTTCGCGGGAATGACGGGGAGAGGGGCTTGCTTTGGCTGCCCGCCGCCGCTTCGCAATCTCCAGCGCCGCGTTTAATTTCCGCAGGTTTTCGTAGCTCAACCATTGCAACTTCTGGACGCCGAACATCCGCTTCGACATCGCTTCGGCGTATGTCCAGGGCAGCATCCCGGAGGCGAGGTTCTTTTCGATCCGCGCCATCATGGCTTCGTTGCCCTTGCGGGCGTAGGGGCGCTGCGCCCGCCGTTTGTCAAACCCGTCGCCCTTCGGATCGGCAAACCCCAGCCGCCGCATCTCGGCCAGCACGGCATCGACTTGATGCGGCATCAAATCCGCCGCGCTGCCGACACCGGCGATGCGTTGCAGCATCGCGCGATAGTCGGCGTCCTCCATCGCCAGTTGGCTCTTGGCGATGTGGATTTTGGCAAGCGCGGATTTTCTCACCGATTGAGCGTCAAACTTCATTTCGCGCACCTCGGCAAAAAGCACTGGGTGAGTTTTCCCGTTTTTTTATCAAGATAACGAATCATCCCGAAAATATCGTGAAAAAAATCAAAGTCTGGAGCCGAGAGCAGTTTTTCAAAATTGAGCCTGCATCCATTCGCGTGGGTCGCCGCACAATACATCTCGACATCTTGCTTGGACAGCCCTGCGTATCCATGTTTTTCCAAATGGAGGTCTTCCTTAAAAAACCGTTCCACGATTTTTTCAATGATTTCTGATTCCTTTTTTGTGCACTTGAAACTAATCATCACTTTCTCCTTTCTGATATGGGAGGGATTCGGAGTGACTACGCGGCCTCCTTGATTTCTTCCTGCTTCAGCACATAGCCAAATATGTTCTCGACTTTTAAAGCCGCGCCTATAGTCGCCATCGTTTCGTCGTCAAGGTCTTTCAGCGCTTCTTTGTCCGGCTCTTCCTTGATCCTGATAAATTGCCACAGATCGAGGTCTTTCATCGCCTGCACGCAATCGGCCACTTTCTTGATGACGACTTTTGTCGAGAGCCGATAGCCGACGCTGCCGAAGGTCAGTTCTTTTGTCTTGACCTTCAAAAAGTCGGCGCGGTTCGAGTCGCAAAATTCCTTCATTGCGGTTTCCAGCGCCTTGATCCGCTCTGCCAGCGGGGCAGCCTGTTCTTTCGCGCCTGCCTTAATGTCATCGATGGCCGCGTTCTGCTCGGCTTCGATCATCGCCAGTTCGCGCTGTATCCCGCCGATTTCTTTCAGCGCGTTATCCACGTCGTCGTAGGATTTGAATTGCGTCTCGGTTATTTTTTGCCTTGCCATGTTGCTTCTCCTATGGTGTGTTGTTGTTTAAATTGTTCGACGATCTTCCTGATCCGCGCCTTGTTCAAACGCAGTTCGTCGTCGCTGAACTTCTGCTGCAATTGCGGTTGCGCGTATCCGCGCGCCTGCAACTGCTCAAAAAAATGTTTCGGCGCCGGCCAGCGGTCGCATCGCGTCGCCAGTCCACGAAACGCGGCGCGAACGCGCAATCGGTCTAGCGTCTCAGTCCATTCGATGCCTGATCCACCGATGGCTTCATACCAAACTCGTGCGGTCGATCCCGCCGTATCCTCGGCAGGACTTCCCGGCAAACGAAGCGATAGCAACTTTTGCAGGCCGATTGTTATCTCGTCCAGCAACCAGTCAGGCATCATATGTTGCCATTCAAGCGGTTCGGTTCGCACCACGTTTCATTCCTTCCAATTCCGCAATCGCCTTCATGGTCTGTGACCGCGCGGCTGGCGAGTTGATATTCGTCGGCTCAGTCGCCACACCTCGCATCACGCCGCCCACGCTCGGCTTCCAGTGCGTCAGTACTTCGTAGAGCCAGCCGTGTCCGCGCAGCGGTGTTTTTAAACGCCCTGCGTCGCGCGATGTGATGGCTTGCTCGATTGCCCACACCCACGCCTCCGGCGGCGCGTCGTAAACGCGACCGTCGCGCTCGATCCGCTGCGCCTTGATGTCCGGCAGCAGATCGCCGAGCAGACGCGCGACGCGATCCATCGTCAGTTCGCGCTGCTCCGGTCGATGCAGCGCGAGATACCGGATCAACGCGCCGCCGATCTCGTTGCCGAGCGCAAACGCCGCCACCATCGCTTGACGCGCGGCGTCGTGTTGCACGAGCGCGTCGAGCGAGAGTGTTGCTCCGCAAGAGGGACAGCGGGTTTTCATCACTGCACCCTCACCATCAGCGCCGGGACGCCGTTGAGTTCGCCGACAAACCGATTCGCGCCATCGGCAGCGCCGACAAACCGCCAGGCGCTGCGCGTTCCGCCTGCGAGGTTGCATTCGATGGCCGACCCCGTCGGCAGCGTGACGCTGCACGAGTAGATGTTTTTCCCGCTGCGATACGCGACCACGCCGACCGAAACGTCGGGCGTTGTCCAGTAGAGATCAAAGCGCTGTGCTGTCGCAACGCCTGTGCGGTAATCCGTTGGCACGATAACCCAATCGCCAAGCATCCGCGCGTTGATATCGCGGACGTAGCCGTTGTTTTCAGGAGGCGTCATCGGTGCTCCGTCAACTTGCTGCGCGTAAGCGCACGTCGAGAGCAGCATCGTTGCTGCCAGTGTCAAAAGTTTGGTTTTCATTTCGTTTCCTTTCTGTTTATCTGCCCCCTCTGTTTTTCCCCTCTCCCGCTTGCGGGAGAGGGTGGCCGAATGCCGGGAGAGGGCTGGGGTTTGTTTTGATCAGCCTCTCACTACGTTTCCTGATGCCTGATTCCTGACCTCTGATCCCTGCTCGGCGCATTTCGCACGCACAAAACACTCGACCACCTGAAACGCTTTGGCGATGGTCAGGTCGCGCGACCCGACCACCAGCCCTGCCAACACCGCCAGCGCCGCACGCGCTTCATCCGCCGGTGGCGCAAACGCGATGTGCTGTTTCAGGATTTCGCCGACGATGCGCTGTCCGCGAAGAAAGTCGCACATCTCGTCACGCGCGATGCGTTCGCTCTTTCCGCCTTTCTCATCGACCAGCCGCGAGATCACGCCAAACGACAGCGCCACGGTTTCAATGTCCGGCACCATCGGCTCTATCAGCGCCGGAACGTATTTAACTTCGCCTCTATCAACTACCTGCAACATTTTCATTCCCTCCATTCTTTCCGTTTAAAAATCGTTGGCCATGCGGGCACACTTGACACGCTCTCCAGTGCCTCATCGCCATCGGGTTGTGCGTCGGCGCTTTTCCCGCGCACGTTGCTTTACATTTCTCCGGCGACAGCTCCTCGCCGGTGTGGGGGCACGGATAACGCGCGATCATCTGCATGATCTCCGCCGCCACCTTTTCCAACGTCGCCTGGTACTTGCCGTTCAGGATCATCGAGATCGTCGTGATCGAATAGCCGAGCCGCGCCGCCACCTTGCGATACGATGATGACTCCACTTCGCGCCGCAGGATTTCGATGGCGCGCTCGACATCTCCACTATCAAGCTCCCCTCTCCCTGCCCCCTTTTCAAAGGGGGTGTTTGCCGCGGGAGCCATTTCCCCTTGATGCTCCCCTCTCCCGCTTGCGGGAGAGGGGTTGGGGGAGAGGGCAATGGGGATGGGGTTCGCCAAACTCCCAAGCTGCCTGATGATTTGCTGCCTCATTCCTCGATCTCCTCATGCCACACGATCTCGCCGAGATTCGGGTCATAGACGCACTTCGTTTTTTGAACGATCGGCGCACGCGGCCCGGTGTTGCGTGACGGCTTCAGCACATAACAAGCCTCAGCGCGATCCCCGACCCTCTGCAAATACCCAGCAGCGCAAAGGTGCCGAACATAGAGCCGCGCCGTTTCAGGCGTCACGACGCAATCATCCGTACTGGCCGCGCCAGCCAATTCCGTCGCCGAAAAATCGCATTGCAAAATCCGCATCGTGCGCCACATTGCATCCCGTGCCGCGCCATTCGTCGCAGGCGTTCCGTCCGGTCGCAAGCGCGGCGCGTCAACGCCAACGTTTTTAATCAGCCGATACACAACATAACTGGCTCTCTTGTTCGCCTCTGCGATTTCAACGTAGCCGCCGTTCAGCAGGGCGCGGATGTAGCTGCGCACCGCCTCAGTCTCGTTGTTCGTCGCCGCAGCCAGCGCGATGATGCTGCTCTCGTTCTTCCTCCGAAGCTCTTCCCATATCCACTGACGCGGCGACTTCCCGCCAGCGCGCTCGAGGTGAGTGGCTTTACGCATCGCCGCCACCTTTCTGCGCCTCGGCAATGGCGTCTTTGATGACTTTATTCATCGCCTCGTTGTGGGCTAATGCACCTTCTCTCGTTATATGGACGCGGCCAAGCTCTAAAAACAATTTGTTAAGGTCGTTATCGACCCACTCAAACTTGACGGCACCGAATAAAGGCTGTGGCACATAAACTGTTGTTCTGTACTCTGGTGCCTCCATCAACGGCATCGGCACTTCGATACCGGCGATGGTCATGGTTCGCGTCGGCGCAGGCTTGCGGCGGTAATCGTGCAAAACAAACCACAACGGTGAGCCATCGCATTTCCACCACCGTGATCCGTCGTTTTTATCTTTGTACTCCCACCGCTCCCACGGCTTATCCGTCTCGGCGGCATCATTCGCATACAGCGCCATCAAGTGTGCGTGCTTGTGTCCGCGTTTTGCGTCATGCTTGCGCCGATATTCACGTCCCTCGTGCCACGCGATGGGATACTTGCAATCCCGCCAGACAGGGTTTTCGTCGCTTGTGTACGCCCACTGCCACCGCTTCCACGGTCGATCAGTCTCCACTGCATCCTGCGCGTACAACGCTTTCAGTTCCACGTGTTTTTCGCTCATTTCATCCCCTCCTTATCGGCGGCGCACTGTTCGCCGCCATGTTGACCATCTCTTGGAAATGCTCAATACCCGAGATGGAAAGGCTCACTATCCAGTCGTCGAGCTTAAGCACGAGTCTGTACGGCCTTTCCTCTTCTTCCGTTAGCAGCTCCATGTGCGCTTCGCCGTAGCCAATCGTTTTGATTCGATCTTTTGTTTTTGAGTTTGTAATAAAGCCGTCAACCAAAACGCAAGTGTTAAAAACCTTTTTCGGCACACGCAAAGGAAAAATCTTCTTCATCACCCTCTCCTAACCGGCGCTTCACCTGTGTAAAGATTCCCCTCGCCAACCGCCGCAAGGTCAACCGTGTCTAACGCATCGCGCAGCGCCACATCTTTGATAACGGATAAATTCACACACACGCGCCGCACGCTCCCGTGCGCGATCTTCACGACGTGTTCGAGTAACGCCTGATCCACCGTGACGCCCTGACAATAGATTTTGCAGAGAAGTTTCGCGTCCTCGATGGATACCGGCAGCGCAGGAACCCACGCCAGAACGCGGCTGTGAAACCGCTCGTGTTTTTTTAGCTTCTGCGGGATGTTTTCTTCTCCTACCAGCAGCATCGTTCCCTGACTGCCCTCATAAATGTCGCGCACCAGCTCGATCATGCCGTTGTTACGGAGGCAAAAATCGAATTCATCAATGATGAGCGGCCTGCGCGATAGCCCGATCTGTTCGCAAATTTGATCTAGCATCTTGGCTATGGTGTTCTCCGCCGTGACGCCCATTTCAAAAAGGATTTTCTCGAGAAGCGTTTTCCGGTTCCACGCCGACCGCACCTGCACGTAGTAGCCGCGCATCTGGTTTGCAATCGCTGTGCAAGCATAGGTTTTTCCGCGCCCGGGCGCACCGTAAAGCACGCCGATTCCCGGTAAACCTCCCTCACGCGCTGCCATGTTCTGCAAAACGCTTGCAGCGACGGCAAGGTTTTGCAGCATTGCCACGCCGTTCCCAACGTTGTCTTTTTTCCTGCCTTCATTCATAATGTCCTCTCTTTCTTTGTTTTACTGCTCCACTCAAGCGCCAGATGCCCTAACATCTGGCGCTCATTTTTTCTACCATCAAAAAACCTTTGTACTCAGGCGACTGTGGGTATTTCTGGATCCAACTACGCGCCCAGTCGCTTGGCAGATCATCGGCTGGCAACACCGACAAACGCTTCCATTCGGTGTGCCTCGCTTTCGCCGTTTTCGGCACACACCATTCCTCCGCTTCGATCACTTTGCCGGCGTCGGCAAAATGATCGTCAGCCCCCTTTTCAAAGGGGGTGGACGCCGAAGGCGGACGGGGGTTTGTGCTTTCAACCCTCTCCCATTGCGGGAGAGGGTGGCCGGAGGCCGGGAGAGGGGTGGCAACCATTTCGTTGCCCTCAACAAAATGGTTTGGCTGCATCTCTGCCAGCTTGATCGTCGTTAAACCCGGGATTACAAGCGTGTCCACCTGCTCAATCGCAGGCTTCCCGCGCCGCTCGGCCTGCACCTCATCCAAGTGCAACCGCAAACGCTTCTCACGTCCTGCAGCGCGCTTGTCCCGTGCCTGCTCGACGACGCTCATCGGGTAGTAATCGGTCTGGTTGCCGTTCAGCTCAGCAGTGCAGACAAATCGCTCTTCGTCGTCGTAAACCCACACCCGCGACGCATCGTGCAGGTCGTAGGCGACGCGCAGTTGTGACCCGTGCCACTCTTCGAGTTCCTTTGAAAAATAGCGGTTATTCCACAACACGACTTCGCCACGCTGCACCGTCCGCAGCTCATGCGGACGCCAGATGATCGCTTTCTCGGCCTCGCTCAACATGTGCGGCTCAAACCCTGCCGACACCTTCTGCGCCCACACCTCATTCGGCGTCATGTGGCGCGTGGTTCCGTTGATGTTGATTTTCGGCAACGTCCGATGTGGCCTGTCGTTGTAGCGCTGCACAGCGGCCTCACAGTGATTTATAAACGCCTGCCAGCCGAGCAGCGGCATCTTTGCCGATACGCCAGCCTCGCGCTGTTTAAGCGCCTGCCGACTGATCTTGTGTGTCAACTGCCGCGCCTGTCGATCCATGTCCGCGCCCATGTACCCGGGCAATTCCTTCGCGGCCTTGACCCACAAGGTCTTGTGCAGCCGCTCGATCACGCCGCGCGCTTGGCTGTTGTAGGGCACCGAGTGCACCATCTCGACCGCCAATCGGCTCATGAAGCCGGTGGCCACGTCCTGCATCATCTCGTTGACGTAACCCGACCCGTTGTCCACATAAAACAGCGCAGGGATACCGTTTAATTCCACCGCGTGCCGGAACGAATCCAGCACAGCGAGACGCGATTCCGAGAGCGACACCGACCAGCCGACCAGGCGGCGCGTGGCGATGTCGATGACGCTGGTGATCTCCGGGCGAAATGGCCTGCCGTGATAAGGATGCTGCACCTCGGCGTCAAAGGTGTGCCCGTCGGCGCTGTAGATGTCGCATGGCAAAAGATGCTCGAAACGCCGACGGCGGCAGGGCTTGATTGACTTGATCTCACGCGGCCCCATCCGGCCAACTTCGCGGCTGACGTGACCGACTTTTTCGAGGAAGCGGCGTACCTGATGGATCGACGGCAACATCCGCTGCGGCTCTGTCGACCACTCAACCGCGAACCGCTCAAAAGCGTGCTGCACACTCGGCTTCTCAGGGCGCTGGTAGTAACTCATAAACACCGGCGCCCACGCCGGAACACTCATGTCCCGCTGCGGCACCACCGGCACCAGCGACCCGCGCTCGGCCTGTTCCATGAATCGCAGCAGGCTACGCACCGACGGCAACGCCGCCGCCGATCCGCGACCCCGCGTGTCCTTCGCAAGCTCCAACTGGCGCATCACCTGCTCCGGCAATTCGCCGAGTTTCGCCATATCCAGCAGCGCCGTCGCCGCCCGCTGCCGACAGTACCCAGTGCGCTGCATCACGGCCTCAACGGCGGCGATCACGCCACGCCGAGCATCGGCGATTAAACGCTGACGACCCGTCGCGCTGGCCTCATACGCCGCCACCGATTCCGGCGTCCGAACCGCCAGCGCCGTCACCGGCGCAACCGCCAACACGTTACGAGCAGCGCGGCGTTTAATTTCCTCTTGCGCCGCGACCGGAAGCGATGACACGGCATACAACCGACCGCCGCCGCTTCCCTCACGTTTTATCCACGCCCACCCCTCGACAGTTGCGCGTCTCAATATATTTCGCTCTGTGGATGGCAACCCCGGCAGCTTCATTTCTGCCAGATCGCGGGCGCTGTAGTGTTCACCTCTCATAGCGTTTTCCACAAACGAAAAACGGGGCTGCCCGCCGGATCAATCCGGGAGTCAGCGGCAGCGGGCAGCCCCTGGCTGATGGGATGGGAAGGCACCCCGTGCGGTAAACTGTAATGGCTGAAAAAAAACAGACCTCACAGGAGCCCTCCCGATGGAAGAAAAACATGACGCAACCACAGACGATCAATTGCTTGCTCTTCATGGTGCGTTTAATTGCCTTTTGAAAACGTTGTACGAGTCCGGGCAATTGGACAAGGACAGGCTTTACCGTCATCTATGCAGCAACGCGAATTTTCTTGAAGAAAACGGTTTGCCAGAGGCCGCTGCGGCGCTTGATGAGATGCGCGGGCATCTCGATTCGCTTTTGCCAACTCGATGAAATACGGCGCTATGTAAGGCGTCTTTGTCATAACTGGTCTCCAAAAAGCCCAAGCTCCGGCTCGGCGTGTTTAATGACGTTCTGGCGCTGATAGGCTAGATCGGACAAGGTGATGGATAGCGCCTCGACGGTTTCTTCTGCCGTCGCGCGCCCTTCATAGAATTTCGCCAGTGTCGAAAACGCCTGCGCGAAATTTGCCTGCGCCTCGGCCAGCGTTTTTACCGACGCGCCACGTCCAACCGGCACGTCGATAACGATCCGCCCACCCGCCACGCACAGGTACTCGCTGATGTAGCTGCAACAACAAAAAGCCTCGAACTGGCGCAGCCGGTTCAGAGGCATTGAGCCGTCAGCCAGCCACCGATACACTGTCGATAAAGGGACGCCCATGAGGTCGGCCAGCATCTTCGGCGGACGGCGCAACTTGTCTGCGGCATGGTCAACGCACATCTGGATAGCCTCGTCCAGACTTGTCGCTCGCCGTGTCCTGTTGCTTTTTCTCATGTTGTTTTACCCTAATCGAGAATCGTTTCACTTGCGTTTAAACGGTCGCAGGTTCAAAATGCCCTCACTTAAGCGGCGCGGCGCTCTTGGAAGCGCACAGAGCCACAACGTAATGAGGGATTGATGACGATTTGAGGGCTAAAACTTCTACGGGCATATCGCTCCGGCCAAATGGTTTCTGGTCGAACACGTAGCGCTTCGGCGACAATTTGTTCTGCCTTCGGCCAATCGCGCCGCAGAACCGCATTCAGCGTTGTTCCGCAGTACCCTTGTTGCAGTGACAGCTTGCGTAGCGTCGTGCCATTTTTTCGCAGGGCAGCGATGATGTCTGCCGGGTGCCAGTCCTGTGCAGTTTTTTTTGCGATCCTGTTTGCGCTCATTTTTCAACCTAATTTGTTTACACGATGGCGCAATGATAACCACAAAAGAGATCGTTTGCAATCCCTTTGTAGGTTATCCGACCTCGTTCTGTCTCTTTTTTGCAAACAATTTAGGTTATTTCTTATTATTCAATGGGTTAAGTTATGTCAGATAACCGCGAATTAGGTGATTCCGAATATCCGACCTCAAGCAAAGAGGTTGGACATTCAGGTTTTCACTCTCGATTACACTTTCTTGTAAACAGAGCTAAAAGCGTTCGCTCGTTCGCAATCTCTGCTGGAATCTCGCAAACAGGGCTTCAGCGGCTGCTGTCTGGAGGGGAGCCAACCTTGAGCACTCTTATCGCCATCGCAAAAGAGGGTGGGGTATCTGTCGATTGGCTTGCTACCGGAGAAGGGATTTGCCAAAGCGGCGCGGCGCTTCCTACACTTGTGCGCGACACTCTTGGAAACCCAGTCGATCCTGACGATTTTGTTTTTGTCCCGCGCTATTACATTCTGATGTCCGCAGGGCATGGCGCGTTCTGGCAAGAAGAACAGCTACGAGACGTGATCGCATTCCGCCGCGACTGGATTCGTAGGCACCTTAACTGCTCCGCACCTGAAAACCTTGTGGCAGCCATCGTCACAGGCGATTCGATGGAGCCGACGCTTCACAACAACGACACAATCATCATTGACCGAGGTACAACCGAGATAAAAGATGGTATTTACGCGATCAGCTACGACAATAGGCAGTGGGTTAAACGCTTGCGTCCACAGGATGATGGTAGCCTTCTTGTAATCAGCGACAACCCTGATTACTTGTCGTTTCGCCTGACAGATGAGAGAGATAACGGCTTTATTGTTCATGGGCGCGTCTGCTGCCGCCTAGCGGACAAACCACCTACAACTTACTGACAAAACGCCTGCAAAAGATGACATTTGCGGTATTTTTTCGCAGCTTTTGGACAATTCGTCGCTTAACCTCTGATCGCCATCAAAGCGCCTGTGGATGCGGCTTTTCGGCCTTTTTTTGTTTTTAGGCGCGCTGACAAAATGCCCGCTCCCCCGCATAGCCCCGAAGGGGCTTAATATGAGTAACCGTCGGTGGAGCGAGCATCGCGAGCGAAACCGGCGGAAAGCGAACATCCAACACAGCCCTGCAAGG
>WQTW01000001.1 GCA_009786085.1 Pseudomonadota bacterium | reverse complement strand
TTTTTCGTGGTTAAAAAGTTTTTCTTCGCGGCTTCGCGCCTTCGCGTGAGGCAAAACAGGGCGCGATAAATCGCGCCCCTACGTTCTGATTCCTGATTGCGGCTTCGCGTGAGGCAAAGATTTTCTTCGCGCTACTTCAAGCGCTCCGGATGGGTGTACAGCGTAGCGCGGCCGGAGCGCGAAAAACCGATCAGTGATACGCCGTACCGGATGGCGGTATCCACGGCCAGTGTTGTCGCCGCCGACACGGCGAACAGGATTTCGACGCCGCATTGCGCGGCTTTCTGCACCATCTCGTAGCTGGCGCGGCTGGTCACCAGTGCCGCGCCGTTTTGCCAGCCTTCGCGCGCGCGCAAGCCGAGCAGTTTGTCGAGCGCCACGTGCCGACCGACGTCTTCGCACAGTCCCAACACTTTGCCGGTCGGCGATAACCAGGCGGCGGCGTGGGTGCAGCCGGTTTGTTGTCCCAGCTTTTGGCCTTCGTGCAGTTGCGCAAGGGCGTGATCGAGCGCCGACAGCGGGAACCGTTGTGTGAAGGGCAATGTCGGCAACGGGCGACAAACGTCGTCGATTTGTTCGGTGCCACACACGCCGCAGCCGGTGCGTCCCACAAGGTTGCGGCGGCGTTGTTTCAATGCTTCGAAGGCGCGAGCGGCCAGGTCGATGTGAAGTTCTATGCCGCGCGGCCCGTGTTTTTCTTCGATGTCGTAGATGTCTTGCGGCGACGGCACGATGCCTTCGGCGAGCGAGAAGCCCAGCGCGAGCAGGGGAAGGTCTTGCGGCGTCGCCATCATCACGACGTGCGAGACGCCGTTGTACACCAGCGCGACCGGCACTTCTTCGGCCAGCCAGTCATGATCCGCTTGCACGCTGCCGCTGTACCGGTGTACGGCCACCATTTGCGCCCCCGGTAACGCCGGGGGCGGCGATTCCGGTGGTGTTTCAGTTAAGGGGTTGTTTTTTTTCACGCTGACTCCAGGAAGTTCCGGCGATTGTACTCGTGAACCTTTGTTTTGGTTCTTTGTACGAGGCGAGCGTTCCCGGAGCGGGCGCTTCGCAAAAAACCCGTTTTTATCAAGTTGATTTATATCAAGAAAAAGTGTTATTCCCTTGTCGAATTTTTCTCAGAAACGTCCGCGAAAACGACGCTATTTTCCTATAAAACCCCTCTTTTCATCGTGGTTTATTGGGGGAAACGTGTCCGGTTTCTTCGGGTTGTCATCTTGCAAGGTTTTGTTTCATTTGAGAATTTTGTTTTGGCATGGGGTTTTCAAAAAAAGGAAAAGCGCTGCCCTATCTGGATAATATGAGGCGGCAATAAAAAACACCGCCTGCGAGGGGTTTCCAACGCACCCTTTTGCCGACGGCGCAGGCGAAACATTATTCGTTTTCCCTTCCCGTATTGTGGTATCTTCGCCGCGGTTCGGCGTTCGCACACCACTGCTGCGGGAAAGATTTTCCCGAGAAAGATAAAGCGTTTGCCGATCTGTATTTATACAAGGAGGCAATACAATGCAAATCAATCGAAGGCAGTTCTTCAAGGTGTGCTCCGGTGGTATGGCCGGGACGACCCTTGCGGCACTGGGTTTTGCGCCGGGAACGGCGCTGGCGCAGGCGCGTCAATACAAGTTGTTGCGCGCCCGCGAAATACGTAACACCTGTCCGTACTGTTCGGTCGGCTGCGGCCTGCTGATGTACAGCCTGGGCGATGGTGCGGCTAACGCCAAAAACACCATTTTCCACATCGAAGGTGATCCCGATCATCCGGTCAGCCGCGGCGCGTTGTGCCCGAAAGGCGCCGGTCTGGTCGATTTCATTCACAGCAAAGACCGGTTGCAGTACCCCGAGGTACGCGAACCCGGCACCAACAAGTGGAAGCGGATCAGTTGGAATGAGGCGCTGTCGCGTATCGCGCGCCACATCAAGGATGACCGCGACGCCAATTTCGTCGAACAAAATGCTGAAGGCGTCACCGTCAACCGGTTGCCGACACTGAGTTTGATGGCGTGTACTTCAATCACGAATGAGGTTGGATTCCTGACGCAGAAACTGACCCGCGCTTTGGGGCTGGTTCACGTCGATTGTATTGCCCGTGTCTGACACGCGCCAACGGTAGCAGGTCTTGCTCCATCATTTGGTCGCGGTGCGATGACTAACCACTGGGTTGACATCAAGAATGCCAATCTGGTTGTTGTTATGGGCGGTAATCCGGCAGAAGCGCATCCGGTGGGTTTCCGCTGGGCGATTGACGCCAAAATCAATAACGGCGCCAAACTCATGGTGATCGATCCGCGTTTCACGCGTTCGGCAGCGCAGGCTGACGAATATGTGCAACTGCGGGCGGGCACCGATATCACTTTCTTGTTGGGGGTCATCCATTATTTGATCACCAACGACAAGATTCAGCACGAGTACGTGCGCAATTACACCAACGCCAGTTTCCTGGTGCGTGATGATTTCGCGTTCAACGATGGCTTGTTCAGCGGCTACAACGCGGACAGACGCGCTTACGACAGAACGTCCTGGGCGTATCAGTTCGACGAGCAGGGTTTCGCCAAGCGCGATCCGTCGCTGACGCATCCGCGTTGCGTCTGGAATCTGTTGCGCGAGCACGTCAGTCGCTATACGCCGGATGTCGTCGAAAACATCTGCGGCACGTCGCAGGAGCGTTTCAAAGTCGCTTGCGAACTGATCGCCGAAACGTCGGCGCCGGACAAGACGATGACGTCGCTGTACGCGCTGGGCTGGACCGAGCACACGGTCGGCGCCCAGAACATTCGTGCGATGGCGATCATTCAGTTGTTGCTCGGTAACATGGGCATGCCCGGCGGCGGTATCAACGCGCTGCGCGGTCACACCAACGTGCAGGGGATCACCGATCTGGGCATCATGGCCACCGCGTTGCCCGGCTATCTGGCGCTGCCGTCGGAAAGGGCGCACCCCGATCTTCGCACCTTCCTTTCGGTGGTGACGCCGAAGTTGCAGGTGCAGGGACAAGTCAATTACTGGGGCAACTATCCCAAGTTCTTCACCAGCCTGCTGAAGAGTTTTTACGGCGACAAAGCGACGCCGGAAAACGATTTCGGTTTCAACTGGTTGCCGAAGTGGGATCGTCTCAACGACTTCATGTACACCATGAGCGCGATGGAAGACGGCAAGTTGAACGGTTGCATCTGTCAGGGCGTCAACGTGCTGGCGATGTTCCCGGATTCCAACAAGAGCATTCGGGCGCTGTCGAAACTCAAGTATCTGGTGGTGATCGATCCGCTCGACAACGAAACGTCGGCTTTCTGGGAAAACCACGGCGAATTCAACGACGTCAATCCGGCGTCGATTCAGACCGAAGTGTTCCGCTTGCCTTCGTCGTGCTTCGCCGAAGAAGAAGGTTCGCGCGTCAACTCCGGTCGCTGGCTGCAATGGCACTGGAAAGGCGCCGATGTGCCGGGCGATGGCCGGAACGACACGCAGAATATCGCCGGAATCATGATGGCGGTACGTCGGCTGTACGAGCAGGAAGGCGGCAAAGCCGTCGAACCCTTGCTCAACATGAGCTGGAATTACGCGAATCCCGAACAGCCGTCTCCGGTAGAAGTGACCAGAGAAATGAATGGTCGCGCGCTGGCCGATCTGGCCGACGCCAACGGCAACATCGTCGTTCGCAAAGGCCAACAACTGAGCGGTTTCGGACAGTTGCGCGACGACGGCACGACCGCCTGCGGTTGCTGGATTTATTCCGGCAGTTGGACGGAAGCGGGCAACCAGATGGCGCGGCGCGACAACGCTGATCCGTCCGGTCTCGGCAACACGCCGGGTTGGGCCTGGGCCTGGCCGCTGAATCGCCGCGTTCTCTACAACCGCGCGTCGATGGACCCGCAGGGCAATCCCTGGGATCCGAAGCGCAAGCTGTTGTGGTGGAACGGCGCGGTGTGGACCGGCTACGATGTTCCTGACTTCACCGCCGCGCCTCCGGGAAGCGCCGTGACGCCGTTCATCATGCAGCAGGATGGTGTCGGCGGATTGTTTGCGCAGGGCAAGATGGCCGAAGGGCCGTTCCCCGAGCATTACGAACCGGTGGAATCGCCGATCGGCACCAACCCGTTGCATCCGAACGTGGTGGTGAATCCGGCGGCGCGCCTGATGGAGAACGACACGAAGAACCTCGGTACTCCCGACGAGTTCCCGTATGTGGCGACGACGTACCGGTTGACCGAGCATTTCCACGCGCTGACGAAAGCGTCCAAACTCAACGCCATCACGCAGCCGGAAGCGTTCGCTGAAATCAGCGAAACGCTGGCGAAGAAAGTCGGCGTCAAGTCGGGCGACACGATCCAGATCAGCTCGAAACGTGGCGTGATCAAGGTCAAGGCGGCGGTCACCAAGCGAATCAAGAAGCTGAGAGTCAACGGTCAGGATGTCGAAACCGTCGGCATTCCGATTCACTGGGGCTTCAAGGGCGAAACCGTCAAGGGACATATGGCCAACCGGTTGACAACCGCGATCGGCGACGCCAATACCCAGACGCCGGAGTTCAAGGCGTTCCTGGTCAATGTCAAGAAGGCGTGAGGAGGCGAACATGCAAGTAGATAAACACCATTACGTATCCTCCGCCACCAACGCACTGACACCGGCGCCGCAAAAGTATGTCTATCAGCAGGAAGTCGCAAAGCTGATCGACACCACGATTTGCATCGGCTGCAAGGCGTGTCAGGTCGCTTGTTCGGAGTGGAACGATTACCGTCCTGATGTCGGCCATAACGTCGGCGTTTACGACAATCCGGCAGATCTCGGGCCGAACGCCTGGACGGTGATGCGTTATAACGAAGTCGAGGAAAACGGCAAACTGCAATGGCTGATCCGCAAGGACGGCTGTATGCACTGCGAAAAACCCGGCTGTCAAATCGCATGCCCGGTTCCGGGCGCGATCGTGCAACACGCGAACGGCATCGTCGATATCGTGCAGGATCTTTGCACCGGTTGCGGCTATTGCATCGCCGGTTGTCCGTTCGACGTTCCGAAGCAGAATCCGATCGACAAGCGCGTTTACAAGTGCAACCTGTGCGTCGATCGCGTTTTTGCCGGACAAGCGCCGTCTTGCGCGAAGACCTGCCCGACCAGCGCGATTATGTTCGGCAGCAAAGCGGACATGATAACGCGGGCGGAAAAACGCATCGCCGAATTGAAGTCGCGCGGTTTTGCCAACGCCGGATTGTACGATCCGGAAGGCGTCGGCGGCACGCACGTGATGTATGTGCTGCACCACGCCGATCGGCCGGAACTGTACAGCGACCTGCCCAAAAACCCGACCATCAGCCCGATGGTGCGTTTCTGGAAGGGCGCGTTCAAACCGCTGGCCGCGGTCGGCTTTATCGCGATGTTCGCAGCCGCTGCATTGCATTACATCGGCGTCGGCCCTGTGGCCGAGGACGATGAGGAGGAGAAAAAACATGACTAATCAAAAAGACGTTGTTGTTCGCCATCCCTACCCGGTGCGTGTCGCGCACTGGGTGACGGTGTTGGGCTTTTTCTTTGTCACCGTCTCGGGATTGGGCTTTTTCTTCCCGTCGCTGCACGGATTGCTGGGCTTCCTGGGTACGCCCCAGTTGGCGCAGTTCCTGCATCCGGTGTTCGGGCTGGTGATGGTGGCGGGATTGATCGTTCTGCTCTTTCGCAATGCCCCGCACTGCCTGCCGGAAAAGGATGACAGCAAGTGGTTCAAGCACATCCCCGACATCCTGAAAGGGAATGAGCACCATGTCGTCGAAGTCGGCCATTACAACCCCGGCCAGAAGATGTTGTTCTGGAAAATCATGGGGTTGACGGCCATCATGCTGGTGTCCGGATTGATCGCGTGGCGGCCTTATTTCGCCCACCTCTTTCCGGTTCCGCTGCTTCGGCTGGCGCTGCTCGTGCATTCGATGTGCGGCATCCTGATGATGTTCATGATTTTCGTGCACATTTATATGGGTTTCTGGTATAAAGGAACATTGCGCGGCATGACGCAGGGGACGGTCAGCCGTTCCTGGGCGAAGAAGCACCACCCGCGCTGGCTCCGTGCACTGGCAACCAAAGGGAACAAAAACACTTGATGTCTGACGTATCTTCTTTAACACCTGCCGGCGCGATAGGTTCTATCGCGCCGCTTTTTCTTGCCAACCCGGTCACGCTGTACGAAACGCGTGCCCGTCGGTTGTGCGCGCTGGCCGAAACCGAGCCGTCGTTGCGTGATTACCTGTCGTTTGCGGCGCAAGTCGTGATGGTTCAACAGGCGCTGAGTCGTCAGGAGAGCAGCGCGCCGATGCCGACCACGACATTGCACGTCGATTGGGTGACGCCGCCGTTGTCGATGGCGCGGCTGTTGCAGGATTCTTTCTGGCAAGAGAGTTTGACGACGCTGATGGCGGCGCTGTTGCCGCATGTGCCGCCGCCGGTGCAAACCGTGCTCGGACGCCTGAAAAAACTCGACACCGTACAACGAACCGCCGCTGCTCACGCGCTGCTCAACAACGATACGTCGCTGACCGGCAGCGATGGCGCGCCGTTCTTCTGGGCGGCGTTGTCGCTGGCGGCGATGCAGCGCGTCGCTCGCAGCAAGATCGTCGTCGATAACCAAAGCGGTACGGAACGCCATCTGTGTCCGTTGTGCGGCAACGCGCCGGTCGCCAGCATCGTTCATCCGGACGGTCTGCGCTACCTGCATTGTCGGCTCTGCGAAAGCGAATGGCACGTCGTCCGCGCCCTGTGCAGCAACTGCGACAGTGGCCGCGACATCGACTACTGGTCGCTCGAAAAACAATTTCCGGCGATCAAGGCCGAAAGTTGCGGCGATTGCCGCAGCTACCTGAAAATCCTTTACCAAAAGGACGACAAAGATGTCGATGCCGTTGCCGACGATCTCGCCAGTCTGGCGCTCGACGCGCGTCTCGAAGACGAAGGATTCAGCCGCAGCAGCATCAATCCGTTTCTGTTTCCATCGACGTAGATCGGTTTTTAATGTACACCTGTCCGCATTACGCCGCCCTGCTCCCTCTCCCGCTTGCGGGAGAGGGCTGGGGAGAGGGTGAGCCGAAGATGGAGTGTTGGGTGGTTGTGAATCGTTAAACAAAAAGCGCGCTAATCGTGCCAGACGCCCCGTATTCGCAGCTTCCGTCTGTTGATCGTTTGCTCCATGATGCGGCGGTGGCGCCGCTGGTGTCGCGCTACGGCGCGCGCCTGACCGCCGACGCCGCGCGGGCGCTGCTTGCCGAAGCCCGCGCCCATATCGCCGCGCACCGCGCGTTGCCGGTGTGGGCGAACGATTGGGCGACGGCGTTGCAGCGAACGCTGGCGGAACGAAGCGCCTCGAAACTCAAGCCGGTGTTCAACCTGACCGGCGTCGTTCTGCACACCAACCTGGGACGCGCCCAACTGGCGGACGACGCCATCGACGCCGTCGCCCGCGTGATGCGTTCGCCGGTCACCCTCGAATACGACCTCGACGAAGCGCAGCGCGGTCACCGCGACGACACCGTCGCCGAACTGCTGCGCGACATCACCGGCGCCGAAGCCTGCTGCGTCGTCAACAACAACGCGGCCGCCGTGCTGCTGATGTTCGCGGCGCTCGCCGACGGCAAAGAAGCGATTGCTTCGCGCGGCGAGTTAATCGAAATCGGCGGCGCGTTCCGAATTCCCGACGTGATGCGACAAGCCGGTTGCACGCTGGTCGAAGTCGGCGCCACCAACCGCACCCACCTCGCCGACTACCGCAACGCGATCACCGAGCGCACCGCGCTGCTGGTCAAAGTCCACACCAGCAACTACCGGATCGAAGGCTTCACCTCGTCCGTGTCGGAAGCCGAACTGGCGGCATTGGGACGCGAAACAGGCGTGCCCGTCGCCAGCGATCTGGGCAGCGGCGCGTTGATCGACATGAGCGCCTACGGCCTTCCCGCGGAGACCATGCAGCAGCGCATCCTGGCCGATGGCGTCGATCTTGTGAGCTTCTCCGGCGACAAACTTTTGGGCGGCCCGCAAGCGGGAATCATCGTCGGTCGTGCTGACGCCATCGCGCGCTTGCAAAAACATCCGCTCAAGCGCGCCCTGCGCTGCGACAAAATCACACTGGCCGCGCTGGAAGCGACACTGCGTCTTTATTCGCGCAGCGATCAACTGCCGTTGCTGTTGCCGACACTGCGTTACCTGACGCGACCGCAACCGGACATCGCGCAAGCCGTCGAACGCCTGCTGCCGGAATGCCGGAAAGCGTATGGCGCATCGTTCCACATCGACAGCGCGCCGTGCCTGTCACAAATCGGCAGCGGCGCGTTGCCGATGAACACCGTGCCGAGCCAGGCGCTGACCTTCACCGCCCGCGACGGACGCGGTCGCACACTGGAAGCTCTGGCGGCGCACTGGCACGCACAACCGAAACCGATCCTCGGACGCATCGCCGACAATCGCCTGTGGCTCGATTTGCGTTGCCTCGATGATGAGAGTGAATTGCTGGCGGCGTTGCGGGCGGCGAGGCAGGGGGCAGATGTCAGATGTCAGAAGCCGGAAATCAGATAGGTATCTCACGCGGATGCGGCAGTTCTACGAGACTTACCAAGACAATGAATTTCTCTCACCACTGGTGAGAGAAATCGGTTAGTCTAACAATATGGCCATCCTCGCGGGAACCAAGACCCATGACGCCCAAGAATCCCTCTAACGTTGCTTTCTTGCAGGCTCACGCCAGGGTCACCGAACTTATCGACCGCTTCGCGCGCTATGCGCAAGAAAAGTATTTACAACCAAGCTATCAGGAAGTCGAAGCCCGTAAGGATTTTATCGATCCGTTGTTCAAAGCCCTCGGGTGGGATGTTGACCACGAACACCAGCACAATCCCTACGAACAGGAAGTTAAAGTTGAATCCGGTGTCATCGTCCAAAGCGCCCGCGCACAAAAGCGCGCCGATTATGCTTTCTACCTTGCGCCCAACTTCCGCGACGTGCGTTTTTACGTTGAAGCCAAAAAGCCAAGCATTCAACTGGAGCACAGCGTTGACACACACTTTCAAACCCTGCGTTACGGCTACAGCGCCGGCACGCCGTTAGCCGTACTTACAGACTTTGAGCAAATCCGCGTACTGGATTGCCGTCGCCGCCCACACCCCGACAGCGCGCTGCAACAGGTTTACAAGAGTTGGCATTACAGCGACTTCCGTGACACAAGCAAATTCGCCGAGTTTTACTGGCTTTTCTCCCGCGAAGCTCACGCGGATGGTTCCTATTTGCGTCGCGTCGGCGAACTGCCCAAGCCAAAAGGCGGCGCGAAACAACGCGGCCTGTTCAAAGGAGGCTATCAGCCGGTCGATGAAAGCTTCTTGTTGGAATTGGCCGAATACCGTGAAACGCTGGCCAAAGCTTTCAAGAAAGCCGATGTCTCGCTCGATTCCGCCGAACTGACCGAATTGGTGCAACGTACGCTGGATCGTCTGGTTTTTATGCGATTTCTGGAAGACAAGCAGATCGAAACCGAAGTGCGCGTGTCAAAATTCGGCAACGACAAAAACGCCTGGGCCGACTTCCAGTCCGCCAGTCGTCGGCTTGACACCATCTACAACGGTATTGTTTTCAAAGCACTGTCCCGGCTCGACGATGCTGATTTTCAAGTGGACGATGATGCTTTCGGCGACATCTGCGAACGTCTCGCCTCTGAGAACAGCCCCTACAACTTCGACGCCATCCCCATCCACATCCTCGGCAGCATTTACGAACGCTTTCTCGGCAGTGTTATTCGCGCTACGGAAAAACGAGCTACAGTCGAAGAAAAACCGGAAGTCAGAAAAGCGGGCGGCGTTTACTACACACCCGAATACATCGTGCGCTACATCGTCGCTCAGACAGTGGGCAAACTTATTGCAGGCAAAACGCCCGACGAAATCAGCAAGATGCGTTTTGCCGACATCGCCTGCGGGTCGGGCAGTTTTTTGCTGGGCATCTACGATGAATTGCTGCGCTACCACGCCGATTGGTACAACCAGCCGGGTCACGAGAAACAAGCCAAGAAGGCCGGATGCGTAAAGACCGACGAAGGGCGTTGGCGGCTCTCGCTGGCGCAACGTCGCAACATCCTGCAAAACAACATTTACGGCGTCGATCTGGATCGGCAAGCCGTCGAGGTGGCACAGCTTTCCTTGTTCCTCAAACTGCTTGAAGATGAACGCGCGGCCAGCGCCCATCAATACCGGCTCGAATTCGCGCGCGACGCCAACATGAAAAAGTTGTTGCCGGATTTGGATCGCAATATCGTGTGCGGCAACAGCCTGATCAGTTTGGACATTGCGGGTGCGACGGGTTTGAGCGCGGAAGACGAGTTGCGGTTGAATCCGCTGGAATTCCGCGACGCATTCCCGCAAGTAATGCGTTCTGGCGGCTTTGATGCTGTCGTTGGTAATCCGCCGTATGGCGCGGAACTCCAGCCCATTGAGCGCAAGTTCTTGTCGAAACGCTATGCGCTGGGTACGACTGATACAGCAGCGCTGATGCTCGCAGTGGTCTTCGAGCTATCCAAGCCCGATTCCCTGAGCGGCATGATCTTGCCGAAACCGATTACCTATTCGTCCTCGTGGGCAACCTTGCGCTCCAATACGCAGCATGCTTTGAAAACCGTGGTCGATGTCGGCAAGGCGTGGAAGGAAGTGAAACTGGAGCAGTCGATCTGCATCTTCGGCAAAGAGGCGAATGCCGGTTCTACCTATCTTACGCTGCGACGCGATGGCGAGGAGTTCGTCGATGCGGTAACGATTCCAAAGACGGAAATTCGCGTATTTGGTTTCTGGCTCAATGGCATCAGTGACGCCGAATTGAGTATTGGGCGAAAGATAGTTGCTACTGGTGTCAATCTGGGAGATGTGGCAATGAACGCGCGCGGCGCGATGCTACAGACGAGCTTGGTCGAAAGCGGGCGCGGTCGCCGTGTATTCGGCGGTCGGCATGTTGCGCGCTACAACGTGCTGCTGCCGTCTTCAGTTTTGCCGACGAGTATTCAAACCCCGGAAAACGGACAGGTTACGGCTGGCGCGGTGCTCGCCCAAAACATTATCGCGCATATTGCCAATCCCGCTGGGCACATCAAGATCATCGCAACGCTGGCATCTCAAAAGGATTCGCGCTGTGTCCTGCTCGACACGATCAACCAAATTCGCAGCACCGGGGAGCTATCGAACAAGTTCCTGCTCGGCATCATCAATTCCAAACTGGTGAGTTGGTACATGTACCGCTTCGTTTATGGACGGGCGATCCGCACCATGCACTTCGATGCCACTTCGACAAACAGACTGCCTATCCCTCGGATAGACTTCTCCTGCTCACAAGACAAATTCCGCCATGACCGTATCGTCGCATTGGTTGATCAAATGTTGGAAGCGAAGAAACAGGAAGTCAATGCTACCGGTCGTGCCGCCGAACTTGCCAAGCGCAAATGCGCCATGCTGGATCGTCAAATAGACGACTTGGTGTATGAGTTATACGGCCTGACCGAAGAAGAAATCAGGCTGGTAGAAAACGCATAGTAGTATCTTAAAGAGATCCCATGATTTTCGTTACCGCAGGCCACGTCGATCACGGCAAAACATCGTTGCTTCGCGCATTGACCGGCGTTGAGACCGATCGCTTGCCGGAAGAAAAGCGGCGCGGGATGACGATTGATCTCGGTTACGCCTACCTTCCTTTACCGGGCGGCGAAACGCTGGGCTTCATCGACGTTCCCGGCCACGAGAAATTTTTGACCAACATGCTGGCCGGTGTCGGCGGTGTTCAGCATGCGTTGCTCGTGGTCGCTTGCGACGATGGGATCATGCCGCAGACCGAAGAGCATCTGGCGATTCTGCACTTGCTGCGCATTCCCGGCTTGACCGTCGTGTTGACCAAAACCGACAAGGTCGATGTCACGCGACGCGCCGAAGTTCGCGCGGCGCTCGAACAAACATTGCGTCGTTACATTTGGAACGATGCTGCTTTTTTTGAAGTTTCGGCAACGACCGGCGACAACATCGCTGCGCTGAAAACGCATTTGCAGACGCTGGCGTCGCAGCCCGCCACGGCAAGCGAAACCCGCCGTTTCCGGCTGGCGATTGATCGCGCTTTTCATGTGCATGGCGCAGGTCTCGTCGTGACCGGCACGGCGTTCGGCGGTCGCGTCAACATCGGCGACACGTTGTGGCTGACCGGCGCCGGACGCGCGGTGAGGGTGCGCCATCTGCACGCGCAGAATCAGCCGGTCGAATCCGCGCACGTCGGCCAGCGCATTGCGTTGAATCTGGTCGGCGATGTTCACAAGGACGACATCGCGCGCGGCGATTGGTTGTTGTCGGAAGCGCCGCCGTCGTCGGTGAGCCGTTGTCTGGTGGAACTCGATCTTCTCGATGCGACCGCTTCTCTGCAATCCTCGCAGTTCGTTCATTTGCACCACGCCGCCAGCCACCTTACGGGTCGGCTGTCGTTGTTGCAGCATCCCGACGCCGTCACGAAACATGTGTTGTGCGAGCTTGTATTCGACGCGCCGCTGCATCTGGCCGACGACGATGTGTTGGTCGTGCGCGACACCAGCGCTCAACACACGCTGGCAGGTGCGCGCGTGTTGTCGTTAACGCCGCCGCGACGCGGCAAACGGCAACCGGCGTTTTTGCAATGGCTTGCGCGTCGCGCAGAAACGGACGATGACCGCGATGTGTTGGGGCTGTGGTTGCAACAAGGCACCGTCGAACTCGATGCTTTCGCCTGGGCACGGCAACTGACGGCGTCGGCATTGCAAACCTTGCTGCAAGCCTCTGGCGCACTCATCAAGGGCGGCTATGCGATCGACGCGGCGCTGGCCGAGCAGCAATGCGACCAACTCATTGCGGCGCTGACCGAATTTCACGCGCGCACGCCCGAACATCTCGGTATCGGACGCGCGCGACTGCGGCGAATGGCGTTGCCGAATACGCCGGAGCCGCTGGCTTTTGCGCACATGGATCGCTTGCTGACGGAAAAGAGGCTGACCAACACCAGCGGTTGGCTGCATTTGCCGCAACACCGGCTGGCGTTCACCGAAGAAGAAGATCGGTTGTGGCAACGCCTGTTGCCACTCTTTCACGAACCGCCGTGCTGGGTGCGCGATCTCGCGCATGCTTCGCAAACGCCTGAAGAAACGGTACGCGCCTTGCTGCACAAAGCGGCGCGGCTGGGCTACGCCGTTGCGATCGTCCGCGACCGCTACTATCTGGCGTCGCAAATCGCTCGCATCGCTCAGACCGTCCGCGATGCCGCCGCCGAAAACGATGGTGGCGATGGCGGCGACGGCAGCATGGAAACCGCAGCGTTGCGAAATCGTTTTGGCGTTGGTCGCAAACTGGCGATTCAGGTTCTCGAATTTTTCGACCGTAGCGGCTTCACTCGCCGCATGGGTAACCGTCATTTGTTGCGCGATGCGGAATTGTTCGCCTATCAGGAATCAGGGGTCAGGAATCAGGTATCAGAGAAACCAGACCAATTTGCCGATGTCGGCAAATTGGTTTAACCTGTCTTTCGTGGTTAAAAGCGTTCTTTGCGGTTAAAATCGCCGAATACGGAAGATCAACGTCCCCGGTGGGGCGGCTGGACTTCAAATCCAGATGGGGCTGCCAGCAGTCCCGGGCAGGTTCGACTCCTGTGATCTTCCGCCATGAGAAGAGAAAAGAATAAGCATGGATTCACGACGCGCCCATCACGCAGCAACACCGCCCAAATAAAAAGAGACCGGAATGCTCCGATCTCTTGAAGGTGGCGCGCCCGGCAGGATTCGAACCCACGACCCCCTGGTTCGTAGCCAGGTACTCTATCCAACTGAGCTACGGGCGCAAGGGGCGCATTATAACAGGAATCAGAGGGCAGGGATCAGATGTCAGATGTCAGATGTCAGACGTCAGGGATCAGAACCCCGTCATTATTTACGGTTTCGCGTTTTCGTGTCTTTCGTGCTTTTCGTGGTTAAGCGCTTTTTAATTCTTTTTCAGAAACGCGGCGGGCAATGCCCAGCGGGAATTGGCGAAGGCGCCCAGCCAGCGTTGACGCTCCCTGGGGATTTGTTCGCCGACGCTGAGTTTCGGGTCCGGCGCGAAACGGTAGGTGTATTCGTAAGTCGCCAGCCCTTCGGCGCCCTGCGGTTTCAGGTAATAAAAAATCCGGTATTCCATCAGCTTGGCGCCTTCCGGGTGGTGGAGGTAGCTGACCAGCGCCTCATCGCCGCGCGCCACGGACTTTTCGGCGGTGTTGGCCGGATTCTGCTTGATCGTGGCGTCGAGCATGGCGCCGGTCGCGCGCGCATCGGTCAGGTGCGGATAGTGGCGAAACGTGATTTTTCGCGTCCAGTCGGAAGCGTTCTCGCGCTGTGGAATATACTCGACAACCTTGACGGCGCTGTCGAGATCCTCGCTGATTTTCTTGTAAAAGTCTCCATCGAAAGCGATGGAACTTTCCTGCGCTTGCGCCCCGCAAGCGATGAAGGCGAACATCAAAAAAAAGACAAAAGGTTTCATGGGAAGATCAAAAGAAGGTGAAGGTCAATTTTTCTCGCCGAGGATGTCGGCGCCGGGTGGTGGGGTGAAGGTAAACAGATTGGGATTGAGTTCGGGGTTGTACTCGACGTAGCGGAAACGGGTCAGAATTTTCTGACCGAAGGTGTCGTTGAGTTCCAGCGCGGCGAGTTTGCCCTGCGAAAAACCCAGTTTGATGTCGGTGAACCCCGCCTCTTTATCGCGCGGTCTCGCCTGCAACCAGCGCAAGCCCTGATCGTCGGGCAACGCGATCAATTCAAACGCGCGTTCGACATCGGCGTCACCGGCCAGCAGCGCCGCCGGTGTGCCGCCCAGCGCTAGCGCGTGGGTGCGCACGATGACTTGTTCGAGATCGGGATCGAAGAACCAGACGCGCGCGCCATCGCTGACGACCAACTGCGCGTAAGGTTTCTCCGTGCTCCAGCGGAATTTTCCGGGACGTGACAACAGCAAGGTGCCCTGAACGTTTTGCGTTTGCTGGGCGTTTTTGCCGACGGTGACCTGCGTGAATTCGGCGCGCACGGTCTTGGTGTCGCGCACGAACGCGCGCAAATCATCGAGCGCGCTGGCGGCGAACGCGGGCGCGGTGAGCAGCAGCGCACCGAAGAAAAAATACGTTAACCGCAAAGAACGCAATAAAGAATGTTTCACGCGAAGCCGCGAAGCCGCGAAGGAGAGCCATTTCGTAGGGGCGGGTTTCAAACCCGCCCTTGTATGAAGCGTCCCCTCTCCCGGCCTTCGGCCACCCTCTCCCGCAAGGGGAGAGGGTTTCGTCTTCGCGCCTTCGCGCCTTTGCGCCTTCGCGTGAGATGGTTTTCTGGATTGCTTCGTCACTTCGCTCCTCGCAATGACGCTTTTCTGATTTCTGATTTCTGACATCTGATTTCTGGCCTCTGGAATCAACGCTCTTCCTCCGGCGCCAGCACTTCGCGGTTGCCGTTGCTCTGCATCGCGGAAACCAGTCCGGCGCGTTCCATCTGTTCGATCAGCCGCGCCGCCCGATTGTAGCCGATGGTGAGGTTGCGCTGAACCCACGAGATCGACGGTCGCCGCGTTTTCAGCACCAGCGCCACCGCCTGATCGTACAGCGGATCGGCTTCGCCGTCGGCGCCATTGCCGCCATCCTCCGCATCCGCGTTGGATTCAAGCAACACGCTTTCGATGTAATTGGGCGGCCCCTGACGTTTGAGGTATTCGACGACGTGATGCACTTCTTCGTCGGAAACGAACGCGCCATGCACGCGCTGCGGATAACCGGAGCCGGGCGGCAGGAACAACATGTCGCCCTGACCGAGCAGGGCTTCCGCGCCCATCTGATCGAGAATGGTGCGCGAATCGACTTTGCTGGCGACCTGAAACGCGATGCGCGTCGGGATGTTGGCTTTGATCAGGCCGGTGATCACATCCACGCTGGGGCGTTGCGTCGCCAGAATCAGATGGATACCGGCGGCGCGCGCTTTCTGCGCGATGCGGGCGATCAATTCTTCGATCTTCTTGCCGGTCACCATCATCAGATCGGCAAGCTCATCGACGACGACGACAATCTGCGGCATTTCTTCGAGCGGTTCGGGGTTGTCCGGCGTCAGCGATAAAGGGTTGATCAGCGGCATGCCGTTTTTCTTCGCTTCGATCACTTTGGCGTTATAACCGGCGAGATTGCGCACGGCCAGATGCGACATCAGTTTGTAGCGCCGCTCCATTTCGCCGACGCACCAGTTGAGCGCGGTCGGCGTCAGCCGCATGTCGGTGACGACCGGCGCCAGCAAATGCGGAATACCCTCGTAGATCGACAGTTCCAGCATCTTGGGGTCGATCAACAGCAAGCGCACTTGTCGCGGTTCGGTTTTGTACAGCAGCGACAGAATCATCGCGTTGAGCGCCACCGATTTGCCGGAACCCGTCGTGCCGGCGACCAGCACATGCGGCATCTTGGCGAGATCGGCGACCACGGGATTGCCGGCGATGTCCTTGCCGAGACCGAGCGTCAAACGGCTGGCGGCTTCGTTGTAACTCTTCGACGAAAGCACTTCGATCAAACGCACGATCTGACGTTTCGGATTCGGCAACTCCAGCGCCATGCACGACTTGCCGGGAATGGTCTCGACGACGCGGATCGACACGACCGACAACGCCCGCGCCAAATCCTTGACGAGGTTGACGATCTGGCTGCCCTTGACGCCGATGGCCGGTTCGATTTCATAGCGGGTAATGACGGGTCCCGGATACGCGGCGAGAACTTTCGCCGAGATGCCGAAATCGGCGAGCTTGCGCTCGATCAGACGCGACGTGAATTCGAGCGTATCGTCGCTGACCGATTCGGTCTTATGGATCACGGCATCGAGCAGCGACAGCGGCGGCAGCGAAGTGGCCGGCAAATCATCGAACAACTGCCGTTGCTTCTCCTTTTCGATGCGCAGCGATTGCGGAATGACTGTGACCGGCGGCACCACCAGCACCGGCTCGCGGATCTCGTCGCCGCGAACCTGCTCGACAACCTGCTCGCGTTCGGCCATCACCTGACGACCGATCTTGCGATCCTGCCGCGCTTCGATGGCTTTGCGCAGCGCGTTGAACGATCGCTCCAACGCCCAGCCGAGTTTTTCAAACACCGCCAGCCAGGAGATGCCGGAGAACAGCGACAACCCGATTGCCCACAACGCGACCAACAAAAAGCGGGCGCCGGTAACGCCCAACAACGCCTGCAACTGAAAACCGACGATTTCGCCGATCACGCCGCCGGGCGAGCGCAAATCACGCATCAGCGCCAGCCAGGGATGGGTCGCTTCGAGCGCGGCGCTCGACACGATCAGCAGCGCGAAACCGAGCAACGCGATCCCGAACGAATACTCGTGCGGCGCGTCCTGCGCGCGCAAGCGCCAGAACATCACAACCAGCGCGATCACGCCAGCGACAATCATCCACCAGGCGGCGCTGCCCAGCAGGTAAAAACACAGATCGGCGAGCCAGGCGCCGACCAGGCCGCCTTTGTTGCGAACCGCGTCGCCGGTGCCGGAAAACGACCAGCCGGGATCGGAACGGTGATACGTGAAAAAAATCAGCGCGCCGTACAGGACAACGGCGAGCAACAAAAACCACCAGGCCTCGCCGATCAGGCGGGCGATACGCGGCGACGTCTGGCCGAAGCGCACCGGACGGGAAGCGGCTTTTCGGGATCGGCGCGGGTCGTCGGAATTCTTTTTGAAAAACATCGGAGCATCCAGATAAGATGGCGCTATTGTACCTTGATCGGGGGCAGAGGACAGATTTCAGAGGTCAGTTCGTAGGTCGCTGGTGAGCGCAGCGAACCGCGACGTTTTGGCCTCACGCGAAGGCGCGAAGCCGCGAAGAAAACCCGTTAACCACGAAAAACACGAAAGTCACGAAAAAAGGTCCGTCATTCTGCGCGGAACCTTTGGCCGCGAGCGAAGCGTGGAGGGAAGTGACGAAGCCATCCAGCGTTTTTTTTGTTGCATACATTTTCTGGATTGCTTCGCTTCGCTCGCAATGACGGCTTTTTATATTCACGCGAAGGCGCGAAGCCGCGAAGAAAACCCGTTAACCACGAAAAAAGGTTCGTCATTCTGCGCGGAACCTTTAGCCGCGAGTGAAGCGTGGCGGGAAGTGGCGAAGCCATCCAGCGTTTTTTTGTTGCATACATTTTCTGGATTGCTTCGCTTCGCGCGCAATGACGGCTTTTTATATTCACGCGAAGGCGCGAAGAAGAATCGCCCCTCTCCCGCTTGCGGGAGAGGGGCGGGGGAGAGGGCAAGGGGCGCGATTTATCGCGCCTTGTTTTGTGGATTCTGCGACGCCGCTTCGCGCCGCGCAGAATGGTAGTTATTTTTTTTCGTGTTTTTCGTGGTTAAAAGGTTTTGTGGTTAAAAGGTTTTGTGGTTAAAAGGTTTTGTGGTTAAAAGGTTTTTTCTTTTCCCTCGGCATTGATCAACCAGACGCCGATCAACACCAGCGCGATTCCGGCGATTTTGAGCAGGGTGAGCGGTTCGTTGAAGCACGGCAAAACAGCAGCCAGCACGGCGACCAGCACGTAGCTGAGGCTTAACAGCGGATAGGCGCGGCCGAGCGGCAGCGCATGCAGCACTTTCAGCCAGCACAGCATCGACAGCACGTAAAACACGATTCCGGTGGCGACGCACAGCAGCGCCATCGGGTATGTGTGCCAAACGGTCGATTCCGCTATCGACAGAACGGCTGTCACCGATGGCAGTTGCGTTGGCAGTTGCGTCGGCAGTTGTGTCATCCCCCACTTCATCAACAGTTGCGCCGCCGATACCAGCGCCACGCTGATCAATGCCCAGGCGGTTCCTTTCATAAGCTGATCCCCAGCAGAACGACGCCGAGCACGATGCAGGCGATGCCGACCATGTGGCGACGCGACAGGGTTTCATGAAAGAAGCAGTGCGCCGCCAGCGCCATCAACACGAAGTTGAGACTGAGCATCGGGTATGCGACGCTCAGCGGCAATAATTGCAATGCCCACAACCAGAGCAACAAGCCCAATCCGAGCGCCGCGACGGCCAGCGCCAGCCAGCCGAACGTTTTTCTTTTTCTTGTGGGAAGCGTCGCCGATTTCCAGCATTCCACCGCCTGCTTCTGGCACAACTGGCCGCAACAGGTCAGCACGCACACCAGCAGAACGAGAAGCAAGCTCATGGCGTTTGTCGATAGTAAAGAAAGAAGAAGCGATCCGGCGCCGGCCCGTTTTCCGCTGCGACCATGCTGTCCGGCGGCGGCATCCGCTCCGGTTTTCCGTCGAGCAGCAACAATGACACATGACCGTGTCGTCGCGCTTCCTGCAACCAATCCGAAAATCCTTCCGCCGGGACAAAATGATCGGCGCTGTCTGCGTAACTCAAACCGTATTCCAGTTCGCCTTTTCTGGAGAACAGTTTGATATCGCTGCGTTTCATTTCCCAGGCGAGTCCGGCGGCGACGCCGACATTGTTGCTGAGGATGATGTGGCTGTCGGCCAGTTCGGCGCGGATGCTGTTGATGAACTGTTGCGGTTGTTTGTGCGCCGCGGTTTTCTGCGGAACGACGTAACCCACGATCAACCCGAACAACAGCGGGCACAGCGCGACCAGCCACCAGCGCGGCGCGCTTTCTTGTGAACGGTGTGCGGCCCACCATCCGACCGCAGACCAAAACAAAAAGCTCGCCAGCACCAGCGCGACTTTGAAGTTTTCATCCGGCTCGTACAAAGATTCTGTCGTCCATACAACGCCGATGAAAATGAAGAAAAGCAACAAGCCGACGATGCCGTTGATTCTGCCGTTGATCGCCAGCATTCGCCAGCGTCCCTGATTTGCCGCTTCGATCGCAACGTGCGCCATCAGCAATGCCAACGGTGCGAAGCAGGGCAAAATGTAGGTCGGCAGTTTGCCTTTGGCGACGCTGAAAAAGAGAAACGGCATCGCTACCCAGCACAACAGATACGTCAACGCCGGTTGCTCTCGTCGGCGACGCCAACCCTGCGCCAGCGCCGACGGTAGCAGTCCCAGCCAGGGAAGCGCTCCGGCCAGCAGCACCGGCACATAGAACCAGAAGGGGCGCCGGTGCTGCGCGTCCTCCGCCGCAAAACGCTGCACGTGCTCCACCCAGAAAAAGTAATGCCAGTAATCCGGTTCCTTGAGCGCGACGGCGATCGCCCAGGGCGCGCTCACCAACGCCGCCGTTGCGGGGATCAGCAAGCCATAGACAAACAGGTCTTTGATGCGGCGTTGCCAGAGCATGTACGGCGCGACGGCAATCACGGGAAGCACCAGCGCCAGAAAGCCTTTGGTCATGAACGCCATGCCGCAGGCGACGCCGGTCAAAAGCGCCGCAATGATTTTTCGTCGCGTGGTCGCGGCGTGGATCGCTTCATAACAGCCCACCATCGTCGCCGTCAACCACAGCGCCAGCATGGAATCGAGCGCGCTGTAAGTTCCGATCGCGTAAACGAGAAAGCACGAAAGATAGATAACGGTGGCCGCCCAGGCTTTTTGGCGGTTTTGCCACAAGCGCATCGCCAGCCAGAAAATCAGCGCCGCGCTCAACGCGGTGCAAAACGCCGAAGCGAAACGCACCGAAAAATTGTTTTCGCCGAACAACCATTGGCTGATGTTGTTCAACCAATACCCTGCCACCGGCTTCTCGAAATAACGCAAACCGAGAAATTGCGGCACGATCCAGTCGCCGCGCGCCAGCATTTCGCGGCTGATTTCAGCATAACGGGTTTCATCGGGCTGCCACAGCAATCGGATGTTCAACGGCAACAGATAAAACAGGCCGAAGAAAAGAAACAGCGCCGCGGCTTTCAGTGATTTCAATGATTTCGATATGGTCACGCTTGAGCTCCTTGTTTCGTTTGTGACACTTGTTGCTGACAACCCAGCCAGCCTTCTCTGCCGGGGAAAGCCATGCGCTCGATGCGGCCTGAAGGCAGTGCGTCGATATTTTCGGGCAACCATTCTCCCAATGGGCAGAAGCGCACATTTTCCGCTGCCGTTTGTTGCAGCAAGTTTTCAAAAGCCGTCGCTTGCGACATTCCTTCGACTTCGGCGTGAATGGTATAAACCGGCGTGCCGCGATTCTGTTTTATCGCCGTCAACACATAATCGTTGAAACCGGCGCTATCGACAACGCTGCCGACCACTTCGTCGTAGGTCGGCAGCGTGACCGGAATTTGCGGAACTCCCAGTTCAGCGTTTTCCAGTTGCGGGCGAAACGGCGTCGTTCCCCGGCAATCGCTGTTATAACGAAAACGGAAGCGTTCTTTACAATGAACGATTCGCGTATCGGCACGCCAGCCGGGCGCGGCGGTGCAATCGATTTCGCGTCCGGTGATTTTCGTCAACGCATCGAGACCGCGCTGAATTTCCTGCGCGATGCGCTCTTCAGACCAATGGCCCACATGCGTTTGCCAAGCGTGATGATCCCAGGCGTGCAAACCGATTTCGTGATCGGTGGCGGCAGCTTGCCGGAGGATGTCCGCGCACGCTTCGCCGATACGAACGCCCGGCCAGGCGGTTCCGGCCAGCAGAATATCCCAACCGTAGAGCGCGGCGGCGTTGGAGCGCAACATTTTCCACAGGAAGCGCGGCTTCAACAAACGCCACAGATGACGCCCCATGTTGTCGGGGCCGACGCTGAAAAAAAACGTGGCGCGCACCTGATGACGTTCCAGCAACGACAACAAACGCGGCACGCCTTCACGGGTGCCGCGCAGAGTGTCAACATCAATTCGCAGGCCGACTTTTTTCATGGGGCGTTCATGTCTCTTTAAAAACCATTTTTAACCACGAAAAGCACGAAAAACACGAAAGCAAAAAACGCAATGAGCGCATTTTTGATAAAACACATAACAAAAACCGTTCTAGTCGCCAAGAACGCATAGAACACAAAAATTTTCGTGTCCTTCGTGTTTTTCGTGGTTAATGTTTTTCATTCCGTCAAATTTTAACCACGAAAAGCACGAAAAACACAAAAGTAAAAAACACAATGAGCACATTTTTGATTCAGCGGCATATACTTTTTGGGCGTTGCTTGCCCCCATTCCAGCCTTCCCTCGCAAGCGGGGGAGGGTTAGGGTGGGGGAACAACGACGCAGTAAAGCACATAACAAAAACCGTTCTAGTCGCCAAGAACGCATAGAACACAAAAATTTTCGTGTCCTTCGTGTTTTTCGTGGTTAATGTTTTTCATTCCGTTAAATTCGATTCCAATCCGCGCAGAAAAAAGTCCAGCGTTTCCGTGACCGTCTGCCGCATCGGTATGGTCGGCTGCCAACCGAGCAGGCGTTTGGCGTTGCGGATGCTGGGGCGCCGATGCGTGACATCCTGATAGCCTTTCCCGTAATAGTGTCCGCTCTCGGTCAGTTTGAAACCGGCGAACGGCGGGAAATGGCGGCGCAACGGATGTGCTTCAAAACACGCGAGCAACATCTCCGCCAATTCCTTGATGCTGGCTTCGTTGTCGGGATTGCCGATGTTGATGATCTGACCGTCGCACTTGCCATCGCGGTTTTCGATGATGCGGAACAGCGCTTCGATGCCGTCTTTGATGTCGGTGAAACACCGCTTTTGCGCGCCGCCGTCCACCAACTGAATCGGCGAGCCTTCAACCAGATTCAGAATCAACTGCGTGATCGCGCGCGAACTGCCGATGCGCGCCGCGTCGAGCGAATCGAGCCGCGGCCCCATCCAGTTGAAAGGACGGAACAGCGTGAATTTCAATCCTTCCTTCACGCCGTAAGCCCAGATGATGCGGTCGAGCAACTGCTTCGACACCGAATAAATCCAGCGTTGTTTGTTGATCGGCCCGACGATCAAACGCGAGTTGTCCTCGTCGAATTCCTTGTCGTCGCACATGCCATAGACTTCCGAGGTCGAAGGAAAGATGATACGCTTTTTGTATTTGACGCAATCGCGCACGATCTTCAGGTTTTCTTCAAAGTCGAGCTCGAACACCCGCAGCGGATTGCGCGTGTATTCAATCGGTGTTGCGATGGCGACCAGCGGCAACACCACATCGCATTTCTTGATGTGGTATTCGATCCACTCCGAGTGGATGCTGATGTCGCCCTCGACGAAATGAAAATGCGGGTTGCTCAGAAAACGGGCGATGGCGTCCGAACCGATGTCCAGCCCGTAAACTTCGTAATTCTCCTGCAACAATCGCTCGGTCAAATGGTTGCCGATGAAACCGTTGACGCCCAGAATCAGCACCCGCGTTCGCCGCTTCGGGCGCGTTGACACGGCTTCGCCCAAACGGCTGTTGACCACCAGACCCAATTCTTCGGCCAGACGTTCGCCTTGCGAATAAAGCCCGTTTTCGGTTTGACCGGCAACGATTTGCAGCGCGTCTTTTCCGCAGGCGACGGTGAACGGTTGCACCGACAACACGGTTCCCGGCTGCGCTTGCTGGCTGCGCGGTTCCACGCGCGCTTCCCAGACGATGAATTTCCGGTTGCCGTTGAATGAGAACGCGCCCGGATACGGTTCGGTGACGGCGCGCACGAGGTTATCAATCTGTTGCGCCGGTTGCTGCCAATCGATTTTGCCGTCGGCGGGTGTGCGGCGACCGAAAACGGTTGCTTTCGTCGAATCCTGCGGCGTCAGCGTGATTGCGCCGCGCGCGATTTTCGGCAGCAATTCGTCGAGCAATTCGTGCGCCGCCGCGTTCAGCTTTTCGTGCAGCGTCAGCGCTGTATCGTTGTCGGCGATGGCGACGCGCTTTTGTCCGGCTATATCGCCGGCGTCTGCTTTCACTTCCATCCGGTGCAAGGTCACGCCGGTTTCTTTTTCACCGTGAACCAGCGCCCAGTTGATCGGCGCGCGTCCGCGATAACGCGGCAGCAGCGAGCCGTGCAGGTTGTAACCGCCGTGCGGCGCCAGTTTCAGAATGTCGCCGCCGATCAAATCGCGGTAGTAGAAAGAAAACAGAATGTCCGGCTGCATCGCGCGGATGCGCTCGACCCACAGCGGATGGTTGACATCTTCCGGCGCGAACACCGGCAGATTCAACTCGGCGCAAAGACGCGCCACCGAAGCGAAAAAGCGATTCTCTCGCGGATCATCGACATGCGTGAACACCGCTTCGATTTCGTAACCCGCCGCCAGCAATGCCTTGATGCCGGTGCAACCGATGTTGTGATAAGCGAATACAACTGTTTTCATGCCTGAGCCTCATGTTTTTTGGAGAAACGCCGTTGTCCGACGGTTTTTTGAACGAAGTAGCGCGGGCGAGCGCGCACATCCTGATAAATCCGGCCGATATATTCGCCCAACAATCCCATTCCGACGAATTGGGCGCCGATGAAAATAAAGAGCAGTGAGAAGAGCATGAACACGCCTTCCGCGCCCCAATCCGCGCCAAGCAAAAAACGCAGCACGATCAACAGAAGCCCCAGCACAAAACCGCCGAGCGCCAGCACACTGCCGAAGATGCTGAGAATGCGCAGCGGCGTTGTCGTCAGACACGTGATGAGGTCGTACATCAGGTTGATGAGTTGCATCAAGCCGTATTTGGACGTGCCGAATTTGCGCTCATCGTGTTGCACGGGCACTTCGACCACGCGACGCGCAAACATGTTGGCGAGGATCGGAATGAAAGTGCTGCGTTCATGGCAGGACAACATGGCTTCGACGATAGGCCGACGGTAGGCGCGCAACATGCAGCCATAGTCGCTCATCACCCGCCCCGTCGTTTTGCGGATCACCGCGTTGATGAGTTTGGACGCCGTTTTGCGAAACAGCGAATCCTGCCGGTTCATCCGAATCGTGCCCACCACATCATGCCCCCGTTCCGCTGCTTCGACCAGGTTCGGAATTTCCTCGGGAGGATTTTGCAGATCGGCGTCGAGCGTTACGATCAGATCGCCGCGCGCCAACTTGAAGCCCGCCATGATCGCTGAGTGCTGACCGTAATTGCGATTGAGCAGGACAGCCAGCACATGACTGTCCGCCGCTTCTGCCGCTGCCGTGATGAGGGCTGCCGACGCATCGCTGCTGCCATCGTCGATCAAAATAATTTCGTAATCCTGCTGGAGTTTGGCGCACGCCGCCTGCGTTCGTTCGAGCAGCGCCGACAGGCTCTCCTCTTCGTTGAAAACCGGGATCACCACCGAGACGGTTTGAATACGATCGAATTCAGCCACGTTGTTGCTCCAGAATATCCTTCATCGCCGAGACCACGCGCTCGACATCGCTGTCCTGCATATCGGGAAACAACGGCAGCGAACAAATGCGCTCGGCGTTCCACTCGCTGTTCGGCAACGACAGTTGCGGATAACGCTCACGATAATACTTCTGCGTGTGCGCCGCACGAAAATGCAGGCCGGTGCCGATGCCGCGTTCTTTCAGTTCGCTCATCAACACATCGCGCGTCAATCCCCGACAATGCGGCGGATCGGTGCGGACAATGAACAGGTGCCAGGCGTGTTGGTGCGGATACGCCGGTATTTGCAGCGGACGGAACGGCAGATCGCGCAACTGCTCCAGATAAAGCGCCGCCAATTCGGCGCGTCGTGCGTTGAGTTCCGGCAGACGTTGCAATTGCGCCAACGCCAGCGCCGCCTGAATATCGGTCAAGTTGTATTTGAAACCCGGTGTGATCACTTCCGCCTGCGGCTTGCGACCCTGTTGTTCACGATCGAAAGCGTCGAGTCCCAGACCGTGAAATTTCAGACAGCGCATCCGGTCGGCCAGCGCGTCATCGTCGGTGACGATCAAGCCGCCTTCGGCGCACGTCATGTTCTTGATCGCGTGAAACGAAAAGATCGCGGTGCCGCGACTGCCGATCCAGCGATCTTTGTAGCGCGTCCCGACCGCATGAGCGGCGTCTTCGATCACCGGAATGTTGTGTTCTCTTGCGACCGCTGTGATCGCGTCGATGTCCAGCGGCGCGCCGGCGTAATGCACCGGCACGATCGCTTTGGTACGCGGCGTGATCGCCGCGCGAATCGCGTCGGCGCTGACCATCAGCGTGTCGGGATCGACATCGATCATCACCGGTTCCGCACCCAGCAACACGATCATGTTCAACGTGGATACCCAGGTTTGCGACGGCGTGATGACTTCGTCGCCCGGGCCGATGCCCAACGCCGCCAGCGCCACATGCATGCCGCCGGTCGCCGAACTGACGGCAATCGCGTGACGACAACCCAGCATCTCGCAAAACGCCGTTTCCAGCGCCTGACACTGCGGGCCGGTCGTGATCCAGCCGGAGTTCAGTGCACGGGTGACGGCAGCGATTTCGGCCGAGCCGATCGCGGGCTTGGTAAAAGGAAGAAAAGGCGTCATGACAAAAGGCGGTCTCGAATTTTGCCATTCTAACAGGAGCAACAGCGGGTTGTTTTTTTGCTTTTGTGTTTTTAGGTTTAGTTCACGGTATTTGCTGCGCCGCATGCTTTACCCGCAAAATTTCTACGGTATAAGCCTCATCGAGTACGCGATAGAAAACAATATAGTTTCGGTGGACGACCAATTCGCGCACATCATCCGGGAGACCGGGACGCCCCGTGCGCCCCAGTTTCGGGTGCTGCGCAAGCGGTGAGACGCTGTCGCGCAATGCCTGACCGAAACGGCGTGCTGTGACCGGATCGTCTTTACCGATATATCGGATGATGGCGAGCAGGTCCTCGCTGGCCTTTGGTCGCCATTCAATAGGGTAAATGCGGTTTGCCTTTGCCATAAATCAGCCAACCACGCTTCTTTCGGTTGGTTTCTGTTCGGTGGCAAGGGCTGCAATATCGGCGTCCATCCTGGTCATGACTTCATTGTGCGAAAGGTTGGGGCGAGGATCGCTCATGGCGTCCTGAATCTCAGCGGCCAACCATTTCGAATAGGCAGCCGCCCGGTGCGCCTTGCGTAACGCTTCGGCGCGACCCTGGGTGCCGGAAACGGGGGCATGTTCAGCAGGGTTCCATTCGCTGGCATCGAACTGGCCGATGGTGATGCCCACATTGCGCAGTACGCTTAAAGCGACAGCCGGATTGCCGAAGCGGCGCGGCTCGCTGCTGCGGGCCTTGGTCAATACAGCGCCGGAACCGTTGCGTGTGATGATCTGGACAAAGAATGCCCCGCCTTGTCCTTTCAAAGTCACATCGGCAACCCCCCCGGCCTCGCGGGCTGTTCGAAGCTGTTCAAGTGTCATACTTTGCATGGTTTTCTCTTTGCGTTGAATGTGATCAACAGGAATTGTGCGCGATTTATTGGTCACGTGCAAGTGTCCGGCAATGAAGAAATTGGTTGCTCACGGGAAAGCTGAAGGAACAGAGGGGCAATGAACCAACGGCTCTTGACGGTAAGGTCGCAAACATGGCTTACTTTGGCTCACTCCCGCCATTCATCGCGGTATGACCGCAGAAGTTACGTTTGCACAAGAAAGAGGTAAACAAGATGAGCGCCAAAAAAACGGTATGCCTTGAAGACGTCGCACAAGAGCTGGACATGGCTAACGATGAGATCGACATCTATTACAACACTGAAACGGGTGAGTTTGTGTATGACAGTCCGTACGACATGGAGGAAGACAAGCCGGATCTGGAGGAGTTAGCGGACGAAAAATACATTGGGCTGCCCTCTCAATACGAGCTTAATGGATACGGCATGATGCGGGATTTTGTCGAAGGCGTGAGCGACCCGCACAAGCAGGCGTTGTTGTCGGTGGCATTGGAGGGCAAAGGCGCTTTCCGGCGGTTTAAGGACACGCTGCACCGCGTGGACTTGACGAAAGAATGGTACGCATTCAAGGCGCAGGCTCTTATTGAGAAGGCGCGGGAATGGTGTGAGGAAAATGAGATTCCATGCGAATACAAAAAGACCGTGTGAATCAGAGGTCAGAAATCAGAAGTCAGAAGTCAGAGGTCAGAGGTCAGAGGTCAGAGGTCAGAGGTCAGAGGTCAGAGGTTAGAACATTGCCATTCTTCGCGGCTTCGTGTGAGGCTGGTTCGCTGCAATCCGTTGCACCAATAATGACAATGCTCAGTCCTCTGACCGCTGATCCCTGACAAGGCAAAATCTGGTATATAATCATCGTCTTTTTTTCGCACAACTCTTTGAGGCATAACGATTATGGTCGTCATTCGGCTGGCTCGCGGCGGCGCCAAGAAGCGCCCCTTTTATCATGTGGTCGTCGCTGATTCGCGGAATCGGCGTGACGGTCGGTTCATCGAACGCGTCGGTTTTTACAATCCGATCGCCAACGAAAAGGAAGAAGGTATTCGTCTGGCGATGGATCGGATCACGTTCTGGCAGGAGCGCGGCGCGCAAATGTCGGACACGGTGGCGATGCTGGCCAAGCGCGCTGCCAAAGCCGCTTAAGTTAACTTGGCAGCGTAAGTTTTACGAAGATGGTCGCCGCCGGGGTCGTGATGGGGCGCGTTGTCGCGTCCTATGGCGTCCAGGGCTGGCTGAAAGTGCAGCCGTTCACCGCCGCCAAAGACGCGTTGTTGGCGTATCGGCAATGGTCGTTGGTGGATCGACAGGGCGCGACGCGGAATGTCCGGCTCAAAGAGGGCAAGGTATACGGCGGCTATGTGCTGGCGGCGCTGGAAGGCGTGACAGCACGTGAGGACGCGGCGGCATTGCAGGGCATGTCGATCACGGTGCCGCGCGAGGCCTTGCCCGCGCTGTCTCCGGGAGAAGTGTATTTCGTTGATCTGATCGGTTTGATGGTGATGAACCGCGAGGGCGAAACGCTGGGAACGGTGACGGCGGTGCAGGAATACGGCGCGCAGCCGGTGCTGCATGTTGCGCCACTGCCGGAAGAGGGCGCGGAAGGAAAGAAAACGGCGGAGACGCTGATTCCTTTTGTCGATGCTCATATCGATGCGGTGGAATTGGAAGCGGGTTGTATCAACGTGGATTGGCAGCGCGGCGATTGACTCCGCCAGATTCCCTCTCCTTCAAGGGGAGGGTCAGGGTGGGGATGGAGTTCAGGGGTTCAGCGCCCAACAAGAAAGATTGAGGGCAGCACGCCATGCGAATGGATGTGGTGACGCTTTTCCCGGAGATGGTGGAGCATGCGGCGCAGTTCGGCGTGGTCGGACGGGCGCTGACGAAGAAATTGTGGTCGCTGGCGCTGTGGAATCCGCGAACCTACACCAGCGATCCGCACCGGACGGTGGATGACCGCCCTTACGGCGGCGGTCCCGGGATGGTGATGCTGGCTGCGCCGCTGGCCGCTGCGTTGAACGCGGCGCGCGCGGCGCAAGCGGAAGCGGGTTGCGCAACGAGCCGGGTGTTGTATCTGTCGCCGGCGGGAACGCCGCTGACGCACGCGCGGGTGACGACACTCAACGCGCTGGCGCAGCAGGGAACGGGATTGATTTTACTAGCGGGGCGTTACGAAGGTATCGACGAACGCTTGCTGGCGCGGGAAGTGGATGAGGAAATCGCCATCGGTGATTTCGTCGTGTCGGGTGGAGAGTTGCCCGCGCTGATGTTGATCGACGCGCTGGTGCGGCAGTTGCCCGGGGCGCTGAACGACGCGGGGTCGGCGGAAGAAGAGTCGTTCGTTGACGGATTGCTCGATTGTCCGCATTACACGAGGCCGCCGGTGTACGAAGGCGAAGCGGTGCCCGACGTGTTGCTGTCAGGCGACCATGCGGCGATTGCGCAATGGCGTCGGAAGCAGGCGCTGGAACGAACGGCGGCGCGCCGTCCGGATTTGCTGGAAAAGCATCGCCGGCGAGAGGAATAAAAGATTCGTGTTCGTGATGAAGTCCATCACGAATACAAAAGCGGTGGAGAAATTTTCTCCACCAACGAAAAAACAGCGTGCATCAGGAGGCGTCCTGCGCTGCACGTCACAGGCCCGAAGGCCATTAACCGAAACTGGAGCAAACCATGAATCTGATTGAACAACTGGAACGCGAAGAAATACAACGTTTGGGGAAAACCATCCCCGACTTTTCCGCCGGCGACACCGTTGTCGTGCAAGTCAAAGTGAAGGAAGGCAACCGCGAGCGTTTGCAGGCCTACGAAGGCGTGGTCATCGCCAAGCGTAACCGCGGACTGAACAGCTCGTTCATCGTGCGCAAAATTTCGTCCGGTGAAGGCGTCGAGCGCACCTTCCAAACCTATTCGCCGCTGGTCGCCGGTATTGAAGTCAAACGTCGTGGTGACGTGCGCCGCGCGAAACTCTATTACCTGCGTTCGCGTTCCGGCAAGTCGGCGCGAATCAAAGAGAAACTGCAAAGCCGCAACGTCAAAGCGGCCAGCAGCGCCGCCGCAAGCACGGCTGCGCCCGAAAGTGTGAGCGCCGCACCCGAAAGCGCGGAATAAGCATTGTCTGCTCTTCCCCAAACACCGCCTCCCGAACATCGGGAGGCGGTTTTGTTTTTGAGCCAAGAAAAAAACGTTAACCACGAAATGCACGAAAAGCACGAAAGAAAAAACAAGATTTAACCGCAAAGAACGCAGAGAGCGCAAAGAAAAAACCGTCATCCTGTGCGGTGCGCAAAACTCCCCTCTCCCTCTTGCGGGAGAGGGGGCGGGGGAGAGGGCATTCATTTTTCGGACTGCTTCCCGCCACGCTTCGCTCGCGGCTAAAGGCCGCTCGTAATGACGCGCTTTACCATCCGCGCCTTCGCGGGAGGCTATTTTTCGTGCCTTTCGTGCTTTTCGTGGTTAAACGTTTTTCTTTGCGGTTAGAATATTCCTCCCTGACCGTCAGGAGAAACGCAATGCGCTGTGAAATCGTCGCGGTAGGCACCGAATTGCTTTTGGGGCAAATCGTCGATACCAACTCGACCTGGCTGGCCGAACGTTTGGCGACGCTCGGCATCGACTGCTATTTCCAAACGAAGGTCGGCGACAATCTGGCGCGTATCGAGGAGACGTTGCGGCTGGCGTTGAGCCGTGCCGATGTGGTGATCGTTTGCGGTGGTTTGGGGCCGACGCAGGATGACATCACACGACAGGCGATCGCCAATGTGATGGGTGTGCCTTTGCAACGCGATCCCGCGCTTCTCGCCCGCATCGAGGCGATATTTCATCAGCGCGGCCATTCGTTCGCGGACAACAACGCTTTGCAAGCCGATGTCCCGGTGGGCGCGCGACCGATGGCGACGATTGCCGGCACCGCGCCCGGATTGATTTGTCCGGTCGGCGAGAAGCGAATCTATGCGATGCCCGGTGTGCCGCGCGAAATGCGGGAAATGTTTGACGCCGATTTGCTTCCCGATTTGCTGCGGCGGCGCGGTGACGCCACCACGATCGTCAGCCATACGCTGTATTGTCTGGGGCTGGGCGAATCGGTGATTGCGGAGCGATTGGCGCCGCGTTTGCAGGCGCTGGACACCGCATTGGGCACAACGGGTAATCCGACCATTGCTTTTCTGGCGAGCGATTTTTCTGGTGTTCGTGTGCGGCTCACGGCGAAAGCCGCCGACGCGAAAGAAGCGCAGCAAATACTTGAAAAAGAAGCGCACGAAATACGTGCATTGCTCGGCGATGCCGTGTTCAGCGAAGGCTGCAACGACAATGACCCAACGCATCATTTGCCGGAAGCGGTGGTGTTGCGCCTGCTGGCCGAACGAGGGAAAACGCTGGCCGTTGCCGAATCGTTGACCGGCGGCGGCATTGGCGCACGGTTGACATCGGTCGCGGGTTCCAGCCACGTGTTTCGCGGCGGCATCGTCGCTTACGCCAGCGATGTGAAATTTGAAATGCTCAGCGTGCCGCGCGGCGCGGTCATCAGCGAAGAAGCCGCTGCGCACATGGCGCGCAACGTGCGTCAACGCTTGTGCGCCGATGTCGGGCTTGCCGCGACCGGCGTCGCCGGGCCGGATGCGCAGGAAGACTTGCCGCCGGGAACCGTCTGCGTCGCCGTAGCCTGGGGAGACGACATCACAACGCGCACACTGAATCTTTCAGGGCGCCCGCGAGAACAAGTGCGAATACTGACCGCGACCTGGCTTTTTGATATGCTGCGACGGAAGATACTGGGTTTGTCGAATTAAGCTCAGGGCACAATATAAAAAGGAAGTTTCAATGAAAGCAGTGATCGTTTTCTTATTGTGGGCGCTGATGGCGACACCTGCGCTGGCGGCGGTGTACAAATGCACGGGCGCTGACGGCAAAATCGAATTCAGCGACAAACCTTGCGAAGGGACGAACAGCGAACCGATGGAATTGCAGTACAACACCTTCGAGGGAGTGAAGAGCGAGCCGGAAAGCGCCAAAACGTCAAAGAAAAAATCCGCGCGGAAAACAGCGGCGACGGATGAAAAATCTGTGGACGCATCGGAGAAAACATCGTCCGACACCTCAAAAACGTCCAGGAAAAAAACTTCAAGCGCCGCAAAAACAACGGTGACCACCAAAAACGCCAACGAACGCCGCTTCATCCGCGAAGGCATGACCGCTGCCGAAGTGCGCTCCCGCATCGGCGCGCCCGATTCGCAAGAGGGCGGCGCCTGCCGCGAACGAACCATGGTGACCTCGAAAAAACAACTGAAAACCGTCCGCGATCTCTGCGAAAAATGCTGGATTTACGATCCGGCGGAAGGCGATCCGCAAACGCGAACGCATGTGTGTTTCAGGAACAATGAAGTTTCGTCGGTCGAGAGGAAAGTCGTGCGGTGAGGGGCTATTCGTCCTTTGAGATTTTTCGGGTGAATTCGGCGATTTTTCCGGCGAAGAACCAGCCGGCCAAAGCGGCGGCAAATTGAACAATCGCTGCCAGAAGGAAGGCTTCATCGTGAGAATTGAAAACACCGGAATAATTATACGCATGGTTCATTTTAAAATGAAACAAAATCTTCTCAGCCAAATGGTAAACAAGAGAATAGAGCGATTTGAAGATGAAATAAAGGCAAACGATCCGGATGGCGACGGGGAGCAGGTTATACGCGGTCAGTGAAGGCGACGCATCCTTTTCTGTCTGAATCACGCAGTTGGTAATTTTCCCCGACGCACGAAGCAAGATGGCGCCGATGATCACGTATAGGATCGGAGCTAAAAATAATACAAGGGGAGGCAAAACCTTAAGGTAGTCTTCCGCAAGAAACAAAATGTGTATGTTTGACGCTATATGTTCAATCGCCTTGAAGACCAAATAAAGCCCAAGCAGTTTGATGGCCAGAAGCGTGAGGTTGCGGAGATCCATGATCGTCGTCCTTCCTTTTGTTTCGGAGGCAAAAAGCCATTCTACCCAGAAAAAGGGACTCGATATTCTTCTCTATGAAAAAAGCCGCCCGATGGGGGATTCTGGGAGAAGGGCTTTTCCAGGGGTTTTTCTTCCCGCGCCTTCGTGTGAATATAAAAAGCCGTCATTGCGAGCGAAGCGAAGCAATCCAGAAAATGTGCGCAACGAAAAAATCGCTGGATTGCTTCGCTTCGCTCGCAATGACGCCGGTTTTTTTCTTTGCGCTCTATGCGTTCTTTGCGGTTAATCGTGTTTTTGATTCCCGGATGGCGCTTCGCTTATCCGGGCTACGCGAGTTTTTCTGATACCTGATCCCTGACTTACACCGCCACCGGCGCTTTGATCGGCGGATGGCTTTGGTAGTTGATGATCTCGAAATCCTCGAACACGTAGTCAAACAAGGTGGGCGGTCGGCGTTTGATGTTGAGCGTCGGCAGCGGCAGCGGCGAGCGCGTCAGTTGTTCATCGGCCTGCGCGAAATGGTTGCGGTACAAATGGCAATCGCCGCCGGTCCAGATGAATTCGCCGACCGCCAGATCGGTTTGCTGCGCGACCATGTGAGTGAGCAGCGCGTAAGAAGCGATGTTGAAAGGCACGCCCAGAAACAAATCGGCGCTGCGCTGGTAAAGTTGGCAGGACAATTTTCCCGCCGCGACGTAGAACTGGAAAAATGCATGGCACGGCGGCAAACGCATCGTGTCAATCTCGCCGACGTTCCAGGCCGACACGATCAGCCGCCGCGAATCGGGGTTCTGGCGAAGAGCGTCGATCAGTTGCGCCATTTGGTCGATGCGGGTGCCGTCGGCGGCTTGCCAACTTCGCCACTGCGCGCCATAGACGGGGCCGAGTTCGCCGTTCTCGTCAGCCCATTCGTCCCAGATGGTGACGCCGTGCTGCTGCAACCAGCGCACGTTGTGTTCGCCGCGCAGAAACCACAGCAATTCATAGATGATCGACTTCAGGTGAACTTTTTTCGTGGTCACCAGCGGAAAACCGGCGGACAGATCGAACCGCATTTGCTGGCCGAACAGCGACACCGTGCCGGTGCCGGTGCGGTCGTCTTTCGGGGTGCCGGTTTCGCGCACGCGGCGCAATACATCGAGATAGGCTTTCATGAAAACTCCGGTGAGGCGGTCATTGTAGCGCAGCCGCAAAATCCAGGAAATCTCTCATGCTGGGGCACGGAGAAAAACGCGTAACCGCGAAAAACACGAAGGCCACGAAAAAGGGACTCACGCGAAGGCGCGGAGGCGCGAAGAGGAAAAGCCCCTCTCCCGCTTGCGGGAGAGGGGCGGGGGAGAGGGTTTGGATTCTACGACTTCGCTTCGTTTCGCGCAGAATGACAAAGCCTGATGCCTGCCAACCCCATCCCCATCCTAACCTTCCCCTTGAAGGGGAAGGAACCCGCGTTCTTTGCAGATTCGCGGCTTCGCGTGAGGCCAAAATGTCGCGGTTCGCTTCGCTTATGATTTTGTGCCTTCGCGTGAAATGGGGTTTTTTCTGATCCCTGACATCTGACTTCTGATACCTGAACCCTTGACGCATCGGCGTCAAACTCGCATGATGCGAAACATCGCATTTTTTTGATCCATTGTGAGCACATCGCCTCCCCATCAATTCCGGCTGCTGCGTGAACGCCGGTTTGCGCCTTTTTTCTTCACCCAGTTTCTGGGCGCTGGAAACGACAATGTTTTCAGGAACGCGATGGCGTTGTTCATTGTTTACCATGTCGGCAGCGTTGGCGGCTTGTCGGGGGTGATGCTGGTCAATCTGGCGGCGGGGCTGTTCATTTTGCCCTTCCTGCTGTTTTCGGCAACCGCCGGACAGATTGCCGACAAGTTTGAAAAATCGCGGCTGATCCGTCTTTTGAAGCTGATGGAAATCGTCATCATGGTAATCGGCGCGCTCGGTTTCTGGCTGGGCAATGTGACGCTCCTGTTTGCCGTGTTGTTTCTGATGGGGCTGCAATCGGCGCTGTTCGGGCCGGTCAAATATGCGATTTTGCCGCAGCATTTGCGCAACGAGGAACTGGTCGGCGGCAACGGCCTTGTCGAGAGCGCGACTTTCGTGGCGATTCTTCTGGGAACCATCGCCGGCGGTTTGTTGATCGCCATCGAAACGCATGGGCCGATGGCTTCCGGCATGGCCTGCATATTGATCGCCGTTATCGGTTATCTGGCGAGTCGCGGCATCCCGTTGACCCCGGCGGCCGCGCCGGACTTGCGCATCCACTGGAATCCGGTCACTGAAACCTGGCGCAACATCCGCGCCGCGCAGAAAACGCGCGTTGTCTGGTTGAGCATGCTGGGCATTTCATGGTTCTGGTTTTACGGCGTGATTTTCCTTTCGCAATTTCCCAACTTCACGAAAGAAATCCTCGGCGGCGATGAGCGCGTGGCCACCATGCTTCTTGCGTTCTTTTCGATCGGCTTGGGCATCGGCGCGTTGATGTGCGAAAAATTGTCCAGGGGACGGGTCGAACCGGCGCTGGTTTTCATCGGCGCGGCGGGGCTGGCGTTTTTTGCGTTCGATGTCGGTTTTGCTTCGCGCGTACTGCATGCCGAAACGCAGAACGGCATCGCGGCGTATTTCGAGAACCCTGCGCATTGGCGCATCGCATTCGATCTGGTGATGATGGGCGTTTGCGGCGGCCTGTACACCGTTCCGCTTTATGTGTTCATCCAGATGTACGCCGATCCCGAACGGCGCTCGCGCATCATCGCCGCCAACAACATCCTGAATGCGTTGCTGATGGTGCTGGCGTCGCTGACCGCCATTTGTCTGTTTGCGCTGGGCGCGACAATTCCGCAGCTTTTCATGGTGGTGGCCGCGTTGACCACACTCGTGACGATCGCCGTATTCTTCGCGGCGCCGCAGTATGTTCTGCGTTGCCTCGGTTGGTTGTTGACGCACACGATCTATCGCGTTCGCGTCAAAGGGCTGGAAAACATCCCGGAAACCGGCGCTTGCATTCTGGCCTGCAACCATGTCAGTTACGCCGATTCCGTGATACTGGTCGGAACCGTGCGTCGCCCGATTCGCTTCATCATCGACCATCGGTTCTACAAAATGCCGGTACTGCATTGGCTGTTCAGAATGGGACGAACCATTCCCGTCACAGCGCGCAGAGACAATGAGGCACTCAAAGAACAGGCGTTCGCGCTTGCCGCGCAGGCGTTGCGCGATGGCGAAGTCGTTTGCATCTTTCCGGAAGGGCGGTTGACGCCGAACGGCGAGATCGGCAAATTCTCTCCGGGCATCACCCGCATGGTGCGGGAAACGCCGGTGCCGGTCGTGCCGATGGCGCTGCATGGATTATGGGGCAGTTTTTTCTCACGCGCACACAAAGGGCGCGCGATGCGCAAATTGCGCGGAATTTTTTCCAGAATCACCGTGCAGGCAGGGCCGCCCATCGCACCGCAGGATTTGAAATTGGGGAATTTGCGCGAGAAAGTTGTTGCGCTTCATTGCAGTGAGCATCGAGCGTTGTAGGTTGCTGGTGAGCGCAGCGAGCCGCAACGGATTTGTTTCACCCGAAGAAAATCGTTAACCACGAAAAGCAAGCGTAGCCCGGATAAGCGAAGCGCCATCCGGGAATAAAAACAGATTTAACCGCAAAGAACGCAAAGAACGCAAAAGAAAATCGTCATTCTGCGCGAAGTCGCAGAATCCACAAAAAGGGCGCGATAAATCGCGCCCCTACGAATGGTGGATGGCGCTCCGCTTATCCACCCTACGCCTGTTCTACTTTCGTGTCTTTTTCGTGGTTAAACGCTTTTAATAAAATCAAAAACACCCCCACAACGCCGCGCCCCACAGTGCGGCGAGCAGTATCAGCATCACCATTTGCGCGGCGCTGCCGCAATCTTTGGCTTTTTTCGACAGGGGATGGCGTTCTTCGCTGATGCGGTCGATTGTCGCTTCGATGGCAGAGTTCAGCAATTCAACGACCAGCGTCAAACCATGCGCGCCGATCAGCAACACACGAGCCGTGGCGCTCAGAGGAAGAAAACAGGCGGCGATAATACCGATGATGGCCAGCAACGCCAGTTGTCGAAACGCGGCTTCGTCGCGCCAGGCGGCGGCAAGCCCGTGCAGGGAATAGGAAAAGGCATTGATGAGGCGTTTCATGAAGTGGGTTCCGAGGTTACACGATCACGATATCGTATTGTTCCTGTGTGTAAAGCGTTTCCACTTGCAGCGAAATGGTTTTGCCGATCAGGTCGGCGAGCCACACCAGACTCTGCGATTCTTCGTCGAGGAAACAATCGATCACCGCTTGCGACGCCAGAATGCGGAATTCGCGCGCGCTGTATTGCCGCGCTTCGCGTTGAATCTCGCGGAGAATTTCGTGGCACACGGTTTGCGCGGTTTTCATCTGGCCGCGTCCCAGACAGGTCGGGCACGGTTCGCACAGCATTTGCGCCAGTGATTCGCGGGTTCGCTTGCGCGTCATCTCGATCAGCCCCAGACGGGTGAAACCGTTGACGCTCAATCGCGTGCGGTCTTTTTCCAGCGCGCGGTTCAATTCTTCGAGCACGGCTTCCTGATGCTCGGAGCGTTCCATGTCGATAAAGTCGATGATGATGATACCGCCCAGATTGCGCAACCGCAGTTGTCGCGCGATGGTGTGCGCCGCTTCGAGGTTGGTTTTGAAAACCGTGTCTTCGAAATTGCGGCCATCGACAAACGCGCCGGTGTTGACGTCGATGCTGGTCAACGCTTCGGTCTGGTCGAAAATCAGATAACCGCCGGACTTCAGATCGACGCGACGCGAAAGCGCCTTGTTCAATTCTTCTTCGACGCCATAGCGATCGAACAGCGCGCGCTCGCCGACGTACAACGATAATTTTTCGGTCATCCCGATCGTGTACTTCTGCGAAAACGCCTGCATCGCGGTCAACGCTGTTTTGTCATCGACGTAAATCGCCACCGTGTCTTCGGAAGCGATGTCGCGCAGCATCCGCTGCGGCAGCAACAAATCCTGATAAAGCAGCGACGGCGTGGGAAGTTCACGGGAACGCTGCGACACGTCTCGCCACAAGAGCGTCAGGTATTCGATGTCGGTTTTCAGTTCGTGCTCGGTGGCGGTTTCCGCCATCGTGCGGATGATGAAACCGCCTTGCGGCACTTCCGGCAGCAACGCCTGCAAACGTTCGCGCAAGGTTTCGCGCTCGGTTTCGTCCTCGATCCGCTGCGAAATACCGATGTGCGCGTCCTGCGGCAGAAACACCAGAAGGCGTCCGGCGAGACTGATTTGCGTGGACAGCCGCGCGCCTTTGGCGCTGATCGGGTCTTTGATCACCTGCACCATCAGCGACTGGCCTTCGTGCAGCAAACGCTCAATCGGTTTGGCGTCGTCCTCATACTTGACGCGGTTCTCGTAAATATCGGCGACGTGCAGAAACGCCGCGCGTTCCAGACCGATATCGACGAAGGCGCTTTGCATTCCCGGCAACACGCGCACCACCTTGCCGAGGTAAATGTTGCCGACGAACCCGTGCGTATGCGTTCGCTCGACATGCAATTCCTCGACGATGCCTTGTTCGAGCACGGCGACGCGTGTTTCTTGCGGTGTGACGTTAACCAGAATTTCGCGGGACATCGGATTTGCTTTCAGAGTGAGCCGACAGGATACGGGCGTCGGGGAAAAGATTCAAGCGTAAACACGCGAATAACTGCGCGGTTTCAAACAGCGGCAGCCCGACAACGCCCGAATAACTGCCGTCGAGATGCGTCACGAACGCGCCGGCGCATCCCTGAATCGCGTAAGCGCCCGCCTTGCCGAACGGCTCGCCGCTGTCGAGATAACGCTTGATCTCCTCGTCGCACAAGGTTTTGAACGTCACCCGCGACACCAGGACACGATCCAGAACCTCCGTTGCGCGCCCCCTCCGAACGGGAAGGCACAACGCCACCGCGCTGATCACCTCATGCGTTTTTCCGGACAGCGCGCGCAACATGGCGGCGGCGTCCTGCCGATCCTGCGGCTTGCCGAAAATGCGGTTTCCCAGAACCACCTCCGTGTCCGCGCCCAGCACGGCGCGCATTGGTAACTGCGTTGGCAAATGTTGCTGGCGAAGTCGCCGCATCCCGACCACCGCCTTGGCGCGCGCCATTCGCCGGACATAAGCGATCGGCGCTTCGTCCGGCAGCGGAATTTCCGCGATGGCGCCCTCGGTGAGCGTGAGCACTTCGAACGGCACGCCGATCTGCGTCAGCAAGGCTTGCCGACGCGGGCTTTGAGAGGCGAGATACACGGGAGAAAATTCGGGCATGGAGGTCAGAAGTCAGAAGTCAGAAGTCAGAAAAGTGTAACCGCAAAGAGAAGAATTTGACCACGAAAAGGCACGAAAAAAAGCCCCTTTTTGAAAGGGGATGTCCGCCGAAGGCGGGCGTGGGTTTGTTGAAAAAGATTCACCGCAAAGAGCGCAAAGAAACGCATAGAACGCAAAGAAAAAAACCGTCATTCTGCGCGACGCGAAGCGGCGTCGCAGAATCCAAAAAAACAGGGCGCGATCAATCGCGCCCCTTGGCAAAACGCGTCGATAGCGCCCATTCCCCCGCTTGCGTGGGAAGGCTGGGATGGGGGTTTCAGGAATCAGAGGTCAGGAATCAGGTATCAGAAAAACATGATCTCACGCGAAGGCGCGAAGGGAAAAACCATTAACCACGAAAAGCACGAAAGTGCGAAGAAAAGCACTTTGAAGCCCTCCCCTTCAAGGCTGAGGTTTACCCACAAGTACGAGGTCATTCCGTGCTGCTTTTGCGTATTTCAAAAAGCGCCGCAGGCGCGTTACGTGAGTAACCGTCGGTGGAGCGCGAACGCAGTGAGCGCGAAATCGGCGGAGAGTGTTCAGCCCTTGCAGGGCTGGATGCGTGGAGTACGCTTTCCGCCGGTTCCGTTCGCTACGCTCACTCCACCGACGGTTACTCATATCATGCCCCTGCGGGGCTACTCTCCATAAGCGCGAAGAGAAGGGCTTTTTGTCAGCAACAAGGCACAGCAAGCAATGACGACGTGCTTGTTGGTAAACCTCAGCCTTCAAGGGGGGGGGGCTTGGGTGGGGATGGGGTTATTCAGGCGCTTGATCCCGGACGGCGCTTCGCTTGTCCAGACTACGAACTGGATTCTCGCTTTCGCGGGAATGACGGGGGGAATGGGCTGCATGTTAGAATCTTCCATTCAGATTGACGCATGAGACGCACATGGGCAAATCCCCCGCCGCCGCTTCCAAAGCATCTGCCAACGCGCTTGCCAGCGCTTCTGCCAGCGCTTTTTCCACTCCCCCCGCCAGTTTTGAGGCGGCGATGGCCGAGCTGGAGGACATGGTGACCCGGATGGAGCAGGGCAGTTTGCCGCTGGCGGAGGCGCTGGCCTCGTACCAGCGCGGCGCGGTGTTGCTGGCGTTTTGCCAGAACGCTTTGCGCGATGCGCAGCAGCAGGTGCAGGTGTTGGAGGACGGCATGTTGAAGGCGTTTGGCGATGACGACGCAGCGCGTGACGATTGAGCCTTCCGACGCGGCGTCTTCGGCGGCGGCGATGATCACCTGGCAGGCGACGCATCGGGCGCGTGTCGAGACGGCGCTCGCTCGTTTTCTGACGGCGCCTTCGTCGTCGGCGGAGGCGCCGCGTTTGTGGGAAGCGATGCGTTATGCAACTTTGTCGGGCGGGAAGCGCTGGCGGGCGTTGCTGGTGTATGCGACGGCGGAGTTGTGCGGCGCGGATGTGGCGGTGGCGGATGCGCCGGCGGCGGCGGTGGAGTTGTTGCATGCGTATTCGCTGGTGCACGATGATTTGCCTTGTATGGATGATGATGCGGTGCGGCGCGGTCAACCGGCGTGTCACATCGCGTTCGGCGAAGCGATGGCGTTGTTGGCGGGGGATGCGTTGCAGGCGCAGGCGTTCGAGGTGTTGGCGCAAAGCCGGATGCCCGATCCGGCGGCGGCATGCGCGTTGCTGGCGAAAGCAGCGGGAGCGAGTGGCATGGTCGGCGGACAGGCGCGCGATTTGAGCGGTGAGGCGACGACGATGGAAGCGTTGGAGGCGATGCATCGGAAGAAAACCGGCGCGCTGATTGAGGCGGCGGTGATGTTGGGCGCGGCGTGCGGCGCGTCGGTGGGGCACGCAACGCAGACGGCGCTGACTCGTTACGCGGCGGCGATCGGGTTGGCGTTTCAGGTGGCCGACGATGTGCTCGATGTTGAGGGCAGCACGCCCGACTTGGGCAAGACGGCGGGCAAGGACGCTGCGCAGAATAAAGCCACGTATGTGGCGCTGCTCGGTTTGCCAAGCGCCAAAGAAAAAATGCGCGCGCTGTGCGAGGAAGCGCAGCAGGCGCTGGAACTTTTCGGGACGGCGGCCTGGCCGCTGAAGGCGTTGGCGGCGCAGGCCGTTGCGCGGAGTTATTGAGTGATGAATTCTTTTTCCGGCTCGATGTTTACCGAGGTTCCCCGAGACGCTGATGCGACGACGGAGAACGCTGTCGAATGGGCGATGAACAAAACGGAGGCAAACATCAGTACCGAGAACCCGACATCGCTGCTTGACACGATTGCTTCGCCGCAGGATGTGCGGGCGTTGCCGCGCGAAGCATTGCCGAAGCTGGTCGAGGAATTGCGCGCGTTTGTGTTGAAAACGGTTTCACATACGGGCGGGCATTTGTCGTCGAATCTCGGCGTGATCGAATTGACGGTGGCGCTGCATTACGCGTTCAACACGCCGGACGACCGAATCATCTGGGACGTGGGTCATCAAACCTACGCACACAAGGCGCTGACCGGCCGGCGCGCGCGTTTGCACACTTTGCGGCAGAAAGGCGGGTTGTCCGGTTTTCCGTCGCGCGCCGAGAGCGAATACGATGCGTTCGGCACGGCGCATTCCTCAACATCGATTTCGGCGGCGCTCGGTATGGCGGTGGCGGCGAAGGCCGGCGGCGATTCGCGGCGTGTGGTGGCGGTGATCGGCGATGGTGCGATGAGCGGCGGCATGGCGTTCGAGGCGTTGAACAACGCCGGCGCGATGGACGCGAATCTTCTGGTGATTCTGAACGACAACGAAATGTCGATCTCGAAACCGGTCGGCGCGTTTCATCAACACCTCGCTCAAATATTGACCAGTCCGCTGTACAACTCGGTGCGCGAAAGCGGCAAGGACATCCTCGCCAAATTTCCGCCGATGAAACGTTTTGCGAAGCAGGTGGAGGAACACACGAAGGGCATGCTGTTGCCCAGTACGCTGTTCGAGGAATTCGGATTCTTTTACGTCGGCCCGATCAATGGACACGATGTCGATACGTTGACGAAAACGCTGGTCAACATGCGGGATCTGAAAGGGCCGCGCCTGCTGCACATCGTCACCGAAAAAGGACACGGGTATGCACCGGCCGTGCAGGACCCGATTCTCTATCACGGCGTCGGTCGTTTCGATCCGGAAGCGGGCATCGCGCCGAAAGCGGAAGCTCGTCCGACGTACACGGACGTGTTCGGCCAATGGTTGTGCGACATGGCGCGCGCCGATGAGAGACTGGTGGCGATCACGCCGGCGATGTGCGAAGGTTCGGGGTTGACCGAATTCGCGCGCGACTTTCCGCAACGGTATTTCGATGTCGGCATCGCCGAACAACATGCGGTGACTTTCGCTGCCGGTCTGGCGTGCGATGGCTTGAAGCCGGTGGTGGCGATCTATTCGACGTTTTTGCAGCGGGCTTACGATCAACTCGTTCACGATGTCGTGTTGCAAAACCTGCCGGTCGTGTTTGCGATCGATCGCGCCGGTATCGTCGGCGCCGACGGGCCGACGCACATCGGCGCGTTCGATTTGTCGTTCATGCGCTGTTTGCCCAACTTGACCATCATGGCGCCGACGGACGAAGCCGAAAGCCGCGCGATGCTGACGACGGCGTTCCGAATGAATACGCCGGCTGCCGTGCGCTATCCGCGCGGCACAGGCCCCGGCGTGACGGCGCCGTCAACGCTGGAAACGATACCGGTGGGACGTGGCGAAATTCGCCGTCGCATCACGGGTCGTGGCGACAACGAAAAGAAAATCGCGTTGCTGGTGTTCGGTGCGCCGTTGACGAATGCGTTGGCGGCGGCGGCAACGCTCGACGCGACGGTCGCCAACATGCGTTTCGTCAAGCCGCTCGACGCCGCGCTGATCGAAGAACTGGCGCACACTCACGATGGGCTGGTCACGCTCGAAGAAAATGTGGTGATGGGCGGCGCGGGAACGGCGGTTGCCGAATACCTGACCCACGCCGGCATCGTCAAACCGATCTTGCATCTGGGGCTGCCCGATCGTTTTATCGAACATGGCGCGCCGGAAGAACTGCTGGCGCAATGCGGCCTCGACGCGGCGGGCATCATCCGGCAAGTGCAGGCCTGGCAGGCGCGCCTTCCTGAGCGCGGCGGATCAAGATTAGGCGAAAATTCATGAACGCTAAAGAAACAAAACCCATGCCCGACGTGCAGTCGGAAAGCGATACGCGGCGATTGAAGATCGACCGTGTCGGTGTGAAACGTCTGCGCTATCCGATTTATTTCGCTGATCTCGAAGGTCTGGCGCAGCCGACGATTGCCACATGCAGCGCCTATACCATGCTGTCGGCGCACCAGAAAGGCACGCACATGTCGCGGCTGGTGACGCTGTTTGAAGAAATGAGCGGAAAGAGCGCAAAGAAACCGCTGGCGATCGGCGCGTTGCGCGACTGGTCGGCGCTGCTGCTCAAGCGATTGGGGGCGACTTCGGGCGAGATACATCTGGCGTTCGATTTCTTCGTGCGCAAGAAAGCGCCGGTGTCGGGAATCGAAAGCACGATGGATTATCAGGTGCGTTTGAGCGCCGAAGTGGAAGAAGGACAATACCGCGAGAAGGTGGAAGTCGATATTCCCGTCACGTCGCTGTGCCCCTGCTCAAAGAGAATTTCTGATTACGGCGCGCACAATCAACGCTCGGTGGTGACGCTGGGCGCGACCTTGAACGAGCCGATCTTCGTGATGGATCTGATCCGGATGGCCGAAGAAGAAGCGTCGAGTGAGCTTTACGCGATTCTGAAACGCGCCGACGAAAAATACGTCACCGAATACGCTTACGATCACCCCAATTTTGTTGAAGACCTGGTGCGCAGCATCGCGCAACGCATGGCCGTTGACAAACGTCTGGCTTCGTTCAGCGTCGAAGCGGAAAACTTCGAGTCGATTCACAACCACTCGGCGTATGCGCAGATAACAGGGGGCAGATGACAGATGTCAGAAGTCAGATATCAGATGTCAGATGTCAGATGTCAGATGTCAGATGTCAGATGTCAGATGTCAGACGTCAGATGTCAAAGGTCAGGTATCATATCCCGCTTGCGGGAGAGGGGTGGGGGAGAGGGTGTTGTTTTGATGAAAACATTACGCGTGAGTGCTACATTCCTGATATCTGGTATCTGATATCTGACTTCTGACATCTGCCCCCTGCCATGCCCGCCATTCATCCGCTCTCCGATCAACTGATCAACCAGATCGCCGCCGGTGAGGTGGTTGAGCGACCGGCTGCCGCGTTGAAAGAGTTGCTGGAGAACAGTCTCGATGCGCAGGCGACGCACATCGAAGTCACGCTGACCGGCGGCGGTTGCAAACGCCTGCAAGTGAGCGACGATGGGATCGGCATGGAGCGCGACGATTTGCCGTTGGCGGTGGCGCGACACGCCACATCGAAAATCGTAGCGCCTTCTGATCTCGATGCGATTGCGACGCTGGGTTTTCGTGGCGAAGCGTTGGCGTCGATGGCGGCGGTGTCGCGTTTCTCGCTGGTGTCGCGCGCGCGCGGCGCGGCGCACGCCTGGCGGCTCGATGTCGAAGGCGGAACGGTCGGCGCGGTTGAACCGGCGGCGCTGGCGGTGGGAACGACGATTACGCTCGACGATTTGTATTTCAACACGCCGGCGCGTCGAAAATTCTTGCGCACCGAAGCGACCGAATGGGCGCATTGCGAAGAGATGTTTCGCCGCATCGCGCTGGCTTATCCTGACGTTTCTTTTTTGTTGAAACACAATGGCCGCGAAGTTCACCGCTGGCCGGGCGCGACGCGCGAAGAGCGCGTGCAACAAGTATTGGGAGAAGCGTTTACCCAGGTCGCGCGATTCCTGGACACCTCAGCCGCCGATTTGCGACTGACGGGTTATGTCGCGTCGCCGACAGCCGGAGCCGCGCTGCCGAAAGAAGCCGTTTATTTTTTTGTGAACGGTCGTTTCGTGCGTGATCGTGTCGTGCTGCATGCGTTGCGTGAGGCGTTTCGTGATGTTCTGCACGGCGGGCAACAACCGTCTTACGCGTTGTGGCTGACGCTTGACCCGCGCAGCGTCGATGTCAACGTTCATCCGCAAAAAACCGAAGTTCGTTTCCGCGACAGCCAGGCGATTCACCGTTTTGTCCGGCAAAGCGCCGAGCGGGCGCTGGCGTTGCCGGTCGGCGGGCAAGTGACGGCGGGTGTCGCCATAAGCAGCACAAAAGCGGTAAGCGGTGCGCAACCTTCGGATGTTGACGCGCGGCGCTTTTCTGTTCCAGCAAAGCCGGAAGAAGCGCGAACGTATTATCCGTCGGCGCAAAAAGCGTTTTCACTTCCGGTGCGCGAAACAGCGGCGTCTGAAAGCCTGGGACCATCGCCGTTTTACGGCAAATTATTCGGAACGAAATCTTCTTCGGCGATTGAAAACGTTTCTTCAACATCCGCGCCGCCCATCACGCAAGAGAACGAATCCGCCGGTGTGCCGCCGCTGGGTTTCGCGCTTGCGCAACTGCACGGGATTTACATTCTCGCGCAAAACCATGCGGGGCTGGTGCTGGTGGACATGCACGCTGCGCACGAGCGCATTGTCTATGAGCGGATGAAGGAAACCGCAGCATCGCAGTCGTTGCCGTCACAGCGCTTGCTGGTGCCGGTATCGATGACGGCGACGACGCTGGAAATGGCGACCGCCGAAGCGCATGCCGAAGCGCTGGAGACGCTCGGTTTCGAGTTGAACGCCGTGGGGCCGACAACGTTGGCGATTCGCTGCCTTCCGGCGATGTTGCGGGACGCCGACGCGGCGGGATTGGTGCGCGCCGTGCTGCGCGATTTGCACGATTTGGGCAGCACGCAGGAAGTCGATATGCGGCGAAACGACGTGTTGGCGACGATGGCCTGCCACGGCGCGGTGCGCGCCCACCGCTTGTTGACGGTTCCTGAAATGAACGCGCTGCTGCGCGACATGGAGCGCACCGAGCGCGGCGGGCAATGCAACCACGGACGACCGACCTGGTATTCGTTGACGCTTGAAGCGCTCGACGCGTTGTTCATGCGCGGGAAGTGATTCAGAGGTCAGATCGCATAGCGTAGGCTGGGATGAAGCGCAGCGTAATCCCAGCAAACCTTTTCACCATGAGAACCTATCTCCGCAATCGAACACCCGGTGGCTTGTATTTCTTCACGGTCAATCTGGCCGAACGTCGCGACAATACCCTGTTGATCGACAGAATCGATCATTTGCGCGAAGCGTTCCGCCGAACATTCGTAACGTATCCGACTGTTATGGATGCGGCTGTCGTCTTGCCTGATCACTTGCACTGCATCTGGCAACTACCGCAGGGAGATAATGACTACCCTAATCGCTGGCGGCTGATCAAATCATATTTCTCACGATCATTGGAACCGGGCGAGCGCCGTTCGGAAAGCCGTCTGCGCAAAGGCGAGCGTGGTATCTGGCAGCGTCGTTATTGGGAACACCTCATTCGAGACGAACAGGATTACGCTCGGCATGTGGATTATATCCACTATAATCCAGTCAAGCATGGTCTTGTGGCAAGAACCAAAGATTGGCCGTATTCGACGTTTTCCCGCTGGGTGAGCCGAGGCGTTTATACCGAAGACTGGGCAAGCAATGAATTAGACGACATGGAACGGGAATGATGCTGCAGGTGCTGTGCGGGGTTGCTGGGATTGCGCTTCGCTTCATCCCAGCCTACGGCGCTGAACCCCGTTCTTTGCGGTTAAAATCGTTTTAATGAAAAACATGCCACCCCATTCTCCCTCTGCCATTTTACTGATGGGCCCGACCGCGACCGGCAAGAGTGCGTTGGCGCTGGCGCTTGCCGATCGTTTCGACGGCGAGATCGTCAGTGTTGACTCAGCGCAGGTGTACCGCGGTATGAACATCGGAACCGCCAAACCGGATGCCGCAACGTGTGCGCGTGTGCCGCACCATTTGATCGACCTGATCGACCCGACCGAACCTTATTCGGCGGCGCGTTTTGTGCGCGATGCGCTCGCCGCCGTTCAAGACATCCGCGCGCGCGGCAAACGACCGCTGCTGGTGGGAGGCACCATGCTGTATTTCAAGGCGCTGCTCGAAGGCTTGAGCGAATTGCCGATGGCGGATGAAGCGGTGCGCACCGAACTGGATGACTGGGCGACGCGCGATGGTTGGCCGGTGTTGCACGCCGAACTTGCCCGCGTCGATCCGGTTACGGCGGCGCGTTTGAAGCCGACCGACGCGCAACGCATCCAGCGCGCGCTCGAAGTATGGCGGCTGACGGGGACACCGCTCTCGCAGTTGCAAGGGCAACGGCAAGGGCAGCAACAAGCCGATGAAACCCTGGGTTCGCATCTGTGTCTGGCGTTGTTGCCGAACGACAGGAAGATGTTGCACGACGCCATTGCGCGGCGTTTCGATCGCATGCTGGAAGACGGTTTGTTGGATGAAGTGCGCGCGTTGCGAGCGCGTTATCCGTTGACGCCATCGATGCCGTCGATGCGTTGCGTCGGTTATCGGCAAGTCTGGACGTATCTCGACGGCGGATGTGACGAAGCCACGTTACGCGCTACCGGCATCGCCGCGACGCGGCAACTCGCCAAGCGGCAGATCACCTGGTTGCGCAGCATGTCGAATCTGCTGACGGCAGACCCGTTCACGGAGGATGTGGGCGCTTGGGCAAAAGCGCGGGTAGAAGGAGCATAGAAATGCGGGAGATGTCCACACAATTTGACGAATCCGTGTGGTATGCTACGCGGCTCCATCCGTTCGGCAACACCGGACACCTTTATCGGAAATTGAAAAAATGGCTGCTCCGTTTTTAGCGCCGTCCAAATCGCAACGAAAAAGAGAAATGCATGAAGTTCAGGCATTGGGAGAAGCGTTGGTCGCGTTAAGCGTCGCCAAGCTGGAAACGCTTGACCTTCCCGAGCGTTTGTTCGACGCCATCATCGCGGTGCAGACGATCACGCGGCATGAAGCGCGGCGGCGTCAGATGCAATTCATCGGACGGCTGATGCGCGATGTTGACCCTGAACCGATCCGCGCGTTTCTGGAAGCGGAAACGGCGGTTCCCGTTGCTACGAAAGCGAAAATGGCGAGGCTGGAGTATTGGCGGCAGCGTTTGCTGGAGGAGCCCGCGCGGTCACTTGATGCATTGGCGGCGAAATTTCCCGACACGTTTTCGGATGAGGTGCGCGAAGTTTGGCGGCAACGCATCGAGCAGGCGCAGCAGGAACGGCGCCAACAACGGGCAGCGCCGCGATACTATCGTTTGTTGTTTCAGGAATTGAAAGCGCTTTTTGAAACACATGCCGACGATGCTCTTCAAGGTTCTTCTGACAATTCAAAACAGGTTTCGCCATGACGACTTCACCGTTGCGTATTGGATTGGTCTCGGTCAGCGACCGAGCTTCGCAGGGCGTTTACGAAGATAAGGGAATTCCGTCGCTAAGAGATTGGTTGATGCAAGCGTTGAAAACGCCGGTGCATTTTGAAACGCGCCTGATTGCCGACGAACAGCCGATCATCGAGCGCACTTTGATCGAATTGATCGACGAAGTGCATTGTTCGCTGGTGTTGACCACCGGCGGCACCGGCCCGGCCATGCGCGATGTGACGCCGGACGCCACGGCGGCGGTGGCCGACAAAATCATGCCGGGCTTCGGCGAACAGATGCGGCAGGTTTCGTTGCATTTCGTGCCGACGGCGATCTTGTCGCGCCAGATCGGCGCCATTCGGAAAAAAGCGCTGATTCTGAATTTGCCAGGGCAGCCGAAGGCGATTCGTGAGACGCTGGAAGGCGTCAAGGACGAGAGCGGGAAAACGCTGGTTCAGGGGATTTTTGCGGCGGTGCCGTATTGCATTGAACTGATCGGAGGGCCTTACGTCGAAACCCATGACGCGGTTTGTTCGGCGTTCCGTCCCAAATCGGCGCGCCGTCCCCCTGCATAACGGGTAAAATAATCTTTTCGCACACTGTGTCCGGAGTCAAAAACATGGCGATAGCGCCGATCCCTGAAATTCTTGCCGAGCTGAAAGCCGGTCGGATGATCGTTTTGGTCGATGAAGAAAACCGCGAGAACGAAGGCGATTTGATGCTCGCGGCGGAATTCGTGACGCCGGAAGCGATCAATTTCATGGTGACGCACGCGCGCGGACTCGTTTGCCTGACGCTGACGCAGGAACGCTGTCAGCAATTGAAGCTGCCGCTGATGACGCCCACCAACCGTTCATCGCTCGGCACGAATTTCACCTTGTCGATTGAAGCGGCGGAAGGGGTGACGACCGGCATTTCCGCCGCCGACCGCGCGCGCACCATTCAAGCGGCGGTCGCGCCCGACGCCAGGCCGGAAGATGTGGTGCAACCGGGACACATTTTTCCGCTGATGGCGCAACCCGGCGGCGTGCTCGTGCGCGCCGGTCACACGGAAGCGGGCTGCGATCTGGCGCGAATGGCGGGACTGATGCCGTCCACCGTGATTTGCGAAATTCTCAAGGAGGACGGCGCGATGGCGCGTTTGCCCGACCTCGAAAAATTTGCGGAAAAACACGGATTGAAAATCGGCACGATTGCGGATCTGATTCACCACCGCAGCCAGCACGAAACCTTGCTGGAACGAATCGCGCAACGGCCATTGCAAACCGCGGTAGGCGCTTTTGAAATGTTTGTTTACCGCGACAAACTGACTGACGCAACACATCTGGCGTTGGTGCACGGAACGCCGACGCCGGAAAAAGAAACGCTGGTGCGTGTGCATGAGCCGATCTCGATCATGGATTTTCTGGACGTGCAAAGCGAGCCGCACGCTTGGGGCGTTTTCCCGGCGTTGCGTGAATTGGCGGCGGCTTCCGCCGGCGTGATGGTGTTGCTGCATCGACCGGAGAGCGCCCAGGATTTGCGGCGTCGCGCGGCGGCGGGCAGGCGGCATCCCGATGTGTCGATGGCGCTGCGCGATTACGGCATCGGCGCGCAGATTCTGCGCGACTTGAACGTGCAGAAAATGCGCTTGCTGGCGCGGCCACGGAAGATGCCGAGCATGGCCGGTTTCGGATTGGAAGTGACCGGTTTTCAAGAGCAAAACGCGCTGAATGCGCAATCGTGAACCCCACCTTTTCCTGAGCAATTCATGACGCCACACGAAATTCCCAGCAAAACACAGGCCGCCGGAATGCGCATCGGCATCGTATTGGCGCGCTTCAACGTCGAGATCGGCGAAGGGCTGCTCAAAGGCGCGTTGCGCTTTTTGCACGAAAAAGGTGTTGTGGATGCGCATATTACGCTGTTGCGGGTTCCCGGAGCGTTGGAGATTCCGCTGGCGTTGCAGGGAATGGCGCAAACCGGACAATTCCACGCGCTGATTGCGCTGGGCGCCGTGATTCGCGGCGAGACCTACCATTTTGAAGTTGTCAGCAACGAATCGGCGCGCGGCATCAGCGACGTTGCGCTCGATTTCGATATCGCCATCGGCAACGGCGTACTGACCTGCGAAACCGACGAACAAGCCATCGCGCGGATGGATCAGAAAGGTTACGAGGCCGCGCTGGCCGCCGTTGAATTGGCCAACACCCTGGAGCGATTGCGAAAAAATGCCGACTGACACACCGGAAAACACGTCGGTAAAAACGCCGACAGCGAAGCCCCTGAAAATCGATTTCATGGGGCGTCGTCGCGCGCGGGCGTTGGTGGTGCAAGGGCTTTACCAATACCAACTGACGCAGGCGACAGCAGAGGATATTCGTCTGCACCTGATGGACAGCCCGAATTACGCGCGTTGCGACGAAGCCTATTTTGACGCATTGTGGCGCGGCGTCAGTAGCCGGTACGAAGCGCTGCGCGATCGCTTCGCGCCGCATGTCGCCGCCGCGCGCGACACGCAAACTTTATCGCCGGTCGAAACAGCGATCCTCGTGCTGGCGACCTGGGAATTGTCCGAACGACTGGACATTCCCTATCGAATCATCCTCAACGAAGCCATCGACCTCGCCAAAACCTACGGCGGAACCGACGGCCACAAATTCGTCAACGGTGTACTCGACAAACTGGCGGCGCAATGCCGCGCCGACGAAATACGGGTGATGGGCTGAGGGCAGCGGTCAGAAGTCAGAAGTCAGAAGTCAGAAGTCAGAAGTCAGGGATCAGAAATGCATCATTCTGCGTGTAGGGGCGGGTTTCAAACCCGCCCGTTTTGTTTGACCGCAAAGAGCGCAAAGAGCGCAAAAAAGAATTCTCTCGCGGAGACGCGGAGGCGCGGAGGAGCGAAAGCGTCTTTTTTTGCGCACTCCGCGTCTTCGCGTGTGCAAAAAGGGCGGGTTTGAAACCCGCCCCTACGGATGGTGGATTGCGCTGCGCTTATCCACCCTTGCTTGCTATGCATACCTAGTTGCTAATGTTCGTCAGGCATCAGAATCCACGAGCGGATAGGGATAGCTAGAGCCAATATTGTTTGCATGGCGTCTCCTAATGCTCAGGTAGGCGATGTGCGTCCGCACACTTCGGTTGCATGGTTTTTCCATAACGCAGATGTGCAGAAAGTAAAGCTTCAAACTGTTGCGTATCTGCCGGCGGGTAATAGATATACTTTCCGTTGAAAGCAATCCTGTAGTGCCCCTCTGCCGTAAAGCTCAGCGTCATTTCCCGAGCAGGGAAAGGGGGCCACAACCAACCGCGCAAGATTATCTCCCTACTTGTTACTTTGGTAATCGATGACACTTCGCTCCACCGAATCCGCCTAGGCGAGCCTGCCAATCTGATGAAGTGAAGCCCTTCATTTGTTACCCTGATTTCTTTGACCGTGAACAGGAGAAACAACAGATAGATTGCTATAACGCAAAGCGCCCCGGATAGAAGGCTGACAAATACAGCCAAGAACAGCGCCGGAAGAATGAGCAGGATCGTGAATTGGATTACAAACACCCCGAGGGATAACGATGCGTCTCTAAGGCTCCGTGGAAGAATGCGCGGCTTTACTACGCTCATGCTTTTTGTTTTTGTTGACGTTTTATGGTGATCGCAGCGACAAGAGTTCCTAATCACGATGAGCCCAAATACGGCTGAAACTGCTACCGTGACGGCAACAGTTGACCAAAATAGATGGTTCTCAAGGTATGCTGAAAACCCGAATTTGCTGATATAAGTGATAATGGCGACACCCTGATACACAAGCCCTGATCCGATCGCTGCTCCTAGCCCCATTCGCCATGTTCGCCGGAGTGGGGCAGCTGCACCAACTGCGCATAGAGCTACGACCAAGAAGCCGAAGAGCTTCTCCGCCAAGGTGTGAATCGCCCACACGAACTCGATTTCTTGCTGTGATGCATTCTCTGGATAAGGGTACGCCCACCAGAGTACCGTGGCGAAGACCAAGAGTAAGCCAAACCCGGCGAATCCGAAGAGTATCGAAATGACTGTTGCTCGTTGCCATGTGGCGTTCATCGTCGAGGCCTAATGTTGGAGTTAATCGGCGCGTTTTAGCAAGCGCGCCCCAGATATCGTATGGCAGATTGCGGTCGCCACTCTCACTCGCTACCGAAGCCGAGATTTGGAGGATTTGCCGATAACGAGCAGAAGCTCATTAGCTTGTTCATGGTCATCATCCGCATTGGCTTGCATAAGCAAGTTTCTTGCTTGTGCCAGATTGCGCCGATGACCAAGACCCATCAGATTGAGCAGGGCGAGCCAGTAAAGAGCATTTTCTCGAGAGCGTTGTGTTGTCGCTTCAACGGGAGACTGTAAGACTTTCTGGAAGCTTTCCTGGGCGGCGGAATGGTTGATTGCCGTTCCATGTCCCAATAAGTGACAGAGACCAATTTGCAGATGGGCATCTGCATCTCCCATCGCTGTGGCGAGTTGGTAATAGCGAAGCGCGGACTTGGGCTTGCCAAGGTCTCTGTAAATGATGCCGAGGTTGTAGGCGGCGAATTCATTGCCTTGTGCTATGGCGGACTTGGCCCAGAAAATAGCCGCTTTGTAATCTGGATGATCTCCCTCGCTCAGGAGGCAACTAAGCGAGATTTTGGCATCTGCGTACTCTTGCTTTGCTGCTCGCAAATACCAGCTAATGGCCGCGGTTTTATCTTGCGGCGCGAGTACCTCGCCTGACTTTGTGGCAGCACCGTTTGCGTAATAATAACCGAGTTCCCATTGCGCTTCGGCAACGCCTTGTTCGGCTGACTTGGTTAATGCTTGCCATTGCTTCTTAGAAATTTTTTTCATGTGTGCCTAACTCTGGTTCTACGGATTCAGCGCGATTCGATGAATGGTCAATGTTTCTTCAGGCGCGCGCAGTTCGATATTCAGCCGCAAGCGTTCGGCGATAATGTTTCTTTCGATCCAGTTTTCAGGCCACAGCAACGGGATGTCGATACGCACGAAGCCATGAACAAACGGCGCGACTTCGGGTTCTTTCACGGTGGAAAGGATTTTCCAATCCGCTTTGGCGGTGTGTTGCGCGGCGACGGTCAGTTGCGCAATGGTCGCGCTTGCGTTTTCCGGGACGATCAAGCGCAAGGTTTTCAGGCGCGGCGTTCGCAACACCTGGTCGGCGGGGGAGAGCAATTCGATTTGCTGATGTTTGGCGGTGAGCAGCAGCGCGCCGGTTTGTGCTTGCAGACGTCCGACGGAAGTGGTCCAGCCGTCGTCGCTGGCGTAATGAGCGCTGCCGAATGTCCACAGCCGCAAGCTTTCGGGAAAGAATGCGCGCGAGATCATGAAGTCGCGCATCGCTTCTTCTGTTCCGGTGTTGCGGAACGAGGTATAGGAGACGTAAGCGGGATCGTCGGCGAACAATCCGTTGCTGCCGTTCCAGGCCATGTGCGAAACTTCTTGCGCGTCGAAGTTGTAAGCGTCGCGGTAGGTCAGATAGGCGTGATGGTATTGCGGCGGTGTGCGGGCGTCGCCGATATCGGCGGCGTTGTATTCAACAATGCCCCAACCGTCGTCAACGCGGGCGAATTCGGAGAAAAGGCTGTGGCCGTGCGGCATCGCCACGTCGTTGCGAGCGGGTTTGTCGTAAAGGATCGCGCCGAGATGCGAGCCATTGCGCGGTTTGGAGCCTTCAATCGAGACGCCGGCCGATTCGTGGTAACTGAAAGGCGCTTTTCCCTCGATGGTCGCGGAAGGGAAAGTGCCCGGCACAGAGGCGGCGAAACCTTGCGCTGAAAAAATCCGGCTTTCGGGGACACCGGCTTCGGCTGCCCATTGCGCGAGTTCGGTATAGTGCAAATGGACGACATGTTTACGAAAGGCGTCCCACAAATGCCACCAGGGATTTTCCCAGACCTGTTCCATCGTGGCGGCGGATGTCGGGTTCGTCATCCGTTCAGGTGGCGGACGGGGCGGATCGACGTCATCCCAATGTTGCCAGTGATGTCCGGCAATCGCGTTGACTTCAGCAAGCGTCAGCGATCGGGCGCGGCGATAAGCCGACAGGTCGGGAACGGAGGGATCGGCGCTTTTCCCGGCCAAAGAGGGAAGTGCATAAGGTCCGATGCCTTGCAACCATTCGCGGAATTGCCGCAACATTCCGGGATTGTAATCGAAGGTGGCGTGACCGCTGAAAAACGGGTTCATGTACGTATCGGCATCGAGCGCGATGCCGACGAAAAGATCGGGATGTTTTTGCGCGAAGACGGCGATGCGGCGCGCTGCCGCTTGCAGGTTGCGCTTCTTGTAAGCACGCGCTTCTTTCGCGTAAACCTGGTAGGTCAGCGAACGCGCCAATCGCGGCGATGCGGTTGAGCCGGGCAGGTTGCTCAGGTAATCGTCGGGATAAACGGTGTTGTCCTGCGCCCATTGACACAGTGCCGGGATTTCTTCGAGGCGATCGGTGAGATCCCATTCCGAGAAGGTGCAACTGGCGTCGCTCCAGATGCCGCCGTTCAGGATGAATTGTATCGGCGTTTTTTTCTCGATGGCGTAAGCGATGGCGCTGTCGAGGTTGTCTTCGGCAACGAGGCGGCCATCGCAGCGGCGCGTCAAATCAAACGCCGGATCGAATGTCCAGTCGCCTTGCGCACCTTTCGTCGTGCGCATGTAAAGAATCGGCACGGACACGCCGGTTCTGATGGTCGGCGATACATAGTCACGGTAAACGGTATCGATTTCATTGCCGCCGCCGAAGGGCAGTCCTGAAGTCATCATCAGAAGATGGAAAATTCGTTTGCCTTGAGCGGAGGAATTTTTAGGCGCTGTTGACCAACTGCCGGTCGGCAACCAACTACGCTTTCCGAGCGTTTTGGTTTTGCCGTCGCGGTTGATGGCGACGATTTCGATCGGTTGACGGTCGAGCGATGAAAACGAATCAGGCAACGTGATTCGTGCTTCAAATCCTGAACGTTCGATGCCGTCATGGGTTTTGGCAAGTGCGGGTAACGCGTTGCGAACATCCTCGCGGAGAATGTTCAGCCTGGCGGTGTAGCTCGTGTGCGGAAAACGGATTTCGACGGCGCGGAGTCCGACCGGATCGAAGGCCCAACCGGTGAATTCGAGCGCATGTCCGGTCAGCGATTCCTGCGCGGGCGTGTCCAGACCGCCGATCAGTTCACTGGCGACGGTGGATGCAGCAACGGTTGGCGCAATAGCAGCCGGAGCGTGAATCGGTGGTGGCGAGAGAAACACAACGGCGCGGTGGTACACGCGCGGTCCGGCAGTAATGGAAATCAGCAAACAGGCCAGCAACGCGCCGATCGCAATGGAGATTCCGTAATGGCGAAGAAAGGAGCGCACGAAAAACTTTCCTAAAGATGGAGCGGCGACGTCAAGTCAGAAACAGCGTTGCCAGTCCCAGGAAGATGAAGAAGCCGCCGGAGTCGGTGCAGGCGGTGATGAGCACCGACGATCCCAACGCCGGATCACGTCCCATTTTTACCCGGATCATCGGAATCAGTACGCCCATGAACGCGGCGAGCAGCATGTTGAGCGTCATCGCCAGCAACATGACCGCACCCAATCCCAGATCGTGGTAAAACAAAAACGCGACAACGCCCATCACGCTGCCCCAAAGAAGCCCGTTTAACAGAGCGACCAACAATTCCTTGCGAAAGAGTTGGCGTGCATTCTCCGTGGTGATTTGTCCCAACGCAAGCGAACGAACAATCAAGGTAATCGTCTGGTTGCCGGTGTTGCCGCCGACACCGGCGACGATGGGCATGAGCGCGGCCAGCGCGACCAGTCCGGCGATGGTGTTTTCAAAGACAGAAATAACGCGCGAAGCGATAAGCGCGGTGACGAGGTTGATCGCCAGCCACTGCCAGCGGTTTTGAAACGACTTCCACACCGACGCAAACACATCTTCTTCTTCGTGCAAACCGGCGTGCGCCAGCACTTCTTCGCCGGCGCGTTCTTTGATGAAGTCGAGAATTTCATCGACGGTGACACGACCGACCAGTTTGCCGTTGGTGTCAACGACCGGCGCGGACACCAGATCGTAGCGTTCGAACGCGGCGGCGGCTTCGTCGGCTTTTTCGTGCTGCAACAAAACGACGGGCGAAGGTTGCATTACTTCGCTGACCTGTTGATCTTCGTCGTTGACCAACAACACTTGAATCGGCAGTACGCCCAACAACTTTTCATTGCGGTCAACGACGAACACCTGATCGGTTTGCGTCGGCAATTTGTCGAAGCGCCGCAGATAACGAAAGACCACGCCGAGCGAAACGTTGGGTCGCACCTGCACTTCTTCAAAATCCATCAGCGCGCCGACCATGTCGTCTTCGAAGGACATCGCCGCGCGCAAATGTTCGCGCTCTTCGACCGGCAAACCTTCGAACACGTCGTCGATCACTTCCTGCGGCAGATCGGGCGCCAGCGCGGCGATCTCGTCGGTGGGCAGGGTTTCAGTGGCGGCGATCAACTCCTCGGTGTCCATCATCGAGATCAGCGAGCCGCGCACGGCATCGGAAACTTCGACGAGGATTTCGCCTTCGTGATCGGCGCGCACCAGGTCCCACAAGTACAGCCGCTCGTTCAGCGGCAAGGTTTCAAGCAGGAACGCGATATCAGCGGGGTGGAGGGCGTTGAGTTGTTCGCGCAACTCGGCCAGACTGCGTTGAACGGTGATGCTCTCAAGCAGCGACGTCTGATTTTCATCGAGCGGCGTTTCTTCAATCTGCTCGCGCGCCAATCCCTCGATCAGCAGATGCCGACGTAACAGCGCCGTAATTTCGGCGTGTGCCCGCTGCCCGTGATCGGGCGCTTCGTTTTTGCTGGGGCGATGGTCTTCGGGAAAGGTGGACGGCATGGCAACAAGGAAAAAGGTTAGTGCGCTGGCAGGAATATCGCCCGTGAGCAGTCAGGGCGTATTGTATCGCCATTGTTCCTGTTTTCGGGAGGTGATGCCGTGTAAAATAGACTCTGGCGGCTCGCTTTATGCGATAAACTTAAAGCGAGCTTCATGGGATGATCACAGCCGCAGAGACGGGACGCTTTCCGCGTTCAGGAGGCGTTGCAAGCGGCTGATGTGGAAAGACGGGACACCGACAGGAAGGAGCTGACCGATGCCTCATCTGCTCGAAAAGCGCTTGGCGTATTTAAGCAAACACGGTGAAACGGAAGCGTTGCGCCGGGTGCGTATCGGCCTGGAGCGGGAAGCGTTGCGGGTCAGCCCCGAGGGGCGGTTGAGCCAGAGGCCGCATCCTTATGCGCTGGGCAGCGCCCTGACGCATCCGCAGATCACCACCGACTATTCGGAAGCGTTGCTGGAATTCGTCACGCCGCCGTTGACGACGCCCGAAGACGCATTGCAGCGGCTGGACACGATTCAGCATGTCGCGGCGCAACAACTGGGCGACGAGATGTTGTGGAACGCCAGCATGCCGTGCCATCTTGACGGTGAAGATGGCATTCCGATCGCGCAATACGGCGCGTCCAATCTGGCGAAATTCAAACACATTTACCGCGTCGGTTTGGCGCACCGCTACGGCAAAGCGATGCAAACCATCGCCGGCATCCATTACAATTTTTCATTCGCCGAGGAAACCTGGCCGGTGTGGCTGGCGGTCGATGGCGTTCGCGCCGATTCGGCGGACGACATTCAGGCGTTCCGCTCGCGGCGTTATCTCGATTTGCTGCGCAACATTCAGCGCTACGGCTTCGTGATTCCTTATCTGTTCGGCGCGTCGCCGGCAGTGAGCCGGTCGTTTTTCACGACGGGCAACACCAAAGTATCGGCGCACTTGCCGAGGTTGGATGACGACACCTGTTATCTGCCGCGCGGAACATCACTGCGCTTGTCCGATCTGGGGTACAGCAATCGCAAATGCCCGTTCTTCGTATCGAGCGACAGCCTCGATGCCTATCTTTTTGCGTTGTATCAAGCGACGCATACGCCGTGCGAAACGTTCGAGAAAGTGGGCGTGATGGTGGACGGTGCGTATCGGCAACTGAACGCCAATATTCTGCAAATCGAAAACGAATACTACAGCAGTGTGCGACCCAAGCAACCGCCGCAAGCGGGCGAAACCCCCAGTCGGGCGCTGCGGCAACGCGGCATCGCCTATCTCGAATTGCGTTCTCTGGATGTGTCGCCGTTCACGCCGACGGGAACCGATCTTGAAACCATGCGCTTCATTCAGGCCTGGTTGACGACCTGTTTTCTGCTGCACTCCGATTCGAGCGGTCGCCGCACCAGAATCGTTTACGACAGCAATTTGCTGGGCGTTGCCGCCAACGGTCGCAGCGATGAGGCGATTCTCGATATCGACGGTGAACCGAAAACGCTGGCGCAGGCATTGACGCCGCTGCTCGATCAGATAGAGATGGTGAGCGAATGGCTGGGCGAACCGTATCGGGACAGCGTGCGGAAACAGCGCGGCAAAATCGCCGATCCCGAAACGACGCCTTCAGCGCGAATGCTCAGGGAAATGCGGGAACAACAGGAATCGTTTCACGCGCTGGCGTGCCGCTATTCGAAGCAACACGCCGACCGCTATCGTGAAACGCCGTTGCCCACCGACGTGCGCGGAGCATTCGAGACCATGGCAGAAACGTCGCGGCAGGAACAACAGCGACTGGAAGCGGCGGATCAAATGAACTTCGACGATTATCTGGCGCGTTATCTGGCGGACGCTGCACAAATGCCATAGGTTGGGGTGAGCGCAGCGAACCCCAACAGAAGACCCGCGCGAAGTCGCGGAACCGAAAATTATTTCACGCGGAGGCGCGGAGAAAAATTCCCCTCTCCCGCGCGCGGGAGAGGGGTGGGGGAGAGGGTTGGCGGATCAATGCAACCGCGTATGTTTTTTCTGCGCGTCCTTTGAACTTCGCCGCTTGGGCTCGTTTCGTTGGGGCAGCGTTTTTTGTTGACGCTCAAACCAGAAACGGAAAATCAGCACCGCCGCGACCGGCAATTCATCGACCAAGCTGTCGAGCTTTTCGCTGTCGTCGAACCATTCGGCGTATTCGGGTTCCTGATGGCCGAAAGCCAGCGCCTCGATCGGGAAAATCCAATCGCTGGCTTCCTGCGAGTCGTACAGCGGCCTCCAGTCCTCCTCAGCCAGCCGCACCCCCATCATGTACCCCTGACACCAATCGGAAGCCTCATGCGGCGTGTCCGGCCCCATCGCCTCTTCCGGCGGCGGGTAATACAACAACGGATGGAAACGCGTCGGCATCTCGCGCAGCGTCTGACTGATGCTCGACCAGTGACGCAGAATCAACTCCATGATGCGTTGCGCCTGTTCGGCGGACGCGAATACCGCGCTGCCGCTGCGTGCGACATCTTCGCCCCAGATCATCGGCAGCCATTGCGAGGGCATCAACATCTGCGGCGAACTGACCGTCGCGGTCAGATAGCCGTCAAGCATTTCGAGGTTCATGCAATCTTCCGGCACGGCGTTCGACGTCAGAAACGCCTCAAGCTCGTCAAACTCGGCGTCGGTTAACGGCATACTCAGAAGTTTTTCGTCATGAGCCATGGTGTGATCCCTTTGAACCTGAAAACCTCAGTTGGACGTGCTCGTCAGTGTTGCGCCCACCGTGCCAGGCAAGGCGCGACGACGACGCGGGCTGCCACCCCGCGAGGAGGAGCAACGCAGCATGGCGCGGCGGGCGTAGCGCTGGCGAACGCGTAGCGAACTCACCCAATGGGTGAGGGGTGAAAAAGGCTCCAAAGCAGGCTTCCATGCGGTTTCCCATCGTTTTATAAGCGGTCAACTGAGGTTTTCAGGTTTAAGTCTAACTGACAGGATACCGTAAAACGGCGGTGGGCGGATGATGGCGCTGGGGCACGGTTGACTTACGGCCTAATTTCGGCCATATTTAGTCTTGCGCAGTGCAAGACACGGAGAAAATGATGAGTCTGGCGACCCAAATCAAGCCCATTTCTTACCTCAAGTCCAACGCGGCTGACATCGTGAAGGGATTTGCCGTCAACCCCGAACCGCTCATCATCACTCAGAACGGTGAGGCAAAAATGGCCGTCGTTGAAATCAACCAGTATGAGAAACAACAGGAACAGCTTGCGCTGCTTCGCCTGATTGCGCTTGGCCGCAAGGAATATCAGGCGGGCAACATCACTGAAGCGGACGCCTTCTTTAAAGAAATGGACAAAGAAGAATGAGCCGAAAAGTCATCATTCTGAATTCCGCCCAATCCGATTTCGGGGAAATCAGGGCTTATGTCAAAGCGCAATTCGGCGAAGATGTTTGGAAAGAGGTCTATCAGGAATTCAAGAGCACGATCGGAAACATTGGATGGAGTCCTGAATCCGGCAAGACGATTGAAGAACTCAGCGAATTGGGACAAGACAACTTCAGAATACGGCTCGTCAGGCAGACAAGAATTGTCTATGAATATAATGAAAAAGAGGTGTTGATTTATATGTTCATTCACACTAGGCAAGACTTCAGAACACATCTGCTCAAACACCTTCTGGGACTATAGCGCGGGTGAGCAGGTTCGACAGCGATTTTTAGTTCGAATGAAGGAAACCCTCAACGAACTTTGCCGAGGTGAACGGCGACAATACCGGCGGTCAGGTTGTGATAGTCAACCTGGTCGAAGCCGGCGTTCAGCATCATGGTTTTCAATGTTTCCTGATCGGGGTGCATTCGGATCGATTCGGCGAGGTAGCGGTAGCTCGCTTCATCGTTGGCGATGAGGCGGCCGAGCTTCGGCAGGATTTTGAAACTGTAAAAATCGTAAAACGGCGCCAGTGGTTTTTTCACGCGGGAGAATTCCAGCACCAGCGCAATACCGCCCGGCTTCAGCACGCGGCGCATTTCGCGCAGCGCCTTTTCTTTGTCGGTGATGTTGCGCAATCCGAAACCGATGGAGACAGCGTGAAAACGTTTGTCGGGAAACGGTAACGCTTCGGCGTTGCATTGAACGACCGGCGTTGCGATACCGCGATTCAACAAAATTTTGCGACCTTCCCGAAGCATCGCGTTGTTGATGTCGGACAGGACGGCGGTTGCCTTCGGGTATTTTTTCAGGAAGCGGCGGGTCAAATCGCCGGTGCCGCCTGCCAGATCGAGGACATGGGCGTCTTCGGGTAAGTGCGCGGAAAGATGCGCCAGGGCGATGGCAGCGTTTTTCCAGCGACGGTGCAGCCCGACCGACATCAGGTCGTTCATCAGATCGTATTTGGATGCGACGGAATCGAACACGTCGGCGACGCGCTTTTTCTTGTCGTCGGCCGCCACGGTTTCAAAGCCGAAATCGGCCGTTGTTTTTTTCATCACGGGTTTTTCAAAGCGAGGAATTTTCAAAACGCTCAAGTTTGATCGGGCGGCGGCAACGCTTCACGGCTGCCGCCTGCTTCTTGCAGCCGCGTCAGATAATCCTGCCAGAGGACTTCCTGATGCGCGCCCAGTTCGGCCAGATAAGCCCACGAGTACAAACCCGAGTCGTGGCCATCGGAAAAAACCAGACGCAAGGCATAATGACCGACCGGCTCGATGCGAATGAGTTGAACGTCTTTTTTTCCGGTCTGCAAAACTTCCTGCCCTGGCGCATGGCCGCGAACTTCAGCCGACGGCGAAAACACCCGCAAAAATTCGTGCGAAAAACGGATTTCCCGACCGTCGGCGTAGCGCAATTCCAACTGTCGGGAGGCGCTGTGCAAGGTGATTTCGACCGGCCGGATCAAAGCATCGTCGGACATGGTGCTTTAGCGACCCAGGACAAACTCGGGATCGGCCAGATCGGGAACGATGCTGTCAACCACGCTGAGATGTTCGGTGCCGGTGAAGGCGTCACGGCTGCGCGCTTCTTTGCCGCGCAGTTTGATGTCAAGCCGCAGGTCGTTGATCGAGTCGGCGTTACGCAGCGCATCTTCGTAGGTGATCAAACCGCGCTCGTAAAGATCGAACAGCGATTGATCGAAGGTCTGCATTCCCTGTTCGCGCGAACGCTTCATGATGTCTTTGATGCCGGGGATGTCGCCCTTGAAAATGAGATCGGAGGTCAGCGGCGTGTTGAGCATCACTTCGACGGCCGGGACGCGACCGCGACCATCGGCGCGCAGAATGAGGCGCTGCGCTACGAAAGCGCGAACGTTGAGCGACAAGTCCATCAGCACTTGCGCTTTCCGCTCTTCCGGGAAGAAGTTGATAATCCGGTCGAGCGCCTGGTTGGTGCTGTTGGCGTGCAAGGTTGCCATACACAAGTGGCCGGTTTCGGCGAAGGCGATGGCGAAATCCATGTTTTCGCGCGAGCGGATCTCGCCGATCATGATCACGTCGGGCGCTTGCCGCAGGGAATTTTGCAGCGCGATGTCCCAGGAATCGGTATCGACGCCGATTTCGCGTTGCGTGAAAATACAGTTGCCGTGTTCGTGGATGAATTCGATCGGGTCTTCGATGGTGATGATGTGGCCGAAGCTGTGCTTGTTGCGATGGGCGAGCAGCGACGCCATCGTCGTCGATTTGCCGGCGCCGGTGGCGCCGATGAAAATAACGATGCCGCGCTTGGCGAGGATGACGTCTTTTAGCACGATCGGCATGCCCAGATCTTCGTAGGTGGGAATCTTGGTGTTGATCGAGCGCAACACCATTCCCGGCCAGCCTTGTTGCAGAAAGGCGCTGACGCGAAAGCGGCCGATGCCTTGCAGGCTTAACGCGTAATTGCATTCTTTGGTCTGATCGAACATGTCTTTTTGCCGATCATTCATGATGCAGCGAACCAGCTCGGCTGTATGTTGCGATTCCAGCGGCGATTTGGACACCGGCGAAATTTTGCCGTTGACTTTGATCGCCGGCGGAAAGCCGACCGTGATAAACAGGTCAGACCCTTTCTGCTGAACCAGCAGTTCCAGCAGATCGTGAACGAATTGAACAGCGCGTTTGTTATCCATGTTTATAAAAGGTGAAGGCAGACAGTTTCGTTTTATTGCGAGAGTTAAGCGTTAAACAGTTCTTTGTTGTTGGCGATGTGCAGGGCCGCCTGAACGGTGATCTTGTTGCGCTTGACCAGATCGAGCAACGCCTGATCCATCGTCTGCATACCGAGCGCCTGGCCGGTCTGGATCGACGAATACATTTGCGCGATTTTGTTTTCGCGCACCAGGTTGCGGATCGCCGGTGTGCCGACCAACACTTCAAACGAGGCGACGCGTCCCAGACCGTCCTTGGTTTTCAGCAACTGTTGGGAGACAATCGCTACCAGCGATTCGGAAAGCATCGCTCGCACCATTTCCTTCTCAGCCGCCGGGAACACGTCGATGATCCGGTCAACCGTCTTGGGCGCGGAACTGGTGTGCAGCGTGGCGAACACCAGGTGACCGGTTTCTGCGGCGGTCAACGCCAGCCGGATGGTTTCGAGGTCGCGCATTTCGCCGACCAGAATGTAGTCGGGGTCTTCGCGCACGGCGCTACGCAATGCGGCTTCGAACGAGTGAGTGTGGCGATGGACTTCGCGCTGGTTGATCAGACATTTCTTCGATTCATGGACGAACTCGATCGGGTCTTCAATGGTCAGGATATGGCCGTTTTCCTGTTCGTTGACCGCATTGAGCATCGCCGCCAGCGTCGTCGATTTTCCGCAGCCGGTTGGCCCGGTGACCAGAATCAGGCCGCGCGGTCGCTTGATGAGTTCGTGGAGCACTTTGGGTGCGTGCACTTGTTCGAGCGTTTGCACTTTTGTCGGAATCGGTCGGAACGCCACGCTCGCGCCGTGCAACTGGGTATATGCGTTGACACGGAAACGCGCCAGATTGGGAATTTCAAACGAGAAGTCGCATTCGAGCCGTTCTTCGTATTCTTTACGAACCGAGTCGCTCATGATGTCATAGACCATCGCATAGACTTCTTCGTGCGCCAGCGGCGGCACATTGATCCGCCGGATGTCGCCGTGAACGCGTATCATCGGCGGGAGGCTTGACGACAAGTGCAAGTCGGAAGCGTTGTTTTTGACGGCAAAGGCCAGAAGTTCGGTGATATCCATTTATAATCCTTTCCTTCTCATGAGCGTGCCATGGCGTTGATTTTCCGTAAAACGACACAGCTTCCAAGGGTTTGATTATGAAGCAGTACCAAAATGCGTGGCAAGCCGTTTGGCGACGAATTGACGAATCGGCTGCCCAATGTGGAAGAAATGTTAACGAAATCGCACTTTTGGCGGTCTCAAAACAGTTTCCGCCGGAGGCGGTGCGCCGGTTATATGCTCTTGGGCAGCGCCGTTTCGGTGAAAACTACGTCCAGGAAGCCCGGGACAAGCAGCAGGCGCTGGCCGATCTGGACGGCCTCTGGTGGGCGCTGACCGGCCCATTACAGCGCAATAAGGCGACGCTGGCCGCCCGGATATTCGACCGGATCGAGACCGTCGATACGCTGGCGCTGGCGGAACGGCTGTCGGCGGCGCGTCCCGACGACCGACCGCCGCTGGAAGTCCTGATACAGGTCAATATCAGCGGCGAGCCGCAGAAAAGCGGCGTGATGCCGGAAGCGGCGGTAACCCTCGCCGGCCAGATCGCCCCCTTGCCGCGCCTTCGCTGGTGTGGTTTCATGGGGATAGCAGCGGCGACCGACGAGGTGCCGGAACAGCGTCGGCAGTTCGCGTTGTTGCGCCGGTGCCAGACGCAGGCGCGCGCGGCAGGCTTGCCTGCCGACGTGTTGTCGATGGGCATGAGCGGCGACCTCGATGCCGCCATTGCCGAGGGCTCGACCGAAGTGCGGATCGGCAGCGCCTTGTTCGGTCCGCGGCCGGGATGATGCGCGGTGTGGAATATTCAGGGTTTGATATGAAATGGGGGAAGGGTTTATGAAATATGTTTTTATTGGCGGTGGCGCCATGGCCACCGCGCTGATCAGCGGCATCGTGCGCAGCGGCAAAAAAGTGACCGATATCAGCGTCGTCGATCCCGATGAAGCACAACGAAATCGGCTGACCGCTGCTTTCCCTCAGGTGCAGTGTCATTCGTGTATCGAAAAAGCGTTTTTTGAGGGCGTCGATGTCGTCGTGCTGGCGGTCAAACCGCAGCAATTGCAAAGGGTCGCTCGCCAGTTGGCGCCGTTCACGTCGGCCATTTCGGTCGTGTTGTCGGTCGCGGCGGGCGTTCGCGTCAAAGACCTCACGCGCTGGCTGGGTGGTTATCCGGCGGTGATTCGGGCGATGCCGAACACACCGGCGCAGGTCAACGCCGGCACGACCGGCCTCTATGCGGCGCCCGGCGCCAACGAAATAGCGCGCAACCACGCGCACGAATTGCTGGAAAGCGTCGGCCACGTCTTCTGGGTGCTTCGTGAAGATTCGCTCGATACAGTGACGGCGGTGTCCGGCGGCGGCCCGGCGTATGTATTCTATTTTCTGGAAGGCCTGGAAGCGGCGGCGCTCTCGGTGGGGTTAAAGAAAGAGAACGCGCGTGCGCTGGCGCTGGACACCGTGTCCGGCGCAGTGGCGCTGGCTCGTCACAGCAACGATTCGTTTGCCGAATTGCGCGCCAAAGTCACCTCAAAAGGCGGAACCACCGAGAGAGCCATACAGATTTTTGATCAGGCGAAGGTCAGCGAAATGTTCCAGGAAGCGGTACAGGCAGCCCGGGAGCGGGCGGCAGAATTGGGCGACGAACTGGGCGTTGATCACCCGACAGATAACCCGACAGACGCCGCCGGATAAAACGGATGGACGAACAGGCGGCATCCTGGCGGCGTCAGGACGGCAGCGATTGGGTGCTGACCCTGCACGTTCAGCCGGGCGCGAAACGAACCGAAATTCAGGGGCTTCACGACGGCGCATTGAAAGTGCGGCTGGCAGCGCCGCCGGTGGAAGGAAAAGCCAATCAGGCGTTGCGGCGCTTTCTTGCCGAGGCGTTCGGCGTGGGACTGCGCGCCGTGACGCTGGAACACGGGCAGAACAGCCGCCACAAAATCGTTCGGGTCGCGGCGCCGACGAAATGGCCGGATGGGTTTTAGTCGCGCGAAGAAAAGTGTTTAACCACGAAAAAACAAAACCTTTAACCACGAAAAGGCACGAAAGATACGAAAAGCACGAAAGATAGGTCGCTGGTGAGCGGCCTTTAGCCGCGAGCGAAGCGTGGCGGGAACCGCGACGGGTTGACTCACGCGAAGCCGCGAAGCCGCGAAGATGAAAAGCCCCCTTTTCAAAGGGGGGGCCCGCCGAAGGCGGGCGGGGGTTTGTTGAAAAAGATTCACCGCAAAGAACGCAAAGAAACGCATAGAGCGCAAAAAAGAATTCTCACGCGAAGGCGCGAAGCTGCGAAGGAACGAAACTCCCCTCTCCCGCTTGCGGGAGAGGGGTGGGGGAGAGGGCGCAAGGGGCGCGATTTATCGCGCCCTTTTGGGCCTCACGCGAAGGCGCGAAGCCGCGAAGATGAAAAGCCCCCTTTTCAAAGGGGGGGCCCGCCGAAGGCGGGCGGGGGTTTGTTGAAAAAATGACTGCAAAGCGCGCTGGTGATGAGCGGCTTTTAGCCGCGAGCGAAGCGTGGCGGGAAGCAATCCAGCGTTTTTTCGTTGTACACATTTTCTGGATTGCTTCGTCACTTCGTTCCTCGCAATGACGCATTTCTGATACCTGATTCTTGGTCTCTGATCCCGTCAACCCCATCCCCACCCCAACCCTCCCCTTGAAGGGGAGGGAGCGTCGTTCCTTCGCGCCTTCGCGTGAGGCCAAAGGATTCCCGGACGGCGCTTCGCTTGTCCGGGCTACGCGTACTTTTCTCCGCGTGAGAGAGGTTTTTCTGATCCCTGACACCCTGATAGCTGATTCGCCAACCGAACGAAATCCGCGACGGCAAGGTTTTCGCCGCGCGCTTGCGGGTCGATTTCGGCAGCGCGCAGATCGTCCGGCGTGCAGCACGCGGCCAGCGCGTTGCGCAAGGTTTTGCGGCGTTGCGCGAACGCGGCGCTCACCAGCCGCGCGAACAGGGGTTCGTCGTCCAGTTGCGGCGCGTGTGCGCCCAACGGCGTCAGTCGCGCTACGGCGGAATCCACTTTGGGCGCGGGTGTGAAAGCTCCCGGCGGCACGACAAACAATCGGGCGATCGCAAATTTGACTTGCAACATCACCGACAAGCGCCCGTAATCCGGCGTTGATGGCGTTGCGGTCATTCGCGCCACGACTTCTTTTTGCAGCATCACATGAAGATCGCGCAGCGATGCCGTGTCGGCGGCCAGATGGAAAAGCAGCGGCGAGCTGATGTTGTACGGCAGGTTGCCGACGATGCGCAATGGCGCCGACAGCGCGGCGCTGAGACGGGCGAAATCGAAACGCAAAGCATCGTCCTCGAACAACGTCAGTTGCGTCGCACTGAAACGTTCACGCAATCGCGCCGCCAGATCGCGGTCGATTTCGACGGCCTGGAGATGACCGGCGCGAGCGATCAGGTCGGCGGTCAACGCTCCCAGTCCCGGCCCGATTTCAACCAGCGCTTCGCCCGGTCGCGGATTGACGGCATCCACGATGCGCCGGACGTAGTGCGGGTCGGCGAGAAAGTTCTGCCCGAAGCGTCGGCGAGGGGTGTGTCCGTGCATGTCAGAAGTCAGAAGTCAGAAGTCAGAAGTCAGGAATCAGAACCGGTCTGATATCTGACTTCTGACATCTGACCCCTGATCGCTAAAGGATGTAGCGTGACGTCGGTTTCACCGTCGTGAATGAGGGGCGCGTCGGCCGCCAGTTCGGCACCCAGGGCGCGCGTTTCAGGAAGGCGGTGCTTTCGCCGAGCATCAGGCGCACCAAGTCCTCAAGCGCTTCTTCGTCGAGTTTGGACGGAGGAAACACCATTTGCATGACTTCAAAGCGATCGACATTGGAAAGCCGGACGCCGATTTTGTGCTGGACATAATCGGGTTCAAAGCGGATGGTGGTCTTGATTTCCGGGATGATCTTGAATTGCACGGCGCGAACGGCGCGCCATTGATCCGTTTCCGGGCTGTTTTCGAACGCCAGCCCGGCCACCCGCAAGCGGGTTTCGACATCGTTGGCGGAGGTCGATGACACTCTGATGATGGGACTGCCCGGACATGTCAGCCGATAGAAAAGCTCGACATGATCGAGCAATTCCTGTTCGCCGAAACGTTGCCGCCGATACGACACGAAACTCTGTTCCAGCGTCAGCGACCGCATGACCATCAGATTGCCGAAGCGAAATTCGTGCGCCACCGGCGGACGCAAGGTCTCCAGATAGCGGGCGACTTCTTCCAGCCAGCCATGAATATGCCATAGCAACTGATCCATGCTGTTGCGGATTTGCGCTTCACTCAACCGATTTTTTTCCGAGAGCGGGCTGTTGCCTTCCGCGCGCATGCGCAGTTCGTCCAGCAGGGACTTTCGGTCGTTATTGCGAGGATCTTCAGTTGTCATGATCGTTGTTTTCGGGTGTTGCCGTCCGGTTTGGCATTCTCGCTTTGCTTTGCGAAAGCGTGTGATTGGAAAAACGCTAACGCTAACGCAAATGATTATAGTACCGAATGCCGGCGCTCTTTGCCAGCATTTCTTTTTCCCTCCGGGGTTCGGCGACACACATTCCGGTGTCTCTTTCTTGTCACGGCGAAAATTTTTTTGCCGCAGGAAAAGCCCTCGTCCCCCCCGCTCGGTAATTTGCCGTAAAATCTGGCGTTTTTAGGTTCAACCTGCCCTGAGGAGTGCGCCGATGGCGCTGCTGGAGATTCGTAACGTTACCCGTCGCTTCGACGACTTTGTTGCTGTTGACCGTGTTGACCTTTCCGTCAATGCCGGTGAGTTTTTCACGCTGCTGGGGCCTTCCGGTTGCGGGAAAACCACGTTGTTGCGGATGATCGCCGGTTTCGATCAGCCGGATGAGGGCGCCATCGTTCTTGACGGCATCGACCTCAAAGACACGCCGCCGGAAAAGAGGCCGGTTCATACCGTGTTTCAGAGCTATGCGCTGTTCCCGCACATGACGGTCGAGCAGAACATCGCTTTTCCGCTCAAGATGGCGCGGCAGAGCGAAGACGAGATTCGCGTCAAAGTGAAAAATGCGTTGTCGCAAGTGGCGCTGAACGATCGCGCGGCTCGTTATCCTCACGAACTTTCCGGCGGTCAGCGCCAGCGCGTCGCGTTGGCGCGGGGGCTGGTCAACCGGCCGCGCCTGCTGTTGCTCGACGAGCCGCTGGGGGCGCTCGACGCCAAGCTGCGCGAGCAGATGCAGATCGAACTGATCGCGTTGCAGCGCGACATCGGCGTGACTTTTATTTTCGTCACGCATTCGCAGGCGGAGGCGCTGGCGTTGTCGCACCGGATCGCCGTGATGAATCACGGTCGCGTCGAGCAACTCGACGAACCGGACAAACTTTACGGCGCACCGAAAAACCGCTTCGTCGCGGATTTCATCGGCAACGTCAACATGCACGAAGCAACCGTGCAATCGGCCGGCGCTACGCTGACATTGTTGCTCGGCAAGCTCGGCCAGATCACCGCGCCGGCGCGCGCGGGGGTCAACGTCGGCGACGCCGGTGTCTTTGTGATTCGGCCGGAGCAAGTCAGCATCCGTGCGGCTTCGGAGGCATCGTCCGATCCCAACCAGTTCGTCGGGGTCATCAACGATTTTCTTTACACTGGCGATGTCACGACCTACATCGTCGATTTGCCGGACGGTGCGCGCCTCGAAGCGTTGCTCCCCAATTCCGCGCCGGGACGCGCCAAGTTTTTTGAATTGGGCGATCCGGTTCGCGTTTCGTGGAAGGCTGAAGCTGGCGCCTTCCTGACTTCCTGATTTTCCAAAGTGAACTGCGTAAACTTTCATACTTTGTTGGCTTCGCCTTGCCGTACTATTTGTACTGTCTGCCGGCATTGTCTTATCTGGCCGCCTCGTCTGAAAGCCTACGCAGCCCACTGTAAAGTTAAGCCATGTCTTTGATCCAAGCAACCCGCATTCGAGGAGAGCGCTGGCTGAAGTTCATCGTCAGCGCGCCGCCCTTCGTTTTTTTACTGCTGTTTTTCCTGCTGCCCGCGCTCATCATGGTGGTGGCGAGCTTTCGCTATCCGGGCGAGTTCGGAGGGCTGGCGCCGCTGTTCGGCGACCTTCCCGCCGGTGAAAAAGGATTGACGCTCGAAAATTATCAGATCTTCTTTTCCGATTTCGTTTACGCGCAGATTTTTCTGAAGAGCCTCGGTGTTGCGGCGCTGACAACCCTGGTTTGTCTGGTGATGGCGTATCCGGTGGCGCTGCTGATTGCGCGCAGCCCGAAAAAATCGCGTGACTTGCTGGTGCTGTTGTGCGTGCTGCCGTTCGCCAGCAACTTTCTGGTTCGTATCTACGCCTGGATGATCATCCTCGGCCCGATGGATCTTCTGTTCACCCGTTTTGCAGTGATCGTCGGCATGGTTTACGTACACTTGCCGTTCATGATTCTGCCGTTGTACACCAATCTCGAAAAACACGATCCGACATTGCTCGACGCCGCGCAAGACCTCGGCGCCAACGCCTGGAACCGTTTTTGGAAAGTGACATTTCCGATGTCGCTGCCCGGTATTTTCTCGGGATCGGTGCTGGTGTTCATTCCGGTGCTGGGCATGTTCGCCATTCCCGAAATACTCGGCGGCAAAGACGACTGGCTGGTCGGAAACATGATCAAGGAGTCGTTCCTCGGCACACGCGATTGGCCGTTCGGCTCGATGTTGTCGATGATGTTGACCATCGTGGTGTTGGGCATCGCGGCGTTGTCGATGGCGTTTGCGAAGCGGGGGATGCGCCATGCGTAAGTCGCCTCTGTTGCGGATTTCGGCGGCGCTGGTTTTTGCGTTCCTGTACATCCCGTTGATCGTCGTCGTGATTTTTTCGTTCAATGCGTCCAAGCTGAACGCCGAGTGGGTGGGTTTCACGCTCGATTGGTATCGCGTGCTGTTCCACAACGAAAGAATGCTCATCGCGGCGCGCAATTCGTTGTTCATTGCAACCATGGCGGCGATGCTGGCCACGATCCTCGGAACGATGGCCGGGATTGCGATGCACCGCTTCCGTCCCCGCTTTTTGCCGTTCATGGCGTTGACGCCATTGGCGATGCCGGAGATTTTGCTCGGCGTCAGCTTGCTGATCTTCTTCATTTCGGCGTTCGGCGAGAATGCGTTGTCGCTGTTGACCGTGATCATCGCACACACAACATTCTGCATCGGCTTTGTCGCCATCATCGTGCGGGCGCGCTTGAGCGGGATGGACGAATCGGTCTTTGAAGCCGCGCGCGATCTCGGCGCCACACCCTGGCAATCGTTCCGGCTGGTGACGTTCCCGCTGATTCGACCGGCGGTGGTCGCCGGAGCATTGATGTCGTTCACCTTGTCGATCGACGATTTCGTCATCACGTTCTTCACCGCCGGCGCTGGCGTGCCGACGCTGCCGCTGACCATTTACACGATGATCAAAATTGCGGTGACGCCCGAAGTCAACGCCTTGTCAACGCTGATGATGCTGTTGACGCTGTTCCTGATCGTCGTCGCCAGTAAAGTGGCGCCGGATCTTTTCCGGAGCAAGCGGTTGGTCAAAGATGACGAAGCGGAAAGCAAAGCGTAAACATTTTTCAGGGACAGGCGATGACCCGCACTCTTCTTACAAGTTTCTTCTGCGTTTTTTTCAGTTTTTTTGTGGCGGCTTGCGGCGCGCCGGATCCGGCGTTGACCGCCTCCGACGAAGAGGGCGCGACGGAGGAAATGAAACCGTCGCCGACTGGCCGCTTTGTCCGTTTTTACAACTGGAACAACTACATTGCGGACACCACCGTCGAGCGCTTTGAGAAAAAATGCAACTGCCGGATGGTTCAGGATTATTTTTCCGACCATGAGGAAATGCTGGCGAAGCTGGCCGCGGGCGCGACGGGTTACGACGTGATGGTGCCGACCGGCAACGTCGTGGAAACCTTGATGGCGCAAAAGATGATCCAGCCGATCGACAAGAGCAGGCTCAAAAATCTTGATCAGGTCAAACCTGAATTTCTGGACATGTGGTTTGATTCCGGCAACCAGTATTCGGTTCCTTATGGTTACTCGATTACCTTGATCGGCTACAACGCTGAGAAAATCAAGGAACTGGATTTGCCCGTCGATTCCTGGGCGCTGATTTTTGAACCCGAACTTCTCAAAAAACTGAAGGGAAAAATCACCGTGATGGACAGCCAGCGCGAACTCTTTGCGGCGGCGCTGCTCTACCTCGGTTACTCGGTCAACGACAGCGACGAAGCGCATCTCAAAGAAGCGCGCGATCTGATTCTGCGCGCCAAGCCGTACTGGGCGGCGTTCAATGCGTCGTCGTACATCAAGGAACTGACCATCGGCAACATCTGGGTGGCGCACGGCTATTCGAACGATATGTTTCAGGCCGATCAGGACGCCAAAGCGGCGGGACGACCGTTCACCATCGCTTCATCGCTGCCGAAAGAGGGCGCGGTGCTCGCTGTCGATAATATGGTGATTCACAAAAGCGCGCCGCACCTCGACCTCGCGTATCAACTGATCGACTTCCTGATCGACAAACAAAGCACGGCAGAACTGTCCAACCTGACCGGCTCCGGCAGCATCAATGAATTGTCGCTCGAATATATCGAGCAGGACATCAAGGAGAATAAGGCGGTGTTTCCCGACGCCGAGACCTTCGAGCGCTTGCAGATGTTGAAAGATTATCCGCGTAAAGAACGGCGATTGGCGAATCGCTTGTGGACGGAAATCAAGGTGAAGTGATTTCGACCGCAAAAATCTTTTAACCACGAAAAGACACAAAAAATACACAGCTCGTGGTTAAACGTTTTTCTTTGCGCCCGATGCGATCTTTGCGGTTAAATTGTTTTTGCCGGGAATGCGCTACGTTTCATCCCAACCCACGCATTCTTTTCGGTTAACATATTTGACAAGAACGTTTCCATACGATGGAACTTTGGGTGACAGCGTGCTGTCAGACCTTTATCCATAATAAAGGAGCGTCCCATGCTTTTCGTAATATCCTGCCCGGGTGTTTCTTCCGGGCGTTTTTCTTCCTTTTCTTTTCGCCTCTCGCGTTTTCGTTATTTCTTGTTCGCGCTCGGTTCGGCGCTGACGCTTGGGCTTTTAACGTGCATGCCGATTGCGGCTCATGCGGCGGCGGGTGATTATGATATCAATGGCACACCCACGCTGACCGGAAATCTGCAAGCCGATATCAACGCGCTGGGCGGCGGTCAGCACATCATCAAACTGCAAGCCGATGTTCACGTCTCCGACGGGTTGGAGATCGACGGTAAAAACATCACGTTCGATCTGAACAGGCACAAGCTGAAGATTTCAAACAACGTCGGCGTCGGTTTGCTTGTGCATGGCGGCAGCAGGGTTGATTACACGCCTGTTCCGGCAGGCGCGGGCAGTTTCACAGTCTCTTCCACTGGCCGCGATTCGCTTCACATCAAAGACGATGGTTCATTCTGTATGTTGACCGGCGTGCAAGTGAATAGCGACCGCTACACGGCGATTTGGGGCAACGACCAGACGACGGTGATCGTCAACGGCGATGTCGAAGCTTTTGGCGCCGGCGACATAGGGCTTATCGCCGTGAGCGGCGCTCAAATCACCGTGAACGGCAACGTGACCGCTGCCGATGGCGACGCTATCGGCGCATTCAGTGCGGGCACCGTCGTAACCATCAACGGTAACATTTCGGTAGCGAGCGACGACACTCATGATGCTATCTATAGCGACACCCAGGCGACCGTTATCGTCAATGGCAACGTGAGCGCGGTTGGCGCAGCCGTTCGCGGGGTGGATGCCTGGGAAGGTTCCAGGGTTCTTGTGACCGGCAGCATCACGACCAGCGATGCTGCCGCCGTTCGCGCCACGGACGCGGACACCACGGTTACGGTCAACGGAGCCGTCCACGCCGCGTTCGCATCGACAAGCGCCAACGACGTTGCCGGTGTTGCGGCGCGAGCCGGTGCTGCGATCGCGATCAAAAACGATGTCGTCGTGACGACGGCGAACCCCAAATTCTCCGGCGCGGCAGCGCGCACCGGCGGCACCGTGACCATCGACGGCACACTCACCGCAGAACCGTACATCAACATCCAGGGCGTTATCAAGACCATGGCCGACACCGTTCCTTCCAGCAAGGCGGACTACAGCCATATGTACAGCGATGGCACATCCACCGTTTGGGTGACGCGGCTTACGCCTTCCGGCGGAACAACTGTAACCAGCACCACCGCTTCAGTGCCCACCCTCAGTCCGGCGGCGCTGGCGGTGTTGATCGTTGCGCTGGGGTGGGTGGTATTGATGGGGTTGGCAGGAATCAGAGGTCAGAAATCAGGCATCAGAAAAACATGACCTCACGCGAAGGCGCGAAGCTGCGAAGGAACGAGGTTCCCTCCCCTTCAAGGGGAGGGTTGGGGTGGGGATGGGGTTTTCAGAGGTCAGATATCAGAGGTCAGGTGTCAGAAAAACCATTTCACCGCAAAGAACGCAAAGAAACGCATAGAGCGCAAAGAAAAAACCGTCACGCGAAGGCGCGAAGAAGAAAGGCGTCATTGCGAGCGAAGCGAAGTAATCCAGAACAGAAAACGTAGCCGGGATAACCCAGTTTATGGGCTACCTTTCGGAAATTGTGATGAGCCGCTCAGAGGCGCGCTCTATCACATCCTTGATAGCCTTGCGGGTAGCCTCTGCCGGTGCGTCAAGGGCGTTTGCGCACAGTTGCCCAGCAGGAGCATCTGCACTGCGTTCCGATGTGACGATGAAGTTAGATCGCGTTCCATCTTTTACAACAGAGAATGCGAGCGCGACTTCAGAGGTTCCGGTGCATGTTCCTTCTATCGGCCCCATGGCGCAACTAAAACGTGGCGCAAATGATTCAAGCCGTACCGTAATGGAGTTTTCGGCACGATCCTGTCGGCCTCCAGTTATATCCTCCAACATTTTCCGTGTAGCACTTGTCAATTGGTCACCAGCAGACAATGTGAAGGTGTGTGCACTACATACATGGCCGCTTGGTTTAAACCCGCTACGTCGCGCATCTTTGATTGAATCATCAATTGTATATACCCAATCACCACGGATTTTTTCATAGCTTCCGAGCGTTACCGATGGCGTATCGCGTATATATAACTGAGGCGCGCAGCCAGAAAGAAAGAGCGCTGATGCGCTTACAGCGAAGAAAGTTACTGTTCTTATGCTTCTTTTCATGCTTTGTCTCCTTGGTTGTGATTGATGGTTAATTCTTTACAAGTGATGGATAACATCTAGGATTACGCTGCGCGTCATCCCGGCGACGCTTTATTTCTTCGCCGTTTCGTGCCTTCGCGTGAAGCAACCATAACCCTTTCGTGCTCTTCGTACCTTTCGTGGTTATCTTTTTTGATTGCTTCGCTTCGCTCGCAATGACGCCGACTTTTCTGATCCCTAATCCCTGACCTCTGATCCCTGCTATCCCATACTCGCCGTCAGTATTTGTTTGACGACGACCGGCGTGACTTCGCCGTGTTCGCCGAGTGCGGTCAAGCCGTGTTCCTGCAATCGCACCGGCAGTTTTTCGATAACGTCGCGTTCAACGCCCAGCTTCGCCAGACTGCTTTTCAGTCCCATCGCCTCAAAGAACGCAGCCGTTTTGTTGATCGCCATATCGATCGCTTTTTCTTCGTCGCTTTCCGTGATGTTCCAGACCCGCCGGGCGTATTGCAGCAGTTTGGCGCGTTTGGATTTGCGGCGCACGCGCAAGTTGTGCGGCAAAATGGCCGCCAGGGTTTGCGCGTGGTCGAAGCCGTACATCGCGGTCAGTTCGTGACCGATCATGTGCGTGCTCCAGTCTTGCGGCACACCGACGCCGATCAAGCCGTTCAACGCCTGATTGGCCGCCCACATGAAGTTGGCGCGCGCTTCGTAATCGAGCGGATGCTGCAAGGTCTGCGGCCCGATTTCAAGCAAGGTTTTGAGCAAACCTTCGGCGTAGTAATCCTGAACGAAGGCTTGCGCCGGCGCGGTCAGGTATTGCTCGGCGACGTGAACGAACGCATCGACGACGCCGTTGCCGATCTGTTTGAGCGGTAAGGTGTAGGTCGTTGTCGGGTCGAGCACGGCGAACACCGGATACAGTTGCGGATGGAAAAACGGGAGCTTGACGCCTTTCGCCGTGTGCGAAATCACGGCGCCGTTATTGCTTTCCGATCCTGCCGCCGGCAAGGTCAAGACGCACGACAACGGAAGCACTTTGGTCACCGGCGCATGTTTTTCAACGATGTCCCAGGCGTCCTTGCCTTCAAACGGAATCGCGGCGGCGATGAATTTGGCGCCGTCAATCACGGAGCCGCCGCCGACGGCCAGCAGGTAATCGATGCCTTCGCGCTTCGCCAGTTCGACAGCGCCCATCAATGTTTCGTAGCTGGGGTTGGGTTCGATGCCGCCGAATTCGAGGAAGGTGTGTTTGTTCAGCGCTGCCCGAACCTGATCGAGGACGCTGTTTTTCTTGACGCTGCCGCCGCCGTAAAGCACCAGTACTTTGTGTTTTTCGGGAATGGCGCGTCGTACTGCAATGATCTGTCCTTTGCCGAAAAAGAGTGTTGTCGGGTTGTGGTAGCTGAACAGATGCATGATGGGCTTCTCCTTGAAAAAAACTTCAGATAATGAACATGGTTTCTGAATGCGACATTTCGATCATCAGCGCGTTATTTGAGCAAGCTCTCCTTTTTGGTAGCGGGAAGCCATGACATCGAGGCTTGCCGGTTTGATTTTCGACGCCATGCCGGCGCAACCGAATTGTTCGTAGCGCAGTTTGCACAGGGCGCTGGCCGCTTCACGGGCAGGCTTCAGGTATTCGCGCGGGTCGAATTTGGACGGGTTTTCGACAAAGAAACGACGGATCGCTGCGGTCATCGCCAGCCGGATGTCGGTGTCGATGTTGATTTTGCGCACGCCGTATTGGATGCCTTGCAGGATTTCTTCGACCGGCACGCCATAGGTTTCTTTCATGTCGCCGCCGTACTTGCGGATTTCGGCGAGGTATTCCTGCGGCACCGACGACGAGCCGTGCATGACCAGGTGGGTGTTCGGAAGTCTGGCGTGAATGTCCTTGATCCGCTCGATGGCGAGAATGTCGCCGGTCGGCTTGCGCGTAAATTTGTAAGCGCCGTGCGAGGTGCCGATCGCAATCGCCAGCGCATCGACCTGGGTGGCGCGAACGAAGTCGGCGGCCTGGGCGGGATCGGTCAGCAACGCCTCGCGTGACAGCTTTCCTTCTGCGCCGTGACCGTCCTCTTTTTCTCCTTCCATCGTTTCCAGCGAACCGAGGCAACCCAGTTCGCCTTCGACGCTGAGGCCGATGGCGTGCGCCATTTCGACGACTTTTGAAGTGATCGCGACGTTGTACGCGAAGTCGGCGACGGTTTTCCCGTCCTCTTTCAGCGAACCGTCCATCATCACGCTCGAAAAGCCCATCCGCATCGCGGACAGACAGATCGGCAACGATTGGCCGTGATCCAGGTGCATGACAACCGGAATGTCCGGGTAGCTTTCAACGGCGGCGGCAATCAGCTCGCGCAAAAACACGCCGCCGGCGTACTTGCGCGCGCCGGCAGAGGCTTGCATGATGACCGGGCTGTTTGTTTCGTGCGCCGCGGCCATGATGGCTTGAACTTGTTCGAGATTGTTGACGTTGAAGGCGGGTAAACCATAGCCGTGTTCGGCGGCGTGGTCGAGAAGTTGACGCATGGAAACGAGGGCCATGGATATTGCTCCTGGGGTAGTGAAAAAATGATCTTTCTATTGTACCCGTTCGCCCGGGATTTGGCGCTGTCTGCGTCCAACTTAGCGAAAAACCCACCAGCGGTACACAAGATAATTGAGGAAGGTCAAAAGTCCGGTCGCCAGAATCTGGGCAGGCCAGATCGACAATCCAAGCGACATTGCGCCTTTGACCAGCAGCGCGTTGCAGGAAACCTGCAACGCAATCGCCAAAACGAAGCGCCAACTGGCGGCGGTGACGCCCCGCGTCGGCGAAAAAACGTGGAAATACGAAAGGGTAAAACGCACCAGCGCGCCGCATAAAAAGCCGACGGTGGTTGCGGCCAGCGGCGACACCGCCAAAGACAGCAGGCCGAACAGGGTCAGATAATGCGCCGCGACCGCGAGAATGCCGGTCAGCACATGCAAGCTGAAACTGCGGAAATGGCGACGGATCATGGGCAGATGTCAGATGTCAGAGGTCAGAGGTCAGAGGTCAGAGGTCAGAAGACAATTGCGCGGAGGCATTGTGCAATAGCTTTCGTGTTTTTTCGTGTCTTTCGTGGTTAAAAATCCATCGACCGAAACAACCGATGCCGCCACAAACCGGTACGCGCCAGAAACCCCAGCGCCGAGGTGCCGAGAACGCCGAAACCGTAGCGCACCGAGCGGCGGAAATTGATCGAGCTGGCTTCGGGAAAATAGCGGGTCGGCACGGACAGTTCGCCGATTCGCGCACGCGCCAGGATGGCCTGCGCCAGAAACTGGTTGTCGAAAACGAAATCGTCGGAATTGCGCTGCCAGGGAAGTTGTTCCAGCGTTTCTCGCGTGTAAGCGCGGTATCCGGTGTGGTACTCGGAAAGTTTCGCGCCCAACAGCAGGTTTTCAAAAGCCGTCAATGCGCGGTTGGCGACGTATTTCCACAAAGGCATGCCGCCCTGCAACGCGCCGTTGCCGAGGATGCGCGACCCCAGCACCACATCGTAAACGCCGGAAGCGATCATTCCCGCCATCGCCGTGACCAGGCGCGGTTCGTACTGATAATCGGGATGCACCATCACCACGATGTCGGCGCCACGCGCCAACGCTTCGCGGTAACAGGTTTTTTGATTGCCGCCGTAGCCGGTGTTGACCGTGTGCCGGATGACCGTGATGCCGAGACGGCGCGCGACTTCCGTCGTGTCGTCATCGCTGCAATCATCGACCAGCAGGACTTCATCGACGACATCGTGCGGCAACGCCTGATACGTTCTTTCCAGCGTTTTTCCGGCGCGGTAGGCTGGCATCACGACGATGATTTTCTTTTGGTTGAGCATGGTTCAAAGATTCTTGACGCGGTAAGCGATTAAAAATTCGTCCTCAACATCAGGCGTTCCGAAGGTCGCGCGCCACTTGGCTTCGCAGGCGGGCAGATCGGTGCTGTCCCAGAGCACTGTTTTTCCGGTCACTTCTTTCCAGACCGGATCGGGGAACGTTTTCTGCCAGACAATCCAGTCGATGCGGTGGTCACGAAGCGCCTGAACGTCCGTCAGAAAAACGGCGTTGCGAAACCGGAAACGTTTGTCGTCGAGATGGAGCAATTCTCCCGACCGGTTGTGATGACAAAAACCGTTCAGGTAAGCGGGGATGATGCGCTGTTTCGAGAGCGCTTCCAACGGCGTCGCCGGCCATTTGTCGCTTTCAAAAGAGAACGGCGCTACGGCAATACGTTCGCTGGCGGCAGGCAATGCCGCCCGTTGTTTCCAGAAAGAAGAAGCGCGTACTTTATGGTCGCGCATCTGAAGCGGGAGAAACCAGGGGCGGTAATCGAGCACATGGTAGTAATCGAGGCTGTTTGAATTGGGAATGCGCAAACTCTGGTAAAGCGGCGACGCCAACACCATCGCCGTGAATGGGATGGCGGCCACCATCCATTCTTTCCCTCGCAGGAACGGGATTTTTCTTTGCAAGAGTTGTCCGATCTGCAAACATCCCGCCGCCAGAAACAGCAAGAGCAACGGCAACAGCGGTAACAAGTAGCGGGTGAACGTCACCGAAACGAAAACCCAACTGGGGCGAAGCACCAGAATACCGATCAGGGTCAAAGCGATGCCAAGCAACCCGGTTCGCACGATGGGAAGTCGGCAGACGGAAAAAAGACCGGGGATCATCAAGGCGATGCACACGATCATCGCCCATGTCTGGGTGGCGCCGGTCCAGAAATACGACGCGCCTTTCAGCGTTTCCCGGTTGGGCAAATCGGCGCCGCTTTTCGAGGACAGCGCGGTCAGATCGCCGATGAGAGGCGGAGCGATCAACGCGATGGTGACAACGGCAAAACTTGCTGCTAGCACCGTGCCGCGCAGAAGCCATGTTTTTCGCTGGTCTTTGTCGGAAGAACGGAAAAGCTGCCACAGCCCCCACAAAAACGGCGCGGCGACAAACGGCGCGACGATCAAATGCAACCAGGTCGCCAGCGCGGCGCTGGTGACGTAGCCCGTTCCGAACAAAACCGCCTGCCGCGTTGTCGTCGCCGCCCAGAAGCGCAGGAATGCGGCGTGGGCGAGCCAACTCAGAAAGACGGTCAACGCGAAAGGTCGCGCCATTCGGCTGTACGAGATCAGCAGCGGCGAGATCGCCAGAAACAACGCGAAAAGCAACGCCGTCGGCCAGCCCAGTCGCCGCGCGATGTACCAGGGGAAAAGAAACAGCAACAAAATGCCCGCCGCCATCATCGGCGCGCGCATCAGCGTTTCGCTCAAACCGAAATGATCGGCGATCCAGCCGTACAAAAGCGTCAGCGGAATGCAATGATCGGAATGACCGAAGGTGCGGAACGTTTCCGCCGCGGTAAACGAAAGAATGCGGTGGACGGCGTGCCACTCGTCCTCGATCAGCACCTGCTCGATGAACTGATGGAGGCGTAGCGTCACCCCCAGCGTCACGATCAGCGCGAAAACGACCCATGCCCATCTTTCTCGGTAAAGCGGGGATTGAGACGGGATCGAAACATCCGGAGGGGTTGACGAAAAGGGCAACAAGGCAAAGGTTAAAAAGTAGCGTAGCGGCTATTATAACTTATGTCATGATTGGATGCCTCACGCGGAGGCGCAATCAGGAATCAGAGGTCAGAGGCGTAGGCTGGCGATGAGCGGCCTTTAGCCGCGAGCGAAGCGTGGCGGGAATCCCAGCAAAAACCATTTCACCGCAAAGAACGCATAGAAACGCATAGAGCGCAAAGAAAAAATCTGCGTCATTGCGAGCGAAGCGAAGCAATCCAGAAAATGTGTGCAACAAAAAAACGCTGGATTGCTTCGCTTCGCTCGCAATG